>JBBDYP010000017.1:0-45295 GCA_040900615.1 Solirubrobacterales bacterium | reverse complement strand
CGATGCGCAACCACACCGCCACCCACCTCCTGCACGCGGCGCTGCGCGAGCGGCTGGGCACCCACGTGCACCAGGCCGGCTCCGCCGTCCGCCCCGACAAGCTGCGCTTCGACTTCACCCACGGCCAGGCGCTCAGCCCCGAGGAGCTGCGCGACGTGGAGGACCGCGTCAACGAGTGGGTCAAGGCGAGCGCGCCGGTGCGCTGGATGAACATGGAGCGGGCCGAGGCCGAGCGGCTCGGCGCGATGGCCCTGTTCGGCGAGAAATACGGCGAGTGGGTGCGGGTGGTCGAGGTCGACGGCGTCTCACGCGAGCTCTGCGGCGGCACCCACGTCGCCAATACGGCCGAGATCGGGATCTTCAAGATCGCCGCCGAGGGCTCCAGCGCCGCCAACGTGCGCCGGGTCGAGGCGATCACCGGCCCCGCCGCGATCGACTGGTTCCGCGAGCGCGAGGCGCAGCTGCGCGAGGCCGGTGAGCTGCTGGGCAACCCGCAGGATCCTCTCGGCGGCGCCCGCCGGGCGGCGGAGCGCCTGCGCGAGGCCGGCGCCGGCGCCGAACAGGCCCAGCGCCAGCTGCTCGGCGAGGAGGCGAAGCGGCTGGCCGGCGCGGCGGCGGACGTCGACGGCGTCGGGGTCGTCGTCTCCTCCTCGGAGCTGGCCGGGCAGAAGGAGCTGCTGGACGTCGCCAACCGGATCCAGTCGAGCCTGGGCGGCGGAACCGCCATCGTGCTGGGCGGCGGCGACGGCGAGAAGGTCGCGCTGGTCTCGCTGGTCTCCGAGGACGCGGTCGCGCGCGGGCTCTCCGCCGCATCGCTCGTCCGCGAGGCCGCCGCGGTGGTCGGTGGTGGTGGTGGTGGCCGCGACGACATGGCGCAGGCCGGCGGCCGCGACCCGTCGAAGCTGGGCGAAGCGCTGGCCGCGGCCCGGGACGCGATCGAGCGGGATCTGGGCTAGTGGTCCACTGATGCGCGTCCTCGCCCTCGACCACGGCACTGTGCGGATCGGCTGCGCCATCTCCGACCCCAGCGGCACCCTCTCGACGCCGCTGCCGGTGATCGAACCGCCCGAGCCCCGGGCGGTCTCCGAGCTGGTTGCCGAGCACGGCGTGGAAAGGGTGGTCGTCGGCCTGCCGCTGCACCTGAGCGGTGAGGAGGGCAGCCAGGCCGCCCTCGCGCGCAGCTTCTGCGCCGAACTGGAGGCGATGCTCGAGATCCCGGTCGAGACCTACGACGAGCGCCTGACCACGCGGATGGCGGACGCCAGCCGCCGCGCCGGGGCGACCGCGCCGCGCGACTCGATCGCCGCCGCGCATCTGCTCGAGGCGTACCTGGCCGGTCAGGCCACGATCGAGGAGAGGGACGCAGCCCGGGAAAGAGACACGATCGAGGGGACGGACGCATGAGTGACGAGTGGCCCGGCGGCGACCCCTTCGCCGACCCCAACGACCCCGCCGCCCGCGAGCGCGAGGAACGCCGGCTCGAACGCGAAGAGCGCCGCCGCAAGCGCGAGGCGAAGCGATCCGAGAAGGGGGCCGCCGCGCCGCCCCCGCCGCCCGAGCCGAAGGCCCCGGCCGAGCCTGCGCCTGCGCCGCGCACCCCCGAGCAGGAGTTCTGGGAGGAGGAGCCCGGCATCGAGGAGCCGGCTGCGGAGGACGCTGGCGCACCGGCAGGGGCGGCCGAGGAGGGCTTGGAGGCCGAGCCCGATCGGGAGATCTGGGGCGTCCCGGAGGAGCACGACCCGGCGATGGCGCGCGGAGCGGCCCGCAACGGCCGAGGCCGTCGGGGCGGAGAGGGCGGCGGTGTGCTCGGCGTTCTGCGCCGCCATCCCTTCCGCATCTTCGCCGCGATTGCGGCGCTGTTCGTCGCCTGGTTCCTCTTCTCGCTCTTCCAGCCCTTCCACGGCGACGGCTCCGGGAAGGTCCAGGTGACGATCCCGAAGGGCTCCAGCGTCAGCGAGGTCGGCGACCTGCTCGGCGAGAAGGACGTGATCGACAGCTCGACCCTGTTCCAGATCCGCGTCACCCTCGCCGGCAAGCGCTCCTCTCTCTACGCCGGCCACTTCACGCTCGCCCACGGGATGAGCTACGGGGCAGCGATCGACGCCCTCTCGACGCCGCCGGTCAAACGCACCACTGCGGTCACCATTCCCGAGGGCTACACCCGCTCCCAGGCTGCCCAGCTGGTCGAGGAAGACGGCATCCCGGGCAGCTACACCAAGGCCACGGTCAAATCCAGGTACCTGAACCCGGCGCAGTACGGCGGCAAGGGTGCCAAGGACCTCGAGGGCTTCCTCTTCCCCGACACCTTCGAACTGAAGCCGAAGGCGCCGGTCGCCGACCTGGTCCAGCTTCAGCTTGGAGACTTCAAGCGGCGGATCAAGGGCGTCGACATGAAGTACGCCAAGTCGAAGAACCTGACGGTCTACGACGTGCTCATCATCGCCTCGATGGTCGAGGACGAGGCTGGCGTCGCCAGCCAGCGCAAGCTGGTCGCCGCGGTGATCTACAACCGCCTGCACGAAGGGATGCCGCTGGGGATCGACGCGACGATCCGCTTCGCCACCGGCAACTACACCGATCCACTGACCGAATCGGAGCTCGCGATCGACTCGCCCTACAACACGCGCACCAACGCCGGACTGCCCCCGGGGCCGATCAACAGTCCCGGGCTGGACGCGATCGAGGCCGCCGCGCACCCGGCGAAGAAGGACTTCCTCTTCTATGTGACTGATCCCAACTCGTGCAACGAACTCGCCTTCTCCAAGAGCGAAGCTGAATTCGAACACGATGTCGCCAAGTACAACGCGGCGCGCGAAGCCAACGGCGGCAACGCGCCGAGCACCTGCGGGGAATAGCGGTGCCGCTGCTCGCGGTGATCGGGTTCCCGGCCGCGCACTCGCGCTCTCCGGCGATGCAGAACGCGGCGCTGGAGGAGCGGGGGCTCACCGAATGGAGGTACGTGCCTCCGATAGAGGTCGACCCCGCGCACTTCGAGGCGAAGGTGCGGGAGCTGGCGGTGGGGGACTACGCCGGCGCCAACGTCACCGTCCCGCACAAGGAGGCGGCGCTGCGCCTGGCGGACCTGCCGAAGCGCGAGGCGCTGGCGATCGGCGCGGCGAACACGCTGGTCTTCACGGCCGAGGGGATCGAGGCGCACAACACCGACGCGAGCGGGTTGCTGGCGACGTTGCCGACCCCAAGGCTGGGGGGGAGGCGGGCGCTCGTGTTGGGGGCGGGGGGCGCCGCGCGGGCCGCCGTCTGGGCGCTGAGCCAGGCCGGGGCGGTGGTCGATATCTGGAACCGCACCTCGTCGCGAGCGGACGCGGTCTACGACGAGCTGGGCGGATACGTCGAGCTGGGCGGGGCCCCCGTGGAAACGCCCAGGCAGGAGATCTACGGGATCATCGTCAACACCACTTCGGTCGGCCTCCACGGCGAGGACCCGTTCACGGAGTTGCCCCTGCATCGCGGCGCATTCGCCGAACGGGTCGTCGTCGACATGGTCTACGGCGATCGCCCGAGCGCGCTGCTGGAGGCGGCGGCGGATGAGGGCGCCTTCACCGTCGACGGGATCGAGGTCCTCGTTCAACAGGGCGCGCGCTCCTTCGAGATCTGGACTGGCCAGAAGCCCGACCTCGACGTGATGCGCGCCGCCGCACGGGCGTGAGACACCGAACTCACCCCGCCAGGGAATCGATCGATGAGTTGAACCGCCTATGAGCGGCCTAACTCATCGCCCGTCCCGCCGATAGCCTTGGCGCCGATGACCGCCTTCCGTTTCACCACCGCGGGGGAGTCGCACGGGCCCGGGCTCGTCGCGATCGTCGAGGGCATGCCCGCCGGGCTCGAGCTCGACCGCGAGGCGCTCGACCGCGACATGGCGCGGCGCCAGCTCGGCCACGGCCGCGGCGGGCGGATGCGGATCGAGACCGACACCGTCGAGATCCGCTCCGGCGTGCGCCACGGGCTCACCCTCGGCAGCCCGATCGCCGTCCTCGTCGCCAACCGCGACTACGCCAACTGGGAAGAGCGGATGAACCCCTGGCCGGTGGAGGGCTTCGAGCCCGAAGAGGTCCACCTTCCCCGCCCGGGTCACGCCGACCTCGTCGGCGCCCAGAAATACGGCCACACCGACATCCGCAACGTGCTCGAGCGGGCCAGCGCCCGCGAGACCGCCGCCCGCGTCGCCGCCGGCACGATCGCCCGCGGCTTCCTCGCCGCGCTCGGGGTCGAGGTCCACAGCCACGTTCTGCAGGTCGCCTCGGTTCGAGCGGCCGAGCGGCAGGACCTGGCGCCGGCGGACTTCGCCGGCGTCGACGACGACCCGGTCCGCTGCCTTGACCCGGAGGCAAGCAAGGCGATGGTCGAGGAGATCAACCGCCTGCGCAGGGCCAACGAGAGCCTCGGCGGCAGCTTCGAGGTGATGGCCTTCGGCCTCGTCCCCGGGCTCGGCTCCCACATCTCCTGGGAAGACCGGCTCGACGGCAGGCTCGCCGGCGCCGTCGCCTCGATCCAGTCCGTCAAGGGGGTCGCGATCGGCGCAGCCTGGGACGTCGCCGGGCGGCCCGGCTCCGAGGCCCACGACGAGATCTTCTGGTCGCCCGAGCGCGGCTACTTCCGCGAGACCAACCACGCCGGCGGCCTCGAGGGCGGCATGACCAACGGCCTGCCGCTCTCGGTGCGGGCGGCGATCAAGCCGATCTCGACGCTGACCAAGCCGCTGCGCTCGGTCGACACCGAGACCAAGGAGCCGGCGCAGGCGCTGCGCGAGCGCACCGACTCGACCGTCGTCCCCGCCGCCGCCGTCGTCGCCGAGGCGATGGTCTGCCTCACGCTCGCCCGCTGTTACCGGGAGAAGTTCGGCGGCGATCACATCGACGACGTGCTCGCCGCGGTCGAGGCTTACGAGAAGCGCATCGACTGGCGGGGCTGAGCCGGTGAGCCACCCGGCGATCGTCTTCATCGGCTTCATGGGGGCGGGGAAGAGCACCGCGCTGCTGGCGGCGCGGGAAGCCGGGCTGGAGACGACCGAGATCGACGCGCTGATGGAGCGCGAGCTGGGGATGCCGATCGCCGAGGTCTTCGAGCGCGATGGCGAGGAGGCTTTCCGGGCCAGGGAGGCGGAGGTCGTCGGCGCCCTGCTCGAGGGTGCCGGCGGCGGCGCGATCGCGCTCGGGGGCGGCAGCATCCTCTCCTCGCGGATCCGCGAGGCGCTTGGCCGCCACCTCGTCGTCTGGCTCCAGGTCGACCCGAGCGAGGCCTGGCGGCGGATCGCGCGCAGCAACCGGCCGCTGGCGCGAAGCGCCGAGGACGTCAACCGGCTGCTGGCCGAGCGCCTGCCGCTCTACGAGCAGCTCGCCGATGCGGTCGTGCCGATGGGCGACCGCGACATCGCCGCCCGCGCGCTGCCGGCGATCCAGGCCCTCGCCGAGCTTCCCGCCGGGACCAGGCTGCTCTGGGCCGCCAGCGCCTCCGGCGAGTACCCGATCTTCGTCGGCCCCGGCTTGCTCGGCGCCGGCGAGTCACCGCCCGAGGCTCGCTGGTGGCCCTGCCCGGGGCGTCGCTTCTGCGTCACCGACGGGGCCGTCGCGCCGCTCTACGCGGAGCGGCTGGCGCCATTGGCGGCCACCGTCGAGGTCGAGCCCGGCGAGGCCTCGAAGACGATGGCCGAGGCGGAGCGAGTGCTGCGCGAGCTGGCCCGCGCCGGGATGACCCGCGAGGACCACCTCGTCGCTCTCGGCGGCGGCGTCGTCGGCGACCTGGCCGGGCTCTGCGCGCACCTCTACCAGCGCGGGGTCCCGATCGTCCAGGTGCCGACGACGCTGGTTTCGCAGGTCGACTCCGCCTACGGCGGCAAGACCGGGGTCGATCTCCCCGAGGGCAAGAACTACGCCGGCGCCTATCACCTCCCCGCCGCTGTGATCGCCGACACCGAGACGCTGGCGACGCTGCCGGCGGAGGAGCTGGCGGCCGGCTTCGTGGAGGCGCTGAAGACGGGGCTGCTGGCCGGCGGCGCGCTCTGGGAGCGGGTGCGCGAGATCGAGGCGCTCGACCCGGCGGCGCTGGACGACGTCGTCTTCGCCTGCGCCCGGTACAAGTGCGAGGTGGTCGCCGCCGACGAGCGCGATACCGGACTGCGCGCCGTCCTCAACCTCGGCCACACGGTCGGCCACGCGCTCGAGGCAGCGACCGCCTACGAGCGCTACCGCCACGGCGAGGCCATCGGCCTTGGCCTCCTGGCAGCCCTTTCGCTATCCGGCGCGCCCGAGCTGCGCATCGAGGTCGAGCGGATCCTCGTGAAGCACCAGCTCCCGGTTCTCATCGATTCCTCCATTCCCGTCGACGAGATCCTCGACGCCCTCCAGCGCGACAAGAAGCGGACCGCCGCCGGCGTCGGCTTCGTCCTCCTCTCCGAGCCCGGCCAGCCCCAGGTGGGGCAGCTCGTCGACCCCGCTAGGGTCAGGTCCGCCGTGGAAGAGATGCGCCGATGACCACCACCCGCAACCGCGTCGCCGTCCTGCACGGCGTCAACTTCAACATCCTCGCCCGCCGGGACCCCGAGGTCTACGGCGGGCTCTCGCTGGGCCAGCTCGAGCACCGGATCGAGGGCTGGGCGCGGGAGCTCGGCCTCGAACCGATCTTCTTCCAGACCAACGCCGAGGGCGAGTTCGTCGAATACCTGCACCGGCTGCCCGACCTGGCCGACTCGGCGCTGATCAACGCCGGCGCCTGGACCCACTACAGCCGCGCGATCGCCGACGCCCTCGAGGTCGCCCGCCTGCCCGCGGTCGAGGTCCACCTCTCCGACGTCGAGTCCCGCGACGACTGGCGCAAGACCTCGGTCTTCGACGGCCTGGTCCTGGCGAAGATCTCCGGCAAGGGCCCCGACGGCTACCGCGAGGCGCTGGAGCTGCTGGCCCGAGAGCTGGGCGTCACCCCCTGATGCGCGGGCGCGGCGACCGGCTCGAGCGGCTGCTCGGCGAGCGCGAGCTGGACCGGATGCTGGTCACCGACCTGGTCAACGTCCGCTACCTGACGGGATTCACCGGCACCAACGGCGCCTGCGTCTGCGGGCCGGGAATGCGCCTCTTCTTCACCGATTTCCGCTACACCGAGCGCGCCGAGACCGAGGTCGAGGGCTGGGAGCCGATCACGGTCGCCGGCGACTGGCTGGGCGCGATCGCCGAGCGCCTGGAGGGGAGGGTGGGCTTCGAGGACGGTCACGTCTCGGTCCGCATGCTGGAGAAACTGAAGGAGAAGCTCGGCGACGGGGTGGAGGAGGTCCCGGCCGGCGGCAGCGTCGAGCGCCTGCGCAGGGTCAAGGACGACGCCGAGCTGCGGGCGATCACGGAGGCATCGAAGCTGGCGGACGAGGTCTGGGGATGGAGCATCGAGCGCGGCCTCGCCGGCCGCAGCGAGCGCGACGTCGCCCGCGCCGCCGAAGCGCGGATCCGCGAGCTCGGCGGCGACCCGTCGTTCCCCGCGATCGTCGCCGCCGGTCCCAACGGTGCTCTCCCGCACGCCGAGCCCGGCGAGCGTGAGATCGGCCGCGGCGAGCTCGTCGTCTTCGACATGGGGGCGATGCTCGACGGCTACTGCTCCGACGGCACCCGCACCTACGCCACCGGGGAGCCGGGGGAGGAGGCGCGCGGGGTCTACGGGGTCGTGCTCGCGGCCCAGCTGGCTGCGCTCGAGGCGATCAAAGCCGGGGTCAGGGGGGACGACGTCGACGGGGCGGGCCGCAAGCTGATCGACGCCGCCGGCCACGCCGACCGCTTCGGCCACGGGCTCGGCCACGGCGTCGGGCTCGAGGTGCACGAGGCGCCGCGGCTCTCGCCGCGCTCCGACGACGTGCTCGAGCCCGGGGAAGTGGTCACGGTCGAGCCGGGCATCTACCTGCCCGGGCAGTTCGGGGTCCGGATCGAGGATCTGGTCGTCGTCACCGAGGACGGCCACCGCAATCTCAGCTCCCTGCCGAAGGACCTGCAGCTGGTCGAGTAGCCGGGTTCCCACGCAGGGATCGTTGACCGGCTTCGTGCAGATTCAAGCCGAGCGGGAGGGACGCCGATGTTTCCCGCCGTGAACTGGACTGCGCAAACGCTGAACCACCAGGCCAAGCGGATGGGCGGTGGCTTCGCTGCCAGCGTCGACACCCTCGTCTCGATCCACGACGAGGCACGGAGGGAGCGCCTGCTCGACATGGAGATGCGGGTCCGTCCCTATCGGACCGCCTGTTTCGGGATCCTCGCCCTCGCCCTCGCCTTCGGCTCGGAGGTCGGTTGGTGGTGGATCGGCCCGCTCGCCATCGGGTTGGCCGGTTTCGCCGTCGCCGATCGCTTCATGCGCACCAGCCCCCATCCCGCCGCCTGGGTCGCGGGGGCCTGGGCCGCGCTTCCGGTCCTCCTCGCCATCGCCGTGCTCGTCACCGGCGAGGCGACGAGCCCGGTGCTGGTCTGGTTCGCGCTGCCGGCGGTGACCCTCGGGTTCCGCTTCGAGCCGCGGGGGATGGTCGTCGGCACCATCTTCATCCTGGTCGTGTTCGCGGTCTGCGCCGTCCTGCCTGATCCCAGCGCAGCACTCGAGAACCGGCAGTCCCTGATCGCAGTCGCTGCGCTGATCCTCAGCACCGTGATCCTCTCCGGCGCTCTGGTCGAGTCCGACCGCGCCCATCGACGCCGCTCCACCCTCGACCCGCTGACCGGGCTGTTCAACCGCAACGCCCTGGAGCAGCGCCTCGCCGAGCTCGACGGCCAGCCCTGCAAGCCCGAAGAGGGTCTCTCCCACGCCTTGCTCCTCTGCGATCTCGATCACTTCAAGCGCGTCAACGACCAGCTCGGCCACGCCGCCGGCGACGCCGTCCTGCAGGAGGTCGCCTACACGATGCGGGGGGCGCTGCGGGCCGGGGACACGATCTACCGGGTCGGCGGCGAGGAGATCCTGGTGATCCTGCCGGGCGCCAGCCGCGAGGAGGCGATCGAGGTCTCCGAACGGCTTCGCAACGAGGTGCGTGAACGCCGCCCGGCCGGGGTCCAGGTGACTGTCAGCATCGGCGTCGCCGTCACCGAGCCGGACCTGGTCGACACCGAGGATTTGATCTCCCGGGCCGACGCGGCGCTCTACGCCGCCAAGGCCGGCGGCCGCAACACGGTCTTCGTCGACAACTAGAGGGGCTAGCGGCTGAGGTCGACGTCGGCGGTGAGGCGCGCGGCGAAGGCAGCGAGCAGCTCGACGGTCGCCTCGACGTCGCGCAGGTCGACCATCTCGACCGGCGAGTGCATGTAGCGGAGCGGGATCGAGACGAGTCCGGTGGGAATTCCCGAGCGGGAGATCTGGAGCACGTCGGCGTCGGTGCTGGTGCCGCGCCCGCTGGCGCTGATCGAGTGCTCGATGCCCTCCGCCTCGGCGGCTTCCACCAGCAGCTCGAAGACCTTCGGGGAGAGGGTCGAGCCGCGGCCGATCGCCGGTCCGGAGCCGAGCGGGCTGCTGCCAAGCTCCTTCTCGTCGACCCCGGGCGCGTCGGTGGCGTGGGTGACGTCGACGGCGACGGCGATGTCGGGCCGGACCTCGAAGGCGGCGGTGCGGGCGCCGAACAGGCCGATCTCCTCCTGCACGGCGGCGACGGCGGCGAACGAACCGCCCGCGGCGCCGCGCTCGTTCCAGCGCCGCAGCGACTCCAGCGCCACGTAGGCGCCGAGGCGGTTGTCCATCGCGCGCGAGACCAGCCGCTCGCCGACCACCGGCATCGGCTCGGCGCGGATCACGACCGGGTCGCCGACACGGATCAGCTCGGCCGCCTCGTCGCGGTCGGCGGCGCCGATGTCGATGTGAAGGCCCTTGAGCTCGACCACCTTCTTGCGCTGGTCGGGCTCGAGCAGGTGGATCGGCTTGCGGCCGACGACGCCGGGGACGAGCCCGTCCCTGCCGCGCACCTCGACTCGCTGGCCGACGAGGATCTGTGGATCCCAGCCGCCGATCGAGGTGAACCAGAGAAAGCCCTTCTCGTCGATGTGGGTGATCGCGAGCCCGATCTCGTCGATGTGGCCGACGACCGCCAGCAGCGGCTCCGCGTCGCCGACGCGGGCGATCGAGGAGCCGAGCCCGTCGGCGCTGAGGTCGGCGAAGGCCGCCGCCTCGCGCCATACGGCCGCGGCGGGTCCCTCATAGCCAGAGGGAGCGCCGGCGCGGAGGAGGTTGTCGAGAAGGGGCGGGGTAGTACTCAAGGTTCCGCAGTATGCCGAGTCATACAAACGTCCGTCGCTAGGTCTCAGCCGGCGCCGAGTGGGAGACCGAGGCTTCGCGCCGGAGCTGCTCGCGCCGCTCGTCGTAGCCCTGGTGCTCGTAGGCGATCATCGCCCAGATCAGCACGTCGGCGATCGCCACCGTCGCGATCGCCGGCAACTCCGTCGCCACCGGAATCAGGAGCAGCAGGACGATTGCCAGGCCGAGACGCTGCCGGTTGATCGTATGGATGTGGCGGTAGCGGAAGCCGACCAGTCCCAGCAGGTAGGTGGCGGTCCCGCCCAGCAGGGCGAAGGCGGGGACGTCGTGGAGGTGCTCGTCGTGGTGGCCGATCGACGTCTTCATGCCGAGGGCGACGAGGACGACCCCGGCCACCAGCGCCAGGTGGATGTAGGAGTAGGAGTCACGCGCCAGCTCGTTCTGGGCGCGGCCCACCTCGGCTTCGGCCAGGCGGCGGGCGGAGATCAGGGCGACCACGTCGAAGTAGATCCACCACATCGCCGCCGCCAGCGCGACCCCCAGCACCGCGACGGTCCCGATCCCGAGGTTGAGGGCGCCGGCGGCGCCGACGCCGATCGCGACGATCGACTCGCCGAGGGCGATCGAACGCCTCGGGGACGCAGAGGGAGACGATCGGCATCGTCGCCATCGCCGCGAACATGACCAGGCGGACCGCTCCCTCCTCCGGGTCGATGACGCTGGTCAGCCAGGCGTAGCCGACCCAGGCCCACCAGAGCACGCCCAGCACCAGCAGGCCCTGCGCCAGGCCCGACCAGGTCGGGTGGTGGGCCATCAGCGCCGTGCACTGGGTGATCGCGAGCACGAAGACGAGGTCGAAGAACAGCTCCAGCGGCGTCACCCGCTCGCCCTCGCGCCGGGTGGCGCTGAGGCGTGGGACCTGGCCTGCCGTCGGTTTGGGCACGGCGCAATCCTTTCAACTCGACCCTCCCGGCCCGGTCGAATACTGTGGCGCCAATGAGCGTCGCATTGGTGACCGGAGCATCGACGGGGATCGGTAGGGCGACGGCGATCCGCCTCTCCCGTGAGCCGGGCACCGAGCTCGTCCTCGTCGCCCGCCGCGAGGACCTGCTGCGGGAGCTGGCCGGGTCGCTCCCCTGCAAGGCGACCTACCTCGCGGTGGACCTGACCGACGCCGACGCGCCGGAGCGGGTCCGCGCCCATGTGGAGGCCAATCACGGGCGCCTCGACCTGCTCGTCAACAACGCCGGCGCCGCCTGGCGCGGCGCCTTCGCCGAGACCGGCTACGCCAACGTCCACCGCCACATGGAGCTCAACTTCGACGCCGTCGTCCGCCTCACCGAGGCCCTGCTGCCGATGCTCCGTGCCTCGGCCCCAAGCGCGATCGTCAACGTCGCCAGCACCGCCGGCCGCGTCTCCCGCGCACGCACCGGCGCCTACTCGGCCAGCAAGTTCGCCCTGATCGGCTGGAACGACTCCCTCTACGCCGAGGAGAAGCCGTACGGCGTCCACGTCGGCATGGTCCTGCCCGGCTTCGTCGCCACCGAGGGCTTCCCGGCCGCCGAGCTGCGTGAGAAAGCGCTCACCCGCTGGATCGTCTCCAAGCCCGAGAAGGTCGCCGAGGCCATCTACGAGGTCGGCCCCGGCGGCAAGGCGGAGCGATACGTCCCGCGGCCCTACGCCCTCGCCGCGATCCTCCGCGTCCTCACCCCGCGCCTCGTCCGCCGCGTCCTCACGGGCGGCGCGGCCTCCAGCCTCACCACCAGCACCGCCGCCGAATCCGGCACCGCCGCCCGGCCGAGCTGAGCTGCCCCGCCGGCGGTTGCGCCGATGCTGCCGCTCGCCGGCGACGATCCGGACCTCTCAGGCCGCTCCCGGGTGCGCGACTCCGACGGCAACGGCACGGCGGTGCGCGACATCGGCGCCGGCGAGCGGCAGCCATTCAACGGCGGGCCGGACCGGAATGTGAGATCTGCGCCCGGCGGTCTCGCGCTTTAGGATTCGCGCCGTGATCTCCACCAACGAATTCAAGAACGGCTCCCATATCGAGATCGACGGGAAGATCTTCAAGATCATCGAGTTCCAGCACGTCAAGCCGGGCAAGGGCGGGGCGTTCGTGCGGACCAAGCTGCGGCGGATCGAGGATGGCTCGGTGATCGACAAAACCTTCCGGGCCGGGGAGAAGTTCCGGCCGGTCCACACCGAGTCGCGCAAGATGCAGTACCTCTACGACTCCGGCGAGGCGGCGGTTTTCATGGACAGCCGCGACTACGAGCAGATCGAGATCCCCAGCGAGGCGCTTGGCGACGCGATGCAGTGGGTCCTGCCCAACTCCGAGGTCGAGGTGCTGTTCGTCGACGAACGGCCCAGCGACGTCCAGGTGCCGAGCGCGATCGACATGAAGGTGACGCAGACCGACCCGGGCCTCAAAGGCGACACCGCCTCCGGCGGCGGCGACAAGCCGGCGACGCTGGAGTCGGGGGTGACGGTCCGGGTCCCGCTCTTCATCGAAGAGGGTGAAACGATCCGGGTCGACACGCGCAAGGGCGAGTACGTCTCGCGCGCCTGAGTTGACCTGCGCGGCGCCTACGATGGGCGACGCGTGACCGCCTACGACCCGAGCCAGTGGAGCGACCTGTTCGTCGCCACCGCGGGCGCCTCGGCGGCCCTCGCCGGGCTCGTCTTCGTCGCGGTCTCGATCAACATCGAGCGCATCCTCAAGTTCGAGGGGCTGCCGGAGCGGGCGCTGGAGACGGTCCTGCTGCTGCTCGGGGTCCTGCTCGCCTCCGTCGTCGGCCTGATCCCCGGTCAGAGTGACACCGCGCTCGGTCTCGAGCTGGTCGGAGTGAGCCTGGTGCTGGCGCTGGTGATCTCCTCGTTCCCGACCCGCCAGGACGGGGCGGACGAAGAGCGGGCCTGGTTGTGGGGGCGCTGGGGAGTGCGACTGGTCGGAACCGTGCCCCTGGTCATCGGCGGGGCGTCGATCCTGATCGGCTCCGGAGGCGGCCTGTACTGGATCGCCGCCGGGATCATGCTGGCGATCACCGGGGCCGTCGCCAACGCCTGGGTCCTGCTGGTCGAGATCCTGCGCTGAGCGGCTGTCACGCGAGTCCTCGGACAGCCACCAAAAGCGCGAGAATGAACCGATGCGCAGGTCCGACCAACGCCGCGACGCCGTTTTCGCCAACTACCAGCGCGACGTCACCGGACGCCCGCTCGAGGATCTGATCGCCGGCGCGCGCCCGCTCACGCGGGAGCTGGCCGAGGGCGTCGACAACCACCGTGAAGAGCTGGACGAGACGATCGCCAGCTACGCGAAGGGATGGACAGTCGACCGGATCGCGCCGCTGGACCTCAACGTGATGCGGGTGGCGCTGTACGAGATCGAGCAGGGCGAGGTTCCGGTCGAGGTGGCGATCGACGAGGCGGTGGAAATCGCCAAGGAGTACTGCGGCGCCGACGCGCCCAAGTTCATCAACGGGATCCTCGGCGCGATCGTGCGCGAGCGGGAGCCCGCCAAATGAGCAGGCTGCGTGAGATCGCCGGCCGGCTGCGTGAGATCTCGGCCGAGCTGGACGGGGATGAGGCAAGCGACGAGCGCGCCGCCGAGCTGGCCGCCGAGGCCGCCGAGCTGGCCGCCGAGGCGGTCGAGGAGGCCAACCGCCAGGCGCGCGAGCAGGCGAGCGCCGAGTGAGCGTGAATCGGTGTGCCTTATCCGCGCATACCGCGGAAAAGGAACACCGCTGCCCGTGAGCTACCCCGACGATCTGCGCGGCATGGTCGACGCCGCCCTGGCGCGGCTGCGCTTCTCCACCGCCGAGCCGACCGCCGGCCTCGAGGAGGCGATGCGCTACTCGCTGCTGGCCGGGGGCAAGCGGGTCCGGCCCGTGCTGGCCCTGGCCACCGCCCGCGCTCTCGGCGCCGATCCCGAGCGGTTCCTCCCGGTCGCCTGCTCGATCGAGCTGATCCACACCTACTCGCTGATCCACGACGACCTGCCGGCGATGGACGACGACGACCTGCGCCGCGGCCTGCCGACCTCCCACGTCAAGTTCGGCGAGGACGTCGCGATCCTCGCCGGCGACGGCCTCTTCGCCGAGGCGGTCCGCCTCTTCTGCGAGCAGCCCGGCGACCCGGCTCGGGTGCTGGCGGCGCTGCGCGAGCTGGCCGCGGCGACCGGGGTCGACGGCATGGTCGGCGGCCAGTACGTCGACGTGATCGGCGCCGAGCGCGACGCCGAGGGGCTGCGGGCGCTGCACGCGCTGAAGACCGGCCGGTTGATCGCCGCCAGCGTCCGGGTAGTGCTGATACTCAAGGGCCTCGGCGAACCTGAGACAATGCCCTATCGCCGTTTTGCGGACGAGCTGGGCGTCCTCTTCCAGATCGTCGACGACATCCTCGACGTGACCGAGAGCGACGAGCAGCTCGGCAAGCCACATGGAAGCGACGAGCGACATGGCAAACTCACCTACGTCAGCCTCTTCGGCCTCGACCGCGCCCGCGAGCTGGCCGCCGAGTCCCACGCGAAGGCGACCGCGGCGCTTGCCGAAGCCGTGGGGGAGACCGACGACCTGAGGCGCGTGACCGACTACATCTTCACGAGGAACGAATGAGCGAGAAGCCCCCCACCCAGGGCCCCGAAGACGAGATAAGAGAGCCGCTGCTGGCCGGGATCGACGGTCCCGCCGACCTGCATGGGCTCGACGAGGAGCAGCTGCAGCGGGTGGCGCAGGAGATGCGCACCTACATCATCGACACGATCGGTGAGATCGGCGGGCACTTCGGCGCCAACCTCGGCACCTGCGAGCTCGCGGTCGCCCTGCACAGCCTGCTCGACTCGCCCCGCGACAAGGTGCTGTGGGACGTCGGCCACCAGTCCTACCCGCACAAGATCCTCACCGGCCGCCGCGACCAGCTGCCGACAATCCGCCAGTACGGGGGCCTGGCGCCGTTCTGCTCGATCCCCGAGTCCGAGCACGACATCATGGGCGCCGGCCACGCCTCGACCTCGATCGGCTACGCGGTCGGGCTCAAGGAGGCGATGCGTAAGGGGATCGGCGAGGACGGCCACGTGGTCGCGGTGATCGGCGACGGTGCGCTGACCGGCGGTGTCGCCTACGAGGCGCTCCAGAACGCCGGTGGGCTCCAGACGCCGATCGTGATCGTCCTCAACGACAACGGGATGTCGATCTCGCCCAACGTCGGCGCCCTCTCGCGCTACTTCAACCGGATCCGGCTCAACCCGCGCTTCTACCACGCCCGCGAGGGAGTCGAGGACAGGCTGACCAAGCTGCCGCTCGGCCTCGGCCGCCGGATCGAGCGCCTGGGCCCGGAGATCAAGTCGGCGATCAAGGCCTACTGGGCCCCCGGCCTCTTCTTCGAGGAGCTCGACCTCGCCTACATGGGCGTGATCGACGGCCACGACGTGCACGCCCTGCGCGTGGCGCTGCGCGAGGCCTTCGAAGCCGAACGCCCCGTCGTCGTCCACATCCACACCGTCAAGGGCAAGGGATTCGCCCCGGCCGAGGAGGGCGGCCTGGAGTCGATGGAGAAATGGCACGCCGCCAAGCCCAAATCCATCGTCAACGGCCAGCCCGCCAACGGAAAACAGCCCGCCGACGGGCCGAAAAGTCACGTCCAGGGTGACAATTCGGCCCATCGACCGGTGGCGGTGACGGAAACTGATGCGCCGGACTCGATTGCGCCGGAGCGGTTGGAGAAGCCGCCGGCCGTGGGATCGCCGCCGCAGTACACGAAGGTCTTCGCCGACGCGATGGTCGCCGAGGCCAAGGGCGACGAGCGGGTGATCGGGATCACCGCGGCGATGGCGGGGGGGACCGGCCTGCAGAAGCTCGCCGACGAGGTCCCGGGGCAGTACTACGACGTCGGCATCGCCGAGCAGAACGCCGTCCTGCTCGCCTCGGGGCTGGCGCTGCAGGGGGCAAAGCCGGTCTGCGCGATCTACTCGACCTTCCTCCAGCGCGCCTACGACCAGATCATCCACGACGTCTGCCTGCAGCAGCTCGACGTCACCTTCGCGATGGACCGCGCCGGGCTGGTCGGCGACGACGGCCCCACCCACCACGGCGCCTTCGACGTCTCCTACTTCCGCCCGCTGCCCAACGTCGTCGTGATGGCGCCGCGCGACGAGGCGATGCTGGTCCACATGCTGCGCACCGCGATCGCCCACGACGGCCCGGCGGCGCTGCGCTACCCGCGCGGCGCGGGGGAGGGGGCCGAGCTGCCTGCCAGGCCGGAGACGATCCCGATCGGCACCGGTGAGGTCCTCGCCGAGGGCGAGCGGGTGGCTCTGCTCGGCTACGGCTACGGGGTCGCCGTCGCGCTCGAGGCGGCGCGGATCCTCGCCGGGCACGGGCTCGAGATCACCGTCGCCGACGCTCGCTTCGCCAAGCCGATCGACGGCGAGCTGGCGACGCGGCTCGCCCGCGAGCACGAGCTGCTGGTGACGATCGAGGAGAACGTGCTGCCCGGCGGCTTCGGCTCGGCGGTGCTGGAGCACCTCGAGGACGCCTTTGCCGAGACCCCAGGGGAGCGGGCGCGGGTGTTGCGGGTGGGTCTCCCGGACCGCTACGTCACCCACGGCAAGCCGGCGCTGCTGCGGGCCGAGGCGGGCCTCACCGGGGAGTCGGTGGCCGAGCGAGTGCTCGCCGCCCAGCCCTCCGCACACCCAATACTTGGCTAACGAAAATTGAGGATTGCGCCAATCGGCGCAATCTAATAGCCTGCGGCTGTCTCTCCGGTGAAGGTGGAAGGAGCAAGACCATCAGGTCCGCTTCTGGGGAATCACCATAGGGAGGAGAGATGCGTATCTCTATATGTGTGGGTCCGTTTGGGGAAACGGGCTTCTCGCGCCCCGCCGCCTTGTGCGGCCGGGGCTGCGAGGCGCACACGGGGGTCGACTCAGAGCAGGGCGCCGATTTACTCGAGGTTGAGTCCCGCGAATCTCACCGGCTTGATGGCCTTTTCGCCGTCGATCGGAGAGTAGGGGGGGGAAGTCGGCGAAACCGCCAGAGGCAAGCTGCTGGCCATATGAAGCCGTACCACCGGCTCCCGCGTCTGGGGAGGCGGCGAACATCGCTCCTGGTTCTGCGACCAGAATCTCCGCTTCCCTCAGCACGGCCACTCCGCCACCCGCGACGCTGAGCGCCGTCAAGCCGACCGCCACTGGCTTGCTGAGCCGCCGCGCTCTGCTGTCGCCATCGCCCATTCTCCGATTATCGGATGCTGGACGGATGCCAAGGTCTCCTCGCCGCGGATCAGCCCCGGGCGCCCGCGCGAGCTTCGGCGAATCGCAAACTCGGACGTAGGTCCCCAGTTGAAAGGCGTCCAACGGTGCTCCTAGGCTGGCGTTGTGACCCCCATTGGCTGACCGGCGGTTGTCCGTGCTGCTCTTGGCCGCTCTGGCGGCCGGGTCGCTGAGCGGATGCTTCGACGGGACCGTTCGCAACCCACCGGAAGCCGGCGGACGGCACCACAACCGGCATCGCACACAGGCCCACATGACCCACCACCGCGGCGGCGCGGCCGGGGACGCAATCGCGATCGCCGCGGTCGGAGACCTGGCGATGGGGATCACGCCGACGTTGCCGCCGGAACCGGCGACCTACTTCGACCCCGTGAAGGGGGAGCTGAAGGGCGACGCCGTCTTCGCCAATCTCGAGGGCACGCTCACCGACGTCTCCGAATCGCCCAAGTGCGGCACCGGGTCGAGCGAATGCTTCGCCTTCCGGGCGCCGCCGGAGTACGCCCGGTACATGGCCGCGGCCGGGTTCACGATGATGTCGAACGCGAACAACCACTCCTTCGATTTCGGCGAGGCCGGGGAGGACGAGACGATCGAGGCGTTGCATCGCGCGGGCATCGAACAGACCGGGCTGCCGGACCAGATCACGACCGTCAAGGCGGGAGGGCGAAGCGTCGCCTTCCTCGGCTTCGCGCCCTACTCGAACACCGCCTCGCTCACCGACCTGACCACGGCCCGGGAGCTGATCCGCCGCGCCCGCCAGGAGGCAGACGTCGTCGTGGTCGCCTTCCACGCCGGCGCCGAGGGCAGCGACGCCCAGCACGTCACCGGCGAAGAGGAGATCTACCTCGGCGAGGACCGCGGCAATCCCGAGGAATTCGCTCACATGGCGATCGCGGCCGGCGCCGACCTGATCCTCGGCTCGGGACCGCACGTGCTGCGCGGGATGGAGATCTACCGCGACCGCCTGATCGCCTACAGCCTCGGCAACTTCTCCGGGTACCACAACTTCACTCTCGAAGGTCCGCTTGGGGTCTCGGCGGTGCTGCACGTGACCCTGGCCGGCGACGGCGCCTTTCGCGGCGGCCGGATCGCCTCACTGCTGCTGGTCGAAGAGGGCCAGCCGGTGCCGGACAGCGCCGGGACGGCCGCGAGCGCGATCGAGACGCTGTCGAAGGAAGACTTCGGCGCCCGCGGGATCGATGTGGGGAGGGGTGGGCGGATCCTGGTGCGCTGAACCGTTGTGGTTCGGCATCAAGCCGTCGATCGAATTCTCGCCGCGCTGGCCGACCCGACCCGCCAAGGGGTCCTCGAGCAGCTCGGTGACCCAGGCGAGGGGCGGCTGCGACGCCGCGGGCCGCGCTCGGGCCGGCCAACCTCGAGAATTTCGGCTCTAGAGAGCCCTCCACAACAGAAAACGCCCCGCCGGGGAGGCGGGGCGCTTCTGGGGTTACTACAGGGAGGAGAGATATGTATCTCTATATATGTGGATCTGTGGGAGGTAGGTGAGCCCAGTTGAGCCGAGGGCGCCCGCTGTGGGAAGCAGTGGGGGCCATATGTTCGGCGCGGGACTCAGCCAAAAAGTCTTTGTCGTTGCTCCTTAATCGGTTCCTCCATCCAAATCCTTGACCAGCGTACGAACATATGTGCGATTTGTGTGTGAGGGCGATCACAGAGACCCCCTGCACGGGGGGGTTTTCGCTCTCGTTCCAGCTCCCCCCTACCCATTGGGCCGGTTTGATCACCGGACTTGGTCGAAGAAATGTTGCAAGCCCGCCTAAACATCGAATAAACGGCCAGAAGTGGGGCGTCGCTGTAGCTTTCGGGCGGTGAAGAAGGCCCGGATAGACGCGGTTTTGGCCGAACGGGGCCTTTTCCCCTCGCGCTCGGCGGCCGCGGGGGCGGTGCGGGCCGGCGAAGTCAGGGTCGGCCGCGACGGGCCGGTGGCCCTGCGCCCCAGCCAGCTGGTCGAGCCCGAGGCTGCGCTGATCATCGACGCCGGGCCACGCTACGTCTCTCGCGGAGGCACCAAGCTCGAGAACGCCCTGGAGGCGCTCGCGATCGACGTCACCGGGCTCGACTGCCTCGACGTCGGCGCCTCCACCGGCGGCTTCGCCGACTGCCTGCTGCAGCGCGGGGCGGCGCGGGTGGCTGCGGTCGACGTCGCCTACGGGCAGATCGACCTGCGGCTGCGCGAGGACCCGCGCGTGACCGTCATCGAGCGCCTCAACGCCCGCGCCATGGAGCCCTCGGACCTTCCCTTCGCGCCGGAGCTTGCGACCGTCGACGTCTCCTTCATCTCCCTGACCAAGGTGCTGCCGGCGGTGGCGCGCTGCCTGGCGCCCGGCGGTGAGGTGCTGGCGATGGTGAAGCCCCAGTTCGAGCTGGGGCGCGAGCGGGTCGGGCGCGGCGTCGTCCGCGACGCCGGTGACCGCCGCGAGGCGATCCTCACCGTCGCCCTCGCAGCCCGTGACCTCGGCCTGGCCGTTCGCGGCTTCGCCTCGTCGGGCCTGCCGGGTCCGAAGGGCAACCGCGAGACCTTCGTCTGGTGCGGCGGCGAGGGCCCGGAGGTCGAGGACCTCGAGGCGGCGATCCTGGTCGCGGAGGAGGGGCAGTGAAGACCGCGGCGCTGATAACCCACTCGCATCCGCCCGCGACCACCGAGGCGGTCGAGCTGGCGGTGGCCGTCGCCCGCGAAGTGGGCTGGCAGCTCGCCGCCACGGCCGAGGAGCTGGCCAAGCACGGCGCCGCCGCGGAGGGAATCGAAGCCGCCGCCGACGATCTGCGTCCCGATCTCTGCCTGGTCCTCGGCGGCGACGGATCGATCCTCCACGCGCTGCGGCGCTTCGCCCACACGGGAGTGCCCGTCTTCGGTGTCAACTTCGGGACCGTCGGCTTCCTCGCGGCGGTCGAGCGGGGCGACGCCGCGGCGGGGATCCGCCGCGCCCTCTCCGGGGAGATCGACACGATCGAGCTGCCGGGGCTCGAGGTCGCGGTCGAGGGGGCGACCGGCATCGGCCTCAACGACGTCACCCTGGCCCGCCGCCCGCACGACCGGGTGGCGGAGCTGAGCTACCGGATCGCCGGCGAGGAGGTCGGCCACGTCCGCTGCGACGGCCTGGTCGCGGCGACTCCGGCCGGCTCCACCGGCTACAACCTCGCCAACCAGGGGCCGATCCTCGCCTGGGGGGTGAAGGGATACGTGGTCAGCTACATCTCGCCCCACTCGCTCACCGCGCGCGCCCTGGTAGTCGCCCCCGGGGACGTCCTCCACGTCGGCAACGCACCCGGCCGCGAACCGGTGGACGTGGCGATCGACGGCGAACAGCTCGCCGAGCTTCCGGCCGGCGCGGCGCTGGAGGTCCGTTTCCTCGAGGGGGTGGGCCGGCTGGCCCAGCTCCCCGGCACCAGCTTCTACCAGCGCATCCGCGAGAAGTTCGGCCACTTGGCTGTCTAGCGCGGCCCGCCGGGCCGACACAGGCGGGTAGGTAGCCTGGCGCGCACCCCAGTCCCAGTACCGCCGGAGGTCGCATGGAGCGCAAATGGTGGACCCTCGTCCTGATCTCGACCGCGACGTTCATGTTGTTGCTGGACATCACGGTCGTCAACGTCGCTCTGCCGGACATCCAGCGCGAACTGGGCGCGAGCCTCTCCAGCCTGCAGTGGGTCGTGGATGCCTACGCGCTGACCCTTGCCGCCTTTCTGCTGACCGCCGGTTCGCTCGGTGACCGGCTCGGCCGGCGCCGCGTCTTCACGATCGGGTTCGCGATCTTCACTTTCGCCTCGTTCCTCTGCGGGATCGCCGGCGACCCGACCCTGCTCAACCTCGCCCGCGGGCTGCAGGGGGTCGGCGGCGCCGGCATGTTCGCCACCTCGCTGGCGCTGATCGGCCAGGAGTTCCAGGGCAAGGACCGGGCGACCGCGTTCGGCGTCTGGGGCGCGACGGTCGGCGGCGCCGTCGCGATCGGGCCGCTGGTCGGCGGCGTCATCACCGAGCACCTCGGCTGGGAGTGGATCTTCTTCGTCAACATCCCGATCGGCGCCACCGCGATCATGCTGACCGAGCGCAAGATCGCCAACGTCGTCTCCCCCGACGCGGAGCCGATCGACGTCCCCGGCCTCGCGACCTTCTCCAGCGCTCTCTTCCTGCTGATCTTCGGGCTGATCCGCGGCAATCCCGAGGGCTGGGGGAGCCCCCTGATCCTCGCCTGCCTCGGCGGCGCGGCGGCGCTGCTGGCGGCGTTCGTCGCGATCGAGACGCGCAGTGGCCACCCGATGCTCGACCTGAAGCTGTTCCGCAAACCGGCCTTCAACGGCGTCTCCGCGGTCGCCTTCGGGCTCTCGGCGGGAATGTTCGCGATCTTCCTCTACCTGACGATCTACATGCAGGGCGTGCTCGACTTCTCGCCGCTGGAAGCTGGCTTGCGCTTCCTGCCCCTCACCGTTCTCTCCTTCATCGCCTCGCCGATCGCCGGCTCGCTCTCGCACAGGATCCCGATCCGGGTCCTGCTCGGGGTCGGCCTGGCCCTGGTGGGGTCGGGGCTGCTGCTGATGCACGGCGTCTCGGCCGACTCCAAGTGGACGACCCTGCTCGCCGGATTCCTCCTCGCCGGCGTCGGGATCGGGGTCACCAACCCCGGCATCGGCCAGGCGGCGATCGCCGTCGTGCCGGTGGAGAAATCGGGCATGGGATCGGGCATCAACACCACCTTCCGCCAGGTCGGGATCGCCACCGGCGTCGCCTCCCTGGGAGCGATCTTCCAGTCGCGGGTCGACTCGAAGCTGGCGCAGGTGCTGCCGAACGCCCCCGACGGCCTCGGCGAACTGGTGGCATCGGGTGGATCGCGTGCGGCGGCAGCGGCGGTCTCGCCAGCCGAACGGGCTGAAATCGTTCACGCCTCCAACATCGCCTTTGTCAGTGGCTTCAACGAGATCCTCCTGATTGCGGCGGTCCTCTCCTTCGTCGGCGCCGCCCTCGGTTTCCTCCTCGTTCGGTCTCGCGACTTCGTGCAGCCGATCGACGGGCCGGCTGAGCCGGCCGCGGGCTGAATCCGCAACGACCGCGAATCCGGGAATAGTCGGTCCGCCCGCGTTGCTACACAGATCGCATGCTGCGCGAGCTCCGGATCGAGAATCTGCTGCTGATCGAACGAGCCGAGCTTCGATTGGGAGAAGGGCTGAACGCGATCACCGGGGAGACCGGGGCCGGGAAGACGGTTCTGGCGCACTCGCTCGACCTGCTGATGGGGGGCAAGGCGAAGTCCCAGATCGTGCGGCCGGGGGCGGAGGAGGCCTGGGTCGAGGGCGTCTTCGACCTGCCCGAGGGGCTATTGGAGGAGCCGGAGATGGCGGAGCTGGCCGAGCGGCTGCCGGAGGGCGCCGACGAGGTGGTGCTGGGGCGGCGCGTCTCGGCCGGGGGGCGGACCAGCGCCTTCGTCGCCGGGCGGGCGGCGACGGCGGCGGACCTGAAGCTGCTCGGGGGGCGCCTGCTGGCGTTCTTCGGCCAGCACGAGCACCGCAAGCTGACGATCGCCTCGGCGCAGCTGGAGATCCTCGACGGCTTCGCCGGCGCCGAGCACCTGGAGCTGCGCTGCGGCTATCGCGAGGCGCACCGGGAGTGCGGGCGGCTGGTCGCCGAGATCGCCGAACTGCGGGAGCGGGAAGGGTCGCGGGAGCGCGACCTCGACCTCTACCGCTACGAGCTGTCGGAGATCGAGGAGGTGGCGCCCGACCCCGAGGAGCGGGCGGGGATGGCCGCCGAGCGGGAGCGCCTGCGCCACGCCGAGGGCCTGCGCGAGGCCGCGGGCGCGGCCCACGCCGGATTGGCCGGCGCCGACGAGGACGGCGGCGGCGCCGCAGAGGCGCTGGCCCGGGCAGAAACCCAGCTGCAGGGCGCGGCCGGGCTCGACCCCGGGCTCGACGCGATCGCCGAGCGGGTCACCGCCCTCGCGGTCGAGCTGGGCGACGTCGGCTCCGAGCTGCGCGACTATGCCGAGGGACTGGAGGCCGACCCGGGGGCCCTGATGGCGATCGAGGAGCGGCTGGAGGCGATCGACCGGCTCGAGCGCAAGCACGGCGGCAGCGTCGAGTCGGTGCTCGAGCACGCCGAGCGCTGCCGGGCCGAGATCGAGCGACTGGAGGGAGCCGAGGAACGCGGGGCCGAGGCCGCGGCCGCGCTGGCGGGGGCCGAGGGGCGGCGCCAGGAGCTGGGGGAGCGCCTGAGCGCCGACCGCGCCGCCGCGACCGCGCCGCTCGAAGAGCGGGTCGCGGCCGAGCTGGACCGGCTCTCGATGGCCGGCGCGACCCTGGAGGTGGTGCTGGAGCCGCACTCCGACGGCTACGGGCCCTCGGGACGCGAGACCGTCGAGCTGCGGGTCGCCCCCAACCCCGGCATCGAGGCGGCGCCGCTGCGCGACGCGGCCTCGGGCGGTGAGCTTTCGCGGGTGATGCTGGCCCTGAGCGGCCTCGGTCAGGCGGCGAGCGCGGGCACGCTGGTCTTCGACGAGATCGACGCCGGGATCGGCGGCAACACGGCGCGGGTGGTGGGGGAGCGGCTGCGGTCGCTGGGCGAGGGCCGCCAGGTCGTCTGCATCACCCACCTGCCTCAGGTCGCGTCGCTGGCCGGCGTCCACTTCCGGCTCGAGAAGGACGTCGCCGACGGGCAGGCGGTGGCGACGGTCGAGCGGCTCGACGGCGAGGCCGTGGTCGAGGAGATCCGCCGCATGCTCGGCGGCGAGCGATCCGACGAGGCGGCCACCCGCCACGCCCGCGAGCTGCTTGCCGCGGCCTAGGGCCACCCGTCCAAGCAGAGCAAGGACGCAGGGAGCGTGGCGTGCTCCGCATGCGAGCGACCGAGGACGCCGCTATGCGCCGGAGGGGTGGCCCTGGGGGACCGCTTGGCCTAGTCTGAGCGGATGGCAACCACCAGTCGCCGTCGCCTTCCAGCTCTGCTCGGGCGTCGCAACGGGGGGCGACCGGATGCGCCGGTCGAAGGCACCGCCCGGCTGGGCGAGCGGACCAAGCACCTGGTCAAGCGCCTGCGTCCCGGCGACGTCGCCGTCATCGACCACGTCAACATCGACCGCATCGCCGCCGAGGAGCTGATCGAAGCCGGGGTGGCCGCGGTGCTGAACGCCTCGCCCTCCTCCAACGGGCGCTACCCGAACGCCGGGCCGCTGATGCTGGCGCGAGCCGGAGTCCGCCTCGTCGACGCGCCCGACGGCGGCCTCTTCGAGCTTCTGAACGACGGCGACAGGGTCACGGTCGACGGCGGCACCGTCAGGATCGGCGACCAGGAGGTGCTGCGGGGGCGCGTCCTCACCGCCGCCGAGCTGGAACGCCAGCTGCAGGAGCAGCGCGAGCGGATCGACGAGGCGCTGGCCGAGTTCGCCGAGAACACGGTCGCCCACGTCCGCCAGGAGACCGACCTGCTGACCGGCAGCGTCGACTTCCCGCCGACCAAGGCCTCGTTTCGCGACCGCCACGTGCTGATCGTCGTCCGCGGCGAGCGTCACCGCCGCGACCTGAAAGCGCTGCGCGCCTACATCCGCGACGTGCGGCCGCTGATCGTCGCCGTCGACGGCGGCGCCGACGGGGTGCTGGAGGCGGGCCTGAAGCCCGACCTTATCCTCGGCGACATGGACTCGGCCTCAGACGCCGCACTGTCCTGCGGGGCCGAGCTCGTGGTCCACGCCTACCCCGACGGCCGCGCGCCCGGCTGCGAGCGCCTGCAGGCGGCCGGCCTGCCGCACACGATCGTCCCCGCCGCCGGCACCAGCGAGGACGTGGCGATGCTGATGGCCTACGAGAAGGGCGCGGACCTGATCGTCAGCGTCGGCGCCCACTTCAACCTGATCGAGTTCCTCGACCGCAAGCGCGGCGGCATGTCCTCGACCTTCCTCACCCGGTTGCGGATCGGCGAGCGGCTGGTCGACGCCAAGGGGGTGAGCCGGCTCTACAACCCGAGCTCCGCCCTCGCCCCGGCCGCCCTGATCGGGGTCGCGTTCGCGATCCTGCTGACGATCCTCGTGATCACCTCGCCCGCCCTCAACGACGTCTTCCAGCTGGTCTGGCTGAAGATCAGGATCTGGCTCGGGATCTAGTGGCCGCCAGGGGGCGCCGTGTCGACCATCTAGCCTTCGGCCGCTGATGGGTTACAGCGCCCGCTACCACACCACCTCGCTGATCGCGGTGTTCCTCGCGCTGGCGATCGGCATCCTGATCGGCGCCGAGTTCGGCGGCGACGCGCTCACCAACACCCGCAAGGACCTCGAGCACAGCCTCGTCGGCAACCTCCAGGACGCCCGCTCCGAGGCCGACGAGCTGAGCGGCGAGCTGGGCCGCTCCAACGAATTCGCCGACCGCGTCTACCCGGTCCTGACCCGCGACCGGCTCGAGGGCAAGCGGCTCGCGATCGTCGCCCTCGGCGGCCTGCCGAGCGAGGCCACCGAAGCGGTCGAGGACGCGCTGGGGCCGACCGGGGCGAAGCTCGTCGGGGTGGGAGTGGTGCGCGAGCCGGTCGACGTCAACGGCCTCGCCGGCGACGTCGCCAAGACCCGCTTCTCCGACCTGCGGACCAACCCCGACGCGCTGACCGCGCTGGGGACTGGGCTGGGGCGGCAGCTGGTGATCGGCGGCATCCTGCCGCAGGTCGTCCGCGGCCATCTCTTCTCGCGCGCCAGCGGCAGCTTCGGCGCCCTCGACGGGGTCATCGTCGTCCGCGACCAGCCGCAGGACCTGGGAGCGGTGCAGAGGTCCAAGGCCGGCCAGCTGGAATCGGCGCTGCTGAGCGGGATCACCGCGACGCGGGCGCCGGCGGTCGGGATCGAGACCACGACCACCGAACCCTCCTCGATCTCCTTCTTCCAGGGCAACGACCTCTCCAGCGTCGACAACGTCGAGGACAGCGCCGGCAAGCTGGCGATGGTCTTCGCGATGCTCGGGGCCGAGGGCAGCTTCGGGGTCAAGAGCAGCGCCGATCGGCTGCTCCCGGACCTGCTGACGCAGGGGGGCTGAGCCGTCTACTGGGTCGGCTTCCCGCTGGCGATCGCGCTGGCGCTGTTTCTGGTGCCGGCCGGGGCGCGCGGGCTGCGCGACGCCGGGCTGGTGCGGGAGAACTACCGGGGCGCTCTGCTCGCCTTCCCGCTCGGGGCGGTGCTGGCGACGGCGGCGCTGGTGGCGCTGGCCCCGCTCGCCTTCCTCGACGACCGCGCCGACCTCGACCTGCTCGACCCCGAGCTGCGGCGCTGGCTGCCCTACCTGCTCGGGATCGCCTTCCTCGGCTTCCTCGACGACGCCCTCGGCCGGGGCGAGGTCGCGGCGACGCCGCGCGGATGGCGCGGCCACTGGCGGGCGCTGCGCGAAGGCAGCCTCTCGACCGGGGCGATCAAGGCGATCGGGGCGCTCGCCCTGGCCGCCTACGTGGTCTCCGGCCGCGGCCTGGAGTCCTGGCGC
The DNA here is from genome assembly GCA_040900615.1 of Solirubrobacterales bacterium. Lineage (GTDB taxonomy): Bacteria > Actinomycetota > Thermoleophilia > Solirubrobacterales > 70-9 > VAYN01. The sequence continues at coordinate 18,360 of JBBDYP010000017.1, read as the reverse complement.
TACGTCGCCGACGTGGCGCTGCTGATCCTCGCCACCAACCTCTTCAACCTGCTCGACCTGCGGCCGGGCCGGGCCGAGAAGGGGCTGGCGCTGCTGGGCGTCGGCCTCTGCCTGGGCGCCTGGACGCTGGCCCCGATCGAGCTGCTGGGGATCTTCGTCGGCCCGGTCGCGGTCGGGGCCTGGCTGACGCTGCGCGAGCGGGCGATGCTGGGGGACACCGGCGCCAACCTGATCGGGGCCGTCGCCGGGGTCTGGCTGCTGACGATCCTGGGCGGGGACGCGCGGCTCGCAGCCCTCGCGGTCGTCGCGGCGCTGACGATTTACGGGGAGTTGCGGTCTATTTCGGCGACCATCGATTCGGTTCCGCCACTGCGCTGGCTAGACTCGCTCGGCAGAGCATGAGTCCGGCAAACAAAGGCGACACGAGGTTCATCTTCGTCACCGGCGGGGTGGTCTCGGCTCTCGGCAAGGGGATCGCCGCCGCCTCGATCGGCCGCCTCCTCGTCTCCCGCGGCTTCACGGTCCAGCTGCAGAAGTTCGACCCCTACATCAACGTCGACCCGGGGACGATGAGCCCGTTCCAGCACGGCGAGGTGTTCGTCACCGAGGACGGGGCGGAGACCGACCTCGACCTCGGCCACTACGAGCGCTTCACCGACTCCAACACCTCGCGCGCCTCCAACGTCACCGCCGGCGCTGTCTACAACTCGGTGATCCGGCGCGAGCGCCGCGGCGATTACCTCGGCGCCACCGTGCAGGTGATCCCGCACATCACCAACGAGATCAAGCAGCGGATCCTGATCGTCGCCGAGTCGCAGTCGGTCGACTTCGTGATCACCGAGATCGGCGGCACCGTCGGCGACATCGAGTCGCTGCCGTTCCTCGAGTCGATCCGCCAGCTCTACACGGACCTGGGCCCGAAACGCAGCATGTTCATCCACCTGACGCTGGTTCCCTACGTCGGCCACGCCGGCGAGCTGAAGACGAAGCCGACCCAGCACTCGGTCAACGAGCTGCGCCGGATCGGGATCCAGCCGCACGCGCTGATCTGCCGCTCCGAGGGTCGCCTCGACCGCGAGATCCGCGCCAAGATCGCGCTCTTCGCCAGCCTTCCGGTCGACAGCGTCATCTCCGCCCACGACGTCGACAACATCTACAAGGTGCCGCTCGCCTTCCGGGCCGAAGGCGTCGACGACATCGTCCTCGACCATTTCGGGATGGAGGCGCCGTCTCCGGACCTGGCCGAATGGGAGGCGATGGTGCGGCGCGCCGACTCCGCGACCGGTGAGGTGCGGATCGCGATCGTCGGCAAGTACGTGCAGCTGGCCGACGCCTACAAGTCGGTGATCGAGGCGCTCGAGCACGGCGGTTTCCACCATGGCGTGGGCGTCAACGTCGAGCTGGTCGATTCCGAGAACCTCGATCCCGAGCGGCTCGAGGGCTGCGACGGGATCCTCATCCCCGGCGGCTTCGGCGAGCGCGGCATCGAGGGCAAGATCCAGGCGGCGCGGATCGCCCGCGAACGCTCGATCCCCTACCTCGGGATCTGCCTCGGGATGCAGATCGCAGTGGTCGAGTTCGCCCGCACGGTGGTCGGCATGGAGGGGGCCAACTCGGCCGAGTTCGACCCCGAGACGCCGTTCCCGGTCGTCGACCTGCTGCCGGAGCAGAAGGAGGTCTCCGACATGGGCGGGACGATGCGGCTCGGAGCCGACCCGGTGAAGCTGCACGAGGGGACCAAAGCCCGCGAGATCTTCGGCGAGGCCGTCATCTACAAGCGCCACCGTCATCGCTACGAGGTCAACAACCAGCTGCGACGCCGGCTCGAAGACGAGGGCCTGGTCTGCAGCGGCACCTCGCCGGACGAGCGCCTGGTCGAGATGATCGAGCTGCCCGACCACCCGTTCTTCGTCGCCTCGCAGTTCCACCCGGAGTTCAACTCCAGGCCCAACCGGCCGGAGCCGCTGTTCCGTGAGTTCGTCGGCGCCGCCGCCGGCCACGCTGGCGAACGGCCGGCGGACGGCGGCGCACTCGAGGACGCGGAGGACGCCGCCGAGAGCGACGTCGGCGTCCGGCGCTCCGGCTGAACGCCACCGCCCGAGGCCGTCCGGCTAGCCTTCCCCGCGTGGAGGGGAACTCACGATTGCACGAGACCTTCGTCCGGCTCTGCGAGATCCGCAGTCCGACGGGGGAGGAGAGGGAGGTCGCCGACAGCGTCGCGGCGGAGCTGCGGGCGCTCGGTCTCGAGGTGAGCGAGGACGACGCCGCCGGCCCGGCCGAAGCGGGGGCGGGGAACCTGCTGGCGCGGCTACCCGGGCGTGGCGAGGAGTGGGTGATGTTCTGCGCCCACCTCGACACCGTCCCGCATCGGGGCCAGGTCGAGGTGGTCGACGACGAAGGCGCCTTCCGCAGCCGCGGCGAGACGATCCTCGGCGCCGACAACAAGGCCGCGGTGGCGGTCTTCATGGAGCTCGTCGCCCGCCACGCGGAGCAGCCGCCACCGGTCGGGATCGAGCTGCTCCTGACCGTGGCCGAGGAGCAGGGCCTGCGCGGTGCGAAGGCCTTCGACACGCCGGTGCTGCGCTCGCGCTGCGGCTTCGTCCTCGACCACGCCGGCCCGGTCGGCGAGGTGATCGTCAGGACCCCGACCCAGCAGAAGATCCTCGCCGACTTCGCCGGGGTCGAGGCGCACGCCGGGATCCGCCCGGAGGACGGCAGCAGCGCGATCGCCGCCGCCGCCGCGGCGGTCTCCCGGATGGACCTGGGGAGGCTCGACGAGGGGACCACCGCCAACGTCGGCCTGATCTCCGGCGGCACCTCCGGCAACGTCGTCCCCGGCCACTGCGGGATCCACGCCGAGACGCGCAGCCTCGACCCGGCGCGGGCAGCTGAGGTCGCCGGGGAGATCGCCGACGCCTGCGCCTGGGGGGCGAGCGAGCACGGCTGCGACGTCGACGTGCGGATCGAAGAGCTGTTCCGCGGCTATGAGCTGCCGCCGTCCTCGCCGGCCCTGGCCCTCGCCGAGACCGGCCTGCGCGGCGCCGGCCTGGAGCCGAACCGGGTCGCGATCGGCGGCGGCAGCGACGCCAACGTCCTGCGCCGCGATGGCTTCGACTGTGTCCTGCTCTCCAACGGGACCGAGGCCGTCCACACCGCCGACGAGATGGTCCCGGCCCGCAGCCTCGACACGATGCTCGAGGTCTGCGAGGGGATCGTCGCCGCGGCAGCCGCCGCGGGTGCCGCGTCGGCGGCGGGCGAGGCGTGAGCGGCCGCCTCGACCTGCGCCGCGGCGTCGTCGTCTCCGAGCAGCCGCTGGTCGTCGAGGTCGGGGGCGAGGGCAGGCCAGCCTGGGCGGACGAGGTGCTGCTGGGGGAGATGCGCGAGGGCGACGAGGTCGTCGTCAACGTGGCCGCGCTCGACCTCGGGCTCGGCTCCGGCGGCTTCGACGTCGTCCACGTCAACCTCAGCCGCGGCCTGGAGGGTCGAGGGGAGGTCGGCGGCGAGCACGTGATGAAGCTCAACTACAGCTCGCTGCAGCACCCGGTCGAGCCGGTCGAGACTCCCGACGCCGCGCGGTTCCTTAGTCACGAAATGAGCGACAAGGGAACCACGGAACGGAGTGGGGCTGGGGTGACCGCGGTTCCGGTCGCGATCCTGCCCCTGCACGGGCACCTTGCGCCGGCGGCATGGGCTGCGGCCCAGGCCTCGCCGGGCGTGCGGGTCGGCTACGTGCAGACCGCGGGAGGCGCGCTGCCCGGGTCCCTTTCGCGGGACGTGGCGGCGCTGTGCGAGCGCGGCCTGCTCTGCGGCCACATCACGGCGGGCTCGGCGTATGGCGGCGAGCACGAGGCGCTGAGCACGGTCGGCGCTCTCGACGCGGCGGCGAGCCGCCTTGGCTGGGACGCGATCCTGGTCGGCCCCGGCCCCGGCATCATCGGCTCCGAGACCGCGCTCGGCCACGGCGGCATGGCCGCTCTCGACAGCGCCCACGCGGCGCTCTCGCTGCGCCTGCCGACCGTGATCTCCCCGCGCCTGTCCTCGTCCGACCCCCGCCAGCGCCACCGCGGCCTCAGCCACCACACCCGCACGGTCCTCGACCTTCTCCTGGCCCCGGTTGACGTCGCCGTGCCAGAGCGTCATGACGAGGCGCTTGCTTCCCTGGAGGAGACGCGCGGAGACCGCCACCGCCTGCGCTCCGCCCCCGTCGACCTGGACGCCTACGCTGCCTCGGGCCTGCCGGCCACCACCATGGGCCGGTCCCTTGCCGACGACCCGTTGTTCTTCGCTGCACCGCTCGCGGCAGGCCGCCTCCTCGCCGAGTAACCGGCGTCCCGACCCAACCGATCCTGTCGTGGGTGGCATGGGGGGAGGCGCCGAGAACGAAAACCTCGCCCGCAGGTGCCTTCCCCCATGACAGGACCCACGGCTCGGAGCGGCCGGGGGGGATGCCGCCACGACAGGGCCCGCGGGCCGGAGCGCACAGTCCCTTGCGGATCAAGGGTTGTGAACGATCGCCGAGAACCTGCGTTCATGGCCGTCGCCATCAAACCCGCGGTGCCCGCTGTCCCGGCAGCCGCCGGCGCCGACGCCCGCTTCGAGAGCCTCGTCCTCGACTTCCTCTCGTATCTGGAGTTGGAGCGTGGCCTCTCCCGCAACACCCTGGGCGCCTACCGCACCGACCTGCTCCAGTACGGCGAATACCTCTCCGCCCACGGCCTCGACGCTCTGCAAGCGCGCCCGGCCGACGTCGCCGACTTCCTTGCGGTCCTGGCGACCGGCGAGGGCCGTCCTGCCTGCTCCGCCGCGACGATCCACCGCAAGGCCGCCTGCCTGCGCTCCTTCTACAAGCACCTGCGCCGCGACGAGCTGATCGGCGACGACCCGACCGCGGCGCTGAGCGCTCCGCGCCGCTCGAAGAAGCTGCCGCAGGTCCTCAACTACGCCGAGGTGCAGAAGCTGCTGGCGTCACCGCGGGGGAGCGAGCCGACCGCGCTGCGTGACCGGGCGCTGCTGGAGGTGATGTACGCGTGCGGGCTGCGAGCCTCGGAGACGATCGGGCTCGAGCTCGGCGACATCGACCCGCGCGAGGGCTTTCTGCGTGCCCGCGGCAAGGGCTCGAAGGAGCGGGTGGTGCCGCTGGGGCGGCAGGCGATCGCGGCGATCTCCGCCTACCTGCGCGGCGGACGGTCGAAGCTGATCGGTGAGCGCCACGAGGCGAAGCTGTTCGTCAACTTCCGCGGCGGGCCGCTGACCCGCCAGGGCCTCTACAAGATCGTCCAGCGCCACGCCCGCGACGCCGGCCTCGCCGGGCGGATGAGCCCGCACACCCTGCGCCACAGCTTCGCCACCCATCTCCTCGCCGGCGGCTGCGACCTGCGCGCCGTGCAGGAGATGCTCGGCCACGCCGACATCTCCACCACCCAGATGTACACGCACCTCTCCGGCGACCGCCTCAAGGAGGTCTACTTCAGCGCCCACCCCCGCGCCAGCGAGGACTGACGCCGTCTGGCTAACGGCCCCGCCGAGTTGCCGTTTTGTCTCGCCCAGCGGAACAAAACGGCAACTCGATGAAGTAGAACGGGGGTATGCCCGAGCTGCCGGAGGTGGAGACCGTTTGCCGGCAGTTGGAGCCGGAGCTGGAAGGGCGGCGGATTGAGGCGCTGGAGGTGCTGGACGAGCGCTGGTCGCGGCCCGTGCCGCCGGATGAGCTCGCCGCGGCGGTCAGCGGCGCCACGATCGAGGGGTTGGGACGGCGCGGCAAGTACCTGCTGCTGGCGCTGGATGGCGGGCGGACCCTGGTGATGCACCTGCGGATGACCGGCAACCTGATCCTCGTCGAGGGCGAGGAGATGCTCGACCCCTCGGAGGGACGGCGGCTGTACGAGGGCGAGCGCTCGACCTCGGCCCGGCACCTGCGCGCCCGCTTCCTCCTCGACGACGGCCGCGAGGTCTGGTTCACCGATCCGCGCCGCTTCGGCGAGGCGTTCCTGATCGACGACGCCGACCTCGAGCAGCGCTTCGCCCGGCTCGGCGTCGAGCCGCTCTCGCCCGACTTCACTCCCGAGGCGCTGGGGGAGATGGCCGCCGGGCGCACGGCGCCGCTGAAGTCGTTCCTGCTCGACCAGTCCGGCGTCGCCGGCGTCGGCAACATCTACGCCGACGAGGCGCTCTACCGGGCGCGACTGCACCCGCTATCGCCGGCCGGCTCGATGAAGCCCGAGCACCACGCGGCGCTGCGCGACGCGGTCGTCGCCGCCCTCGAGGCGGGGATCGACGGCGGCGGCGCCTCGATCGACGACTACCGCGACGCCCGCGGCGAGAAGGGGACGATGCAGGACGAGTTCCTCGTCCACACCCGCGAGGGGCAGCCCTGCCCCTCCTGTGGCGCCGAGATCGTGCGCATCGTCGTCGGCGGGCGCTCCACGTACTTCTGCCCGAGCTGCCAGTTGCGGCTGCGGCGGCGGCCTCGCCGTCGCAAGGCGCGGTAGCGGGGCGAGTTTGTCCCGGACGGGTGGGAAGAAACCGCCCCGCGCCGTCCGGACCGTCGGTCACATTTGGTCTCGTGGCCGGAACCACGGTCAAGACCGAGGCGATCGTCCTGCGCAGCATCCGCTACGGGGAGGCGGACCGCATCCTCCACCTCTACTCGAACACCCGCGGCCGCTTCGGCGCGATCGCCAAGGGGGTCCGCAAACCGAAATCGCGGTTCGGTGGCCGCCTGGAGCCGTTCTTCCGCCTCGACCTGGTCCTGCACGAAGGCCGCGGCGACCTGTTGACGGTGACCAACGTCTCGACCGTGGACGGCTACCCGCGGCTGCGTTCCTCCGGGCCGGCGCTCACCGCCGGCGCTCGCGCCTGCGACTCGGTCCTGCGGCTGCTCGACTCGGCCGAGCCGAACCAGCCCGCATACAACCTGCTCTGCCGCTACCTGGTGCTACTCGACGACCCGGCCGAGCCGCGGGCGGCGGGCCTGGAAGCGGCGCTGTCCTTCCGCCTGAAGCTGGCGCTGGTGGCGGGATTCGCCCCCGAACTCGCCTCCTGCACCCACTGTGGCGAGGCCGAGCACCTGACGGGGTTCTCGGGCGCCGCCGGGGGCGTCGTCTGCGCCAGTTGCGAGGCCGGGTCGTTCGAGCTTTCCGCGGAGGCGCACAGCTTCATGGTCGAGGCTCTGGCGAAGCCGCTCAGCGAGGCGCCGGAGGCCGAGCCGCGGGCGCTGCGTCAGGTCGAGCGCGCGGTGGGTGAGACGCTCGAGCATCACGCTCACGTCCAGCTCCGCGCGGCGGCCTAGCCAGACGTCTGCAAACCGGCGCATCTCGGCGTCCTCGGTCGCTTGTGTGCAGAGCACACGGCGCTCCCTGCGTCCTTGATCTGCTTGGTTTTCGCCGTCTGGCGTCGGCCGCCCGGCCCTATGATCGGTCGGTGCCCGCCACCGTCACCTTCGAGGATCGGATCCGGGCTTGGGAGGACGAGTTCCTCTCCGAGCACGCGACCCGCTCCTACCCGGCCCGCCGCGCTGTGCCGGAGCCCGACAGCCCGCTTCGCACGCCGTTCCAGCGCGACCGCGACCGCATCGTCCACTCCAAGTCCTTCCGCCGCCTCAAGCACAAGACGCAGGTTTTCGTAGCTCCCGAGGGCGACCACTACCGCACCCGCCTCACCCACACGCTCGAGGCCTGCGGGATCGCTCGCACGGTGGCGCGGGCGCTGGGGCTGAACGAGGACCTGACCGAGGCGATCGGTCTCGGACACGACCTCGGGCACCCGCCGTTCGGCCACGCCGGCGAGGCGACGCTCGACGCGGCGCTGCGCGAGCATTGCGGCGGCGGCTTCAAGCACAACGAGCACTCGCTGCGGGTGGTCGAGGTGCTGGAGCGCGACGGCCACGGTCTCAATCTGACCGAGCAGGTCCGCGACGGCATCCTCAACCACACCGGCCCGAACAAGCCGGCGACGCTGGAGGGGCGGATCGTGAAGCTGGTCGATCGCGTCGCCTACATCAACCACGACATCGATGACGCCCTGCGGGCGGGGATCCTGCGGACGGAGGACCTTCCGGCGAAGGAGATCGAGCTGCTGGGGCCGACCGGTTCGCAGCGGATCGACACCCTGGTCCGCGACATCGTCGAGCGTTCGTCCGGCAGCGGCGACATCGTCCAGGGTCGGGAGATCGGCAACGCGATGCTGCGCCTGCGCAAGTTCATGTTCGAGCGGGTCTACCTGGGGCCGGAGGCACAGCGCGAGCACGGGCGCGTGGAACACGCGATGCGCGGCCTCCTCGACCACTACCTCGCCAATCCCGATGAGGTGCCACGCTGGGACCCGGCGGCAAGCGACTGCCAGCGTGTCACCGACTACATCGCCGGCATGACCGACCGCTACTGCATCGCCAAGTTCACGGAGCTGACGATCCCCGAGGAGTCCAGGTTCTGATGGCGCTGATCTCCCCCGAGAGCCTCGAACGGGTGAAGCAGGCGGCCGACATCGTCGAGGTCGTCTCCGCCCACACCGACCTGCGCCGCCAGGGCGTCCGCTGGGTCGGGCTCTGCCCGTTCCACGAGGAGCGCACGCCGTCGTTCTCGGTCGAGCCGCAGGAGAAGCTGTACCACTGCTTCGGCTGTGGGGTCGGCGGCGACGTGATCAAGTTCGTCGAGGAGAAGGAGGGGGTTGGCTTCGCCGAGGCGGTGGAGCTGCTCGCCGACCGCTACGGGGTCGAGCTCGAGCGCGAGCAGGAGGATCCGCGGGCGGAGGCCAAGCGGCAGCACCGGCGCCGGCTCGAGCAGCTGCTGGAGCGCACCGCGGCCTACTACGCCAGCTACCTCTGGGAGTCCAAGGAGGCCGGGAGGGCCCGCGAGTACCTGGCCGAGCGCGGTCTCGGCGAGGAGGTGCTGCGCGGCTTCGGCGTCGGCTTCGCCCCCAGCGCCTGGGACAAGATCCTGGTCCGCGGCCAGCAGGCGGGCTTCAGCGTCGAGGAGCTGCGCGGGGTCGGCCTGGTCCAGCGGGGGCGCAGCGGCGGCGAGTACGACCGCTTCCGCGCCCGGATCATGTTCCCGATCCGCGACCGTCGCGGCCGCACGCTCGGCTTCGGCGGTCGGGCGATGCGCTCCGACCAGGGGGCCAAGTACGTCAACACGGCCGAGACCGACTTCTTCCACAAGAGTCAGATGCTCTACGGGGTCGACCTCGCCAAGGCGGCAATCGCCAGGGCGGGGAGGGCGGTGGTCGTCGAGGGGTACACCGACGTGCTGGCCCTGCACCAGGCTGGGATCGAGGAGGCGGTGGGCGTGATGGGGACCGCGATCACCGGCGAGCAGGTGGCGACCCTTTCCGGCATGGTCGAGGAGGTGGTGCTGGCGCTCGACGCCGACTCCGCCGGCCAGGAGGCGATGCTGCGGGCCCAGCGGGTCGCGGCCGGGCGCAAGATGCGGCTGCGGGTTGCGGCGATGCCGGCGGGCGAGGACCCGGCGGAGATGATGGCCGAGCCAGGCGGCGCCGAGCGTTTCGGCAGCCTGGTCGAGGCCGCGGTCGAGCTGACCGACTTCCAGGTCGGTCTCGTGCTCGACAAAACCGATGTCGCCTCGCCGGTCGAGCGCGACCGGGCGCTGTCGGAGGTGGCGCCGGTCCTGGCGGGGATGGGGGAGTCGGCGAGCCGCGACGACCTGGTGCGGCGCGTGGCCGAGCGCCTCGACCTCGAGCCGGCGATGGTGATGGGAAGGGTGGTGGCGGCCCAGCCGGCCAGCGGCGGCGCCGACCGAGCGGCGGACCAGCGCGACGGCCGCGGTGCCGCGGCGCCGCAACCCCGGCGAGCTGCCGAGCTGACCTCGCGCGAGCGGCGCGAGCGGGCGCTGCTGGCGATGTGCATCGCGCTGCCGACGGAGGGCCGGGAGTACCTGGCGCGGCTCACCGACGCCCACCTCTCGCCCAGCGGACTGCGAGCCGCCGCCTGGTTGCGCGAGCACCCCGAGGACCCCGCGTCCAACCTTCCCCACGACGACGACGACCTCGCCGGCCTGATCACCGAGCTGGTGATGCTGTCGCGCGACGAGCCCGCCTCTCACGAGTCGATGGAGCTGAACTTCCTGCTGCTGGAGCAGCGCCGCCTCGAGGACGAGCTCGCCGCCGCCGGCGAGCGCGGCGACTACGAGCGCCGTGCCGCCCTCAGCCGCGAAAGGGCCGCCCTGGTCGAGAAGATCGCCCACACCCAACGTGTCGAGAGCTGAGTCGGTAAATTCCGAGCGGTCCGGGAGCGCGCCGGATGCTGCGTTCCGGGGTAGCTCAATCGGCAGAGCATTCGACTGTTAATCGAAGGGTTGTGGGTTCGAGTCCCACCCCCGGAGCCTCAAGTGACCGGAACCGACCGGGTTCTGTCAGACGTGGACCCGGCCGGCCCGCTTGGCGGCGGCCAGGCGCTCGACCAGCTCGGCGCCACGCTCGGCGCCGTCGTTCTCGCGTCCCCAGGCGGCGATCTTGCCCGCGCGCGCAGCGAAGGACGGATCGCCGAGCAGCTGCCGCGTCGCCCAGCGCAGCGGCGCCGGCCGGCACAGCCGCCAGGGGAGCGAGAGGCCGGCCCCGGCCCAGGCGACCCGCATCGCCGTCTCGCTCATGTCGCCGGTGATCGGGCAGATCAGGACCGGAGTTCCGGCGCCGAGGGCGCGGGCGACGGTGCCGTGGCCGCCGTGGGAGATCACCAGCGAGGCCGCCGGCATCAGCTGGCTGTAGCTGAGCCAGTCGACGAGGACCGCGTTGGCGGGGACCTCGATCGGGTGCTGGGGCCTGACCCGGTTGGTGGTCGCCACCACCCGCACCGGCTCCCCGGCGAGCGCGGCGAGCGCGGTGCGGACCAGGTGGTTGCCGGAGTCGTGCGCGGTGCTGGGGGCGACGAGGACGAGCGGGCGGTCGCCGGGCGGCAGCTCGATCTCGGGATGGGGGGCCTCGAAGGTCATCGGCCCGGTGACCTCGACTCCGGGCGGCCACCGGCGCGGGTACTCGAGCTGGGGATAGGTGGCCACCAGTGCCAGGTCGGGGCTGATGCCGCCGTGGAAGCGCTCGACGGGGGGGAGGCCGAGCCGCTGCCGCTGCAGGTTGAGGTCGCGGCGGCCGTGCTCTAGGCCCACGTTCAGCGCCCGCTGCCCGGCCCGCCAACCGGCACGGCCAAGCGGCGTGCGCGGCGCCCGCAGGCCGATCGCGAAGAACGGCAGCCCGGGCTCGACGACCGGGTAGATGTGGGGGACGAGGGTCGCCAGGGGGACGCCGGCCCGCTCGGCCGCCAGCGCCGGTGCCAGGGTGAGGATGTCGCTGACGGTGACGTGCGGGCGCATCCGCTCCAGCAGCGGCAGCAGCGCCCGCGCCGCCTCTGCGGCGTGCTGGCCGTCGGCTGAGTCCGGCTCCGCCGGCGGGAACATCCGGTATTCCTCGGCCGCGGCGAAACCGAGCCCGGCGCCTTCCACCGCCTGGCGCCGCTCCTCCCAGGTCTCGACGACGACCTCGTGCCCGCGCCCCGCCAGCGCCCGCCCCAGGGCGATCGCCGGAAAGACGTGGCCGGGGTCACCGAAGGCGGCGACGAGTACGCGCAGTGACGAGACCCCGGGGTCGCCAGGCAAGGACGCGGGGAGCCTAAATGGCGGCGCCATTTAGGCGACCAAGGACGCCGCATGGCGACCCCGGGGGCCGTCAGGGGGCGTCGGGTCCCTCACCGGGTCGGTTGAAGACAATCTCCGGGATGTGGCAGTTCGGCGAAACGCGGAGCAGGAAGTGCACTGCCTCGCCGATGTCGGAGGGCTGGATCATCTTCTCGGCCGGGACCTCGCTCTTGACGAAGTCGGTCATCGCAGTGTCGACGAAGCCCGGCGCGAGGGCGGTGCACTGGATACCTGCGCCGTTCGTTTCCCGGGCGGTCGACTGGGTGAAGTTGATCACCGCGGCCTTGGTGGCGGCGTAGACGGAGAGGAAGGCCTGGCCGCCTTTGCCGGCGATCGAGGCGGTGTTGAGGAGCAGCGCCTTTTCGTGCTCGGCGCCGGCCTCGCGCAGCATCGGCAGCCCCTCCCGGGTGGCGATGATCAGCGAGCGGAGGTTGATCCCAAGCTGCATGTCCAGGTGCTTGGACTGGATTTCATGCATCAGCCCGCCGATCCCGATTCCGGCGTTGTTGACCAGCGCGTCGAGGCGGCCGTACTTCTCGCGGTGGGCGGCGAAGACGGCGAGCAGCTCCTCCTCATCGGCGACGTTGGCGGGAACGGTCTGAACCTCGAACCCGTCGGCGCGGAGCCCCGCCACCGCGTCCTCGAGTTTCTCGGGACGGCGCGCCGAGAGCGTCAGCGCATACCCCTCTTCGCCCAGGGCGCGGGCGATCGCCAGGCCGATCCCTCCAGATCCTCCCGTCACCAAAGCCGCTCGCTGCGCCATTCCCTCTCCCTCCGTTTCGACGACGCCGCCACCCTATATGCCGATTCGCCGGGACGCCGTGGGCAGTGGCCGCCGCGGCGACTCTGATTACATGCCGCCCGATGCGTGCCGCCCGCCTCGCCCTTGCATTCGCCTGCCTGCTTGCCGCAGCGCTCGTGGCCGGCTGCGGCGGGGGCTCGGACTCCTCGGATTCGACGGCGACGTCGACTGGAACGGTGGAAAGCCGGAGGGCGCCAGCGAAAAGCGAGTTCCCCGACCCCCACGGCCGCAGCCTGGCGGAAGTGCTGAAATTCGCCGACGCACCCGCCGACCTCGTCGTCTCGCCCGCGGCGATGGTCTTCTCCGAGGGCGAGAACCGCTACCCGTTCGGCGTCTTCGAGCGCGACCACACCCAGGTCTCCAGCGCCGAAGTCGCTCTCTACTTCGCCAAGGTCCCGACGCCGAGCTCCGGATCGAAGACGAAACCCGGCAGCAAAGGCCCGGTCGCGAAAGCCGAGGAAGAGGCGCTCGAAGCTCCGGCCGTCGGCCCCTTCCCGGCTGCGATCGAAAGCCTCGTGACCCAACCCGCCTTCCGTGCCAAGACGACCAGCGGAGACCCCGACGCGGCGAGCGTCGTCTACTCGGCCAAGATCGACTTCCCCGGCGACGGCGAGTGGCGGATCGCGGCGCTGATCAAGGAAGGCGACGAACTCACCGCGACCCTGCTGCCCAGTGCGGTCGTCGGCGAATTCTCCTCGATCCCGAGGCCCGGCCAGAAGGCGCCCACGATCCACACGCCCACTCCCGAGGACGCCGGCGGAGACCTCTCGCAGATAACCACCCGCGTCCCTCCGGATACGCAGAACAGGGTGGATTACGCGGATGCGCTCGGAAAAGAACCGATCGTGCTCTTGTTTGCGACCCCCCAGTTCTGCCAGAGTCGGGTATGCGGCCCCGTGGTCGACGTGGCCGAGCAGGCCAAGCAGGAATACGGAGACAAGGCGGCTTTCATCCACATGGAGATCTTCAACGACAACGATCCGGGCAAGGACGTCCGGCCGCAGGTGCGCGCGTTCCGCCTGCCCACCGAGCCGTGGCTCTTCACGATCAACCGCGCAGGCGTCGTCAGCTCGGCCGTCGAGGGCGCCTTCGGCCTCGAACTGATGGACGAAGCGGTGGAAAAGGCGGTGGCGGAATGAGCGACAACGCCGCCGCCGACAACGAGCTGCTCGAGTCCTTCGCCGAGGAGGCGCGCCGCCGCTGCGACGTGATCGCCGCGGGCCTCGCCACCGAGACGACCGACTTCGAGACGATGCGGGCCGAAGCCCACGCCCTGCGCGGCACCGCCGGCGTCGTCGGCCTGCGCCGCCTCGCCGAGCTGGCGGGCCTGATGGAGTCCGACCTCGCCGAAGCGAAGAAGACCGGCGTCATCCGCGGCGGCCGCGACCACCAGATCGCCGACGCCGCCAAGGCCCTCGCCGAGGGCGCCGCGGCCGCCGCCAAGGGCGAAGAAGAGCCCCCCGACGTCGGCCGCTCCCTCGCCCAGCTGTTCAGCGCCTGACCCCGCCCCGGCGCGCTACGCTCGCCCCTCCGGGGCGGTAGCTCAGTTGGTCAGAGCAGCGGACTCATAATCCGTCGGTCGCTGGTTCGAGTCCAGCCCGCCCCATTTCTAGCCGAATTTGTCCCGAAGCCTCGGAAGCCATGCCTCGGAGATGACCCGATCGACCACGGCGCGGAGCAGGAAGCCGAGCGAGGAGATGCCCAGGAGGAAAACGGTTCCCATGACCGCGATTACCGGGTAGGGATCCTCGTGGTACGGATAGACGTAGTCGGTCGCCGAGTGCAGGTAGAGCAAGACGGCGAACGGGACCAGGGCAACCGACAGCGCCCACCAGCGGTTTACGAGCGCGACCGTGAGAACCGGGAGGACGAAGAAGGCCCAGTCGAGCGCGGTGCTGTACAAGACGGTTCCGAGAATCCCCGTGCGGTCGAGATCGAACGCAGTCCCGTAGATGTGGGCGCCGACCAGAAGCGCCGCGACACAGGTGATGGCCACGCGGCCGACGTTGCTCACTGGACAGGGAACCCCAGAGACCGCTATCGGTTGCATGTCGCCCATCCGGCCGGGAAAAGCGGGCCTTGACGCGATCGTCAGCTGGCGAGGCCGTCGACCATCCGCGGGAACGCGCTGTTCGAATGCCGTCCGGTTAGCCCCATCACCTCCACCAGGGCATGTCAACCGGCGTCTCGAAGCATGTCCTGTAGGGCGACCCAGTCCTGTAGTGCAAGGCGGAAGTCGTGTCGTTTCTGCAGGGAACGAGCTCCCGCAGTGAAGGAGGAGGTCGTGGCCAACACCCCAACGCTTGCGCCTTGGTCTTGAATGGCCCCATAGAGGGAGCGAACGAGTTCGACACCCACAGGTCGGTCGGGCGCATAGCGCTTGCACTCGACGATCGTTAGAACCCTTCCAAATGGTTCATACCGCACGGCGTAGAGGTCGACGCCGTTGTCCCGCGAGCCGGGAGTCAGCTCAACCTCGAATCCGTGCCTTTCGTATAGCGCCGCAACGAATTCCTCAAATTGCCTGGGCGATAGCGCATGTACTTGATCGGGGTCTCTCTTGAGGCAGTCGACCAAGTCCACGTTGACCGCCTGTAGGCCCTCGGCTACGGGCGCCGGGGGGTTGCCTTGCGGATCGAGCGGCCGACCGTCGGGGCCGACAAGTCTCGACGGGGTCATTGAATCCAGGTGCGCGAGGAAGTCGTTGACATTCATGCCCAATCGAGCGCGGGCGGCCATCACACTGGCCAAGAGGGGACTGCCCTGGAGTTGGGGGACGAGGTGATCGAGGTTGGTTCCCTTGCCGCCGACCTCTCTCGTTAAGGTCATCAGGGCATCGTCGGGGAGGCCGGAGAGCCGATGAGTCGAGCATCCCTCCGGCATGGCGAGATCCATGCGGCTGGTCAGGATGACCTTCGCCAGTGGCTGCCTGTCGTGCAGTGCGCGCAGGAAGACCGCCAGGGCGATCGGATCGGCGTCTGCCGCCTCGTCGACCAGCACGAGAGCAGGGAGTTGCGAGTCGAGGCGGCTGGAAATGAATTCGATCGCGTGGGTTGCCCCTGCCGGCGTGTCGAGATCGGCCGGCGGTAGGAAGCTGATTCCTCCAGCGAACTCCGCTTGATGCAGGTGCGCGAACTGAGAAATGAGAGCGGTCTTTCCGATGCCGGCCGGGCCCTGCACAAAGGCCTTGGCCCCAACCTTGCTGGCAGGCTCCTCAAGTAGTTGCGAGGCGAGGTGTTCGATCTCTTGAACGCGGTCGACGAAGAGGGCCGGACGCAGCAAGGCGTCTCGGTACACACCGCCGCTGCGTACTCGCCGGAACTCCAACTCGCCGTTGCCGTTCTCCACGGCGCCATGTTGCCTCATGTGGCGGTGCTCCAACCGGCCGGGTCTTTGTCCCGAAATTTGTCCCCGACTCCACCTAACTCAGCCGAACTCCCTGGACGGGATTGACTCTGTCAGGCCAGATTCGGCTCTACAGACGGCTTCCAGCCCGACTCATAATCCGTCGGTCGCTGGTTCGAGTCCAGCCCGCCCCATCACCCAAACAGTTCTTCCACCGATCTCCGAAATGAAGCCGGGTCGATCGCGGGAAAGCGGTAGAGCTCTGGCTCGATCGACTCGAACTGGGTGAGCGCCTCGGCGGGGTCGACCAGTCCGCTCGCGATCAGCTCCTTCACGTCGAGGAGGTCCTGCGCGTGGCCCCGCTCTGACTTCGCGAGAGCCTGGGCGACCAGATCGAAATGATGGAAGGACACCTTTCCCTCTCTACGGATGAGCGGGCTTCGTTCCTCCCAGCCATCAGGGACAGGGATGAAATCGGAAGGGGCGGCAAGCTCGACGTTGAGATTCAGTTCCTCCTTCAGCTTTGGAATCTCGCGCAGCAACTCATCTCGATCCGGAATGATCTTGATGTCAACGTCGATCGTGCTTGCTCGCCAACCGTGCAATACAGCGGTGGCTCCACCGGTGAGATAGACCCGACTCTCGACCTTGGCAGCCCGGCCCAGCGCGCGCATGAACTGCTCGATGTGTGCCTCGTCCGCTAACTCGCGCATTGGGCCATTCGCTCGAAACTGACGAGCCGGCGAATCAGCGCGTTGTATGCCGAGTGCGCGGCATTGCCCTTCTCTCTCGCCAAGAGCAGATAGAGCTTGTGCTCGGGCGATTCGATGGGGGAGGGCAGTTCCACGCCGACCGATCGCAGGCGGGTCGACCCGATGGATACGAGCAGAGCCTCGGCCGTTTCCCGTCCGGCGCTCAGATCGGCGACACCGCGCTGGATCAAATCGGCGCCGGGGAGGGCCTCGTTGTTCCGAGGAGCGGTGCTCATTGCGTCGAGACTAGCGAGCCCAGGCACCGCTCCTCGCCGGCAGCGTGTCCCGAGAAATTTGTCCCGAAATTTGTCCCCGACTCCACCGAACTCAGCCGAACTCCCTGGGCGGGATTGGCTCTCCCCAGAGCCGGCTGATCGACGTGTTCGGGCCGGGTTCGCCGATGGGCTAAGGTCGCCGAGCGCAGTTTCGCTGCGCCCAAACAAATGAGAGGCGGTCCCTTGGATCCTGTCGGATATGAGCTGTGTACTCCCGAAGGCGGCAAGGGCGGTGGCGTTCGCGCGACTCGTGGCTTCCAGGTCGGCGAGACGGTGATGATCGGCGTGCTCGAAGGCGAGGTCGCCTGCAACGACTCACACGCAACCCAGGTGAGTCGCACCCGGTGGGCCCGGCATGGCGGCCTCGGTCCCAAGGTCAACCATTCGTGCAGTCCGAACTGCGGCGTTGAGCTGAACGATACGGGCGCCTGCAACTTCGTGGCTCGGAGGTCGATTTCCAACGGTGAGGAGATCACTTTCGACTATGCGATGCGCAACTACTCGATCGAGCATTTTCCGGACGGATGTCTTTGCGGAGCGAATATCTGTCGCGGTTCGGTGACCGGCTGGAAGGACCTTCCCGCGGAGCGCAAGGCCGCCTATGAGGGCTTGGTCGCTCCCTACCTGCTCGAGATCGATCACGAGCGGGCAGGGTCAGCTGTCTGAGCGCCTCGAATCAGGCGAGTCGAGGGCCGGATGACTTGGTCCCGAAATTGGCCCCGACTCCATCGAACTCAGCCGAACTCCTTGGACTCGAATCGCTCTGTGAGGCTAGATTTGGCTCTGTGGAGCGATTCCAGCGCGACTCATAATCCAGCGGTCGAAGGTTCGAGTCCTTCCCGCCCCAAACGACAACGAGGCTTGTTTCTGCCTTTCGCTCTTCGCGCAAACGGGACGCACCGCTAGTCTCGAAGGAAACCGACCATGGGAGGCAACATCACGCTTAACGACGATCTCGGGCCCCAGCAACGCGACTCCGCGCCGCAGGAATCGGACAGCGCCATCAGCAGCCTGATCGGTGCAAACGGGCGCCCGACGCCTCTGGAAGCCCCTCCCGAACCAACTGCCGCAGAGCGTCAGGTGGCCGATCTGATCCAGATCGAGACGGATCCGGAGACGGCCGCGGCCGTCCTCGATCGGGTGCCACTCTGGTTTCACACGTTCTCGCTCGACCGCTCCAGGGGGCTCTACACCCACGGCGTCGCCCGTGATCACCGCTACCGGATCCCCGCCCTGCCCGAGGATTTTGGCGGCATGAGCGTGCTCGACATCGGCACCTTCGACGGCTTCTACGCGTTCCTCGCGGAGGCGCGCGGGGCGGGGCGGGTCGTTGCAGTCGACAACGAGCAGTACCGGGAGTGGGTCAGCTCGCGCTGGGGTGTCGAGTTGCGGGGGGGCGAGGGGTTCGCCGCGATCCGGGAGCTGCTCGGCTCCAAGGTCGACTACCAACGCATCGACGCATTCGACCTGGACGAGCTCGGGGAGACGTTCGACCTCATCCTCTGCTTCGGGATCCTGCACCGGGTGGAGAACCCGCTGGGGCTGCTGAA
>JBBDYP010000016.1:0-7773 GCA_040900615.1 Solirubrobacterales bacterium | reverse complement strand
AGCTCGACTTCGACGTCCGCTACCTGTGGATGCGCCAGAAGCAGATCATCGGCTCCCACTTCGCCAACGCGTATGAGTGCATGCGGGCCAACCAGCTGATGGCCGAGGGCAAGGTCCGCCCGGTCCTCTGGCAGACGATGGGATTCGACGGCGTGCCCGGAGCGCACCAGCTCCTGCACGAAAACAAGCACCTCGGCAAGATCTCGATTCTGGTCGGGGCCTCCTCCGAGGACGATGGACGCTACGACGAGGGCCCCGGCGCGATCCGCGCGGAGGTCGGGGCATGACGGCACAAGCTCGACTGGAAAGAGGTATCTGATGGCGGAGGTCTGCAGGCTCGACTGGCACATCGCCCCCTTCCGGGCCGACCGCTGGCTCGACATCTGGGAGTCGGCCGCGGCGAAGATGCCGGCCTACGGCGCCAGCAGCTGGTCGCTGACTCGCTCGACCGAGGATCCGCTGGCCTTCCAGCAGACCTCGGCCTGGGAGAACCGCGCCGACTTCGAGCGCTACTGGTACTCGGAGGAGATCGAGAGCGCGCGGGCGGCGATCATCGGCCTCTACGACCTGCCGCTGCTCCCGACCTGGCACACGCTGCTCGTCGCCGAGTAGGGACCGGGGCGCGCCTAGCCGCGCGCCTTGAGCACCCGCCAGCTGAAGGGGACCGGGGTCGGATCCGGCTTCCCCCCGGGGGTGAGCGCACGGATCGCGAGCGCGTGCCCGCCCGGCCGCAGGTGCCGGTAGACGCGAGGCGATCGGCACGGTTTGAACTCCCCCTGGTCGAGCATGCACTGGAACCACGCATCCGCCTGGTCGGCGGCGAAGGCGAAGCGAGCGGTGGTGCTGCGGGCTCGCTTCGGCGGGTGCCGGACAACGCGCGTCTCGGGTCGGGGAGGTTCCTCGACGATGCCCCCACTGGGATCCCCTCCCGACACGGGACCGTCGTAGATCGCGGTGTACTGCGCCGAGGTGACGGCGGGGACCGCGTGGACGCGGGCGCCGCCGTCGGACCAGCTGGCGAAGGTGTACTCGACCCCTCCGATCAACGCAGTCTGGGGCGCCGAGAGCGTGACGTTCGCACCCTCGATCGCGGCCAGCGTGAAGGGGCCCGATTTGGTCACCGGACCGGCGGTCAGCGTCACCCCGGCCGGCAGCGAGCCGATCTCCAGGGAAACGCTGCGGGGCTCGAGTTCGATCGTCCGCGAGGCGGAGAGGCCACGTGAGTCGACCGCGGTGAAGGTGAGATCGATGTAGGAGGGGAGGTCGTGCTCGGGCGCGAGCAGCGTTCCCGACTCGACCGACGGGAACGCCTGCAGCGGGTGTGCGTGGCAGAGGGTGGGACCGCCAGGGCAGTGGTAGAGGCGAGAGCTCCAGTCGAGGTTGGTCGGCAGCAGGGTGCCGTCCTCGTTGTCCTCCGCGACGCCCTCGAACCCGATCTTATCGCCGACGCCCCAGGTCAGCCCGGCCAGGCCGGAGCCCGGTCCGGTCTCCGCAGGCGCGACGATCTCGGGCACGGGCGGGGTATCGCCCGGGTAGACCGTCACGCGGTCGATGCCCCTGGCCCCTTTCTCGTCTGCCACCCGGACCGCGACGGTGTGGTTGTTGCTGTCGTTGAACGTCCTCGATTCGACCGCGTCCGCGCTCGGCGCCGCGTAGCTGCCGTCGCCCTCGAGGTCCCATTCGTAGACGAGGTCTTCGCCGTCGGCATCGGTCGATCCGCCGGCGTCGAACCTCGCATTGAGGGGTTCGTCCCCCCACTGCGGGCTCGCGGTGAGGTTCGCCACCGGCGGCTGGTTGCCGGAGAAGAAGCTGATCCTGTGGATCGATCCGGGACCGTATTCGGGCCCGAAGAGACGGGTGTAGTAGAGGTCGCCCTCGGGGCCCATCACGATGTCGACGCCGGGGTAGGTGGTGCCGCTGTCGACCAGGAACGGAGTCGTCGTCAAGGGATCGGGACGGCCGTCTTCGCCGGCGAACATCACGTAGATGCAGCTGCGGACCGGATCGGCGAAGAAGAAGGCGTGGTGGTAGGAGCCCGGAAAGGATTCGCCGTCATAGAAGGCCGAGCCCGAGACCGCCGAGCCGGAGGCGCTGTCGCATTCGTCGTCGGGCGAGACCGGCTCGCCGTGGATGTATTTGAACATCGGCAGCCCGGTCGCCCCCGGCTCTTCGTAGAGGTCTTCGCAGAGGTCGAGTTCGAGGAAGGCGAAGCTGAGGTTCGGGCCGCCGCCTTCGTAACAGGGCCAGCCCGAGTTGTAAGGCTCCGCCGGGGCGGTCGAGAAGCGATCGATCTCCTCCTCGGCGTCGTAGCCGACGTTGCTGGCGTAGACCTCGCCGGTGTCCTCGTTGATCGAGAACCGGAACGGGTTGCGGAACCCGTAGGCGACGATGCGCCGCTCGTTGGCGTCGGCGCTGGCGGCGAGCGGATTGTCGGGCAGGCCCTCTCCGGTAAGCGGATCGACCCGGATCACGGTTCCGTCGAGGCCGGTCGGGTCATGGGGCGCCGGCGTGCGCAGGTCCTGCGAGCGCAGGGCGCCCCCTTCGGCCGTGGGGGTCGAGAGTGCGGTGCCAAGCGGGCTGGGCGGGTCCCCGCACTGGTTTTTCTGCGGCCAGCCGTACTGGCCGTAGTCGGGGGAGTTGAAGCTGGCGCCGTCGCCGCCGCTGGCGAAGAGCGCCCCTTCGGGGCCGAACTCGAGGTCGCCGATCGAGTGCGAGGAGTTCTGCTGGCACCAGTCCTCGACCAGCACCGTTTCCGAGGTCGCGTGGTTGCCGACCGCCTGCAGCCGCACCAGGCGCCCGCTCACCGGGCAGGCGTCGACCTCGGGATCGTATTCGCAGGAGTCGCCTTCGTAGCTGGGTCCCTGGCCCCAGTGGGGGTGCGCGCCAGGTTCGTCGACACCGAGCACGTGGTCGAAGGTGTAGAGCGCGTAGGCGAAGGGCGTGCCCGGAAAGCCCGGGTGCAGGGTGAGGCCGAGCAAGCCGCGGTCGCCGCTGTCGAAGACCTGTTCGCGCAGGTCGGCGAAGACTTCTGGGACCGGGTCGGAGAGGCTGCCGTAGACGAGGATCCGCCCCGCCTTCTCGGCGACGAAGACGCGCCCGTCCGGCGAGAACTGCATCGCGGTGGGTTCCTCGAGGCCGTCGAAGACGACCGAGTCCTGGAAGCCGCTCGGCAGCGTCGCCGCGCGCGCGGGCGGCCCCGCCGTGCAGCAGGCCAACCAGACGAGGGCGATCGCCCCCGCACCCCCCCACCTGATTCGGTTCAAGCCCGCTCCAGCGGCGCCATCGTCAGGCCCGCCGCGTCGAGCTGGGCCCAGTAGTGCTCGGCCGGCTCGCGCGGCCCGGACCAGACCATCGCCTGACCCCCGTGGTGGATCTGGTCCGCCATCCGGTGCCCCTGCTCGAGGCTGACGCCCGGCAGCACCCGCGAAAGCGTCTGGGCGACGTGCTCGAACGTGTTGTGGTTGTCGTTGCGAACGATCACGCGCCAGTTCCCACCTAGGTCCGAGCCGGGTCCCGAAACGCGCGGCCGCTCGACCGTCGTCGTCGACATCGCCCGCCATTATGCATCTCATCAGCCGGCCACAGGACAGCCGCTTCCCCTTCCTGCCCGGAATCGACGCCCTTCGAGCACTGGCCGTGCTCGCGGTCTTCTTCTACCACGCAAGGGTCGACTGGATGCCGGGAGGATTTCTCGGAGTCGACCTCTTCTTCGTCATCAGCGGCTACCTGATCACCTCGCTGCTGCTGCGCGAGTTCCGCGGCGGCGGTCACGTGAACCTCGGCCGCTTCTGGCTGCGGCGGGCGAAACGGCTGCTGCCGGCGGTCGGCGTGCTGATCGCGGTGACGATGCTCCTCGGCGCGATCTTCGAGCCCGACCGCATCGACGAGATGCGGGGCGACGCGATCGCCTCGCTCGGCTACGTCGCCAACTGGCATTTCGTCTTCAGCGACCAGTCCTACTTCGAGCAGTTCCAGCGGCCGTCGCTCTTCACCCACCTCTGGTCGCTCTCGGTGGAGGAGCAGTTCTACCTCTTCTGGCCGCTGATCTTCGCCGCCGGGATGAAGGTCTTCGGCCGCAGCCGCCTGCTGGTCGGGGTGCTCGCCGGCGCCCTCGGGTCCGTCGCCCTCGCCTGGATCCTCTTCGATCCCGGCAGCGATGCCTCCCGGGTCTACTACGGGACCGACACCCATGCGGTCGGACTGCTCGCCGGCGTCGCCCTGGCCTTGGTCTGGAGCCCGATCGAGCTGCGACGACGGCGCGCCGGCCCCCTGGTCGGACCGATCCTCGACGCCATCGGCGTGATCGCCCTCGCCTACGTCCTCCTCAGCTTCGTCGGCGTCCACGACTACGACCTCGGCCTATACCACGGCGGCTACCTGTGGCTGGCGATCGTCACGGCGCTGCTGGTGGCCACGCTCGCCCATCCCGCGGCGAGCCTCGGTGGCCTGCTCGGGAGCGGCCCGGCCCTCTGGCTCGGCCTGCGCAGCTACAGCTTCTACCTCTGGCACTGGCCGGTGCTGGCGCTGACCCGCCCCGGCATCGACGTCGACCTGCCGCGGGGAGTGCTGATCCCCCTGCAGCTGGCCCTGGTGCTCGCTCTGGCCGACCTCTCCTATCGCTACGTCGAGCTGCCGTTCCGCGACAAGGCGAGGCTGCCGGCCGTGCCCGAGCGCTGGATGCGGGCGGCGCGTGCGGCGCTCGTCGCCTCGGTGCTGGCGGTGGTCGTGTTCGTCGGCTGGAGCGGCCTCTTCGCCGCCGGCGGCGAGCACCCCGACGCCTCCGCCGCTTCGACCGCGACCTCGGCGACGGTACGGGCAGAACCGCTCCCTGCGCGACCGCGGCCAGCGCGGGAGGAACCGGGGACCGCACCCGCGAACGGCCGGGAGCCGCCGCCGGTCCTCGACCCGCCCCGCATCGTCGCCCTCGGCGACTCGGTGATGATCGGCGCCCGCGACAGGCTCGCGGCCCGGCTCGGCCCCGGCTTCTCGATGAGCGCCGAAGTGGGACGTCAGGCGAGCGACTTCGTGGAGATCGTCCAGCGCCTGCGCCGGGAAGGCCACCGCCCCAACGCGATGATCATCCAGATGGGCAACAACGGGCCGCTCTACGGCGAAGACATGGAGGCGATCCAGAAGGCCACCTCCGAAGTCGGCGAGCTCTTCCTGATCAACGACCACGCCCCGGTCAGCTGGCTGGCGGAGTCCAACCACGCGATCGCCGAGGCCGCCCACGACTGGCCCCACACGACCCTGATCGACTGGAAGGCGGTGGCCGAATCCGACGGCGGCTACCTCTGGGACGAAACGCACCTGACCCCGTCCGGGGCCGGCGCCTACGCCCGCCTGGTCTCGGCGAGCGTCCACGAACACGTCCGATTCCCGCCGGTGCCGGGAATCGAGGATCGCGTCACGGTCGGGCGCTAGCCGAGCTACCGAGGAGTGAGCCGTGGCTGAGGGACCGTCCCGCGCGGGCTCATGCGCTCTCCGCTTTCAGCAGCACCGTCGCTCGATGAAGCATTTGTGTGCCGATCGGCCCTAGAACTCTTCGGCGGATCCGCAGGCGCGCAGCATCATCGGGAGCCGCGCCCGATAGGGCGCGCGACTCAATTCGCCCGGAGGGTGACCGGATCCCCTCCCCCTGCCCAGCCCGGCTTTAGAAGGGGCTCGGGACGCGGATGACGACGTCGTCGATGCTGGCGACGACGCCCTCGGCGTTCCTGGTGGCGCCGACCGCGACCGCCGAGGCGCGCCCGGTCAGCTCGCCCGCCCCTTCGTCGGTCGCTTCGACCGTCAGCGCGCTGCCGACGTAGCCGAGCAGCTTCGCCTGGCCCTTTTCGGGGCCGCTGGTGACGTTGGTCGCCCGCAGCCGCAGGGCGTTCGCCTTGTTGACCCCCATCACCGCCGCGATGTCCTTTTCGATCGCCAGGTACTTGGAGCCTTCCGAGGTGACCTTCACGAGCTGGACCTTGCGCTGCAGCGGGAAGACGAGCAGCTGGTACTTGCCGCCGGCGCCGGCCCGCAGCTCCAGGCCCAGGAAGGCCTTGCGCTGGAGGGCTTTCGGCGTGCCGCTGAGCAGGCGCTCGGTCGCCGCGATCTCGAGGTCGCGCCCGAGGACGGGCGTGCGCAGGGAGCAGGCGTCCGTCTTCTCGCCGACCGCGATCCGCAGGGCGCTGTCGGTGCCGCCGCGGGCGCAGTTGCGCCCGGAGAGGTTGACCAGCTGGCTGCGCTGCGCCGTCGATTCGAGGCCGTTGCGGTAGATGCCGACCATCGCCGCCCCGGCGAGGGAACAGGCCAGCAGGCCGACGCCAAGCGCGGCGAGGAGGGTGGCTATGAATCGAGTCTTCATCGAAATTCGGGAGGCGGCAGTCGCAGCCTAAACACAGGAGGGGGCGAAAGATGCGGGTCGAGAGGGCCTGAACGGCGGATTTCGGCCGCCCCGGGCCATCGCAAATATCATTAGACGCATGAGCGAGCACCGCCTTGCCGACCGCGACCGCCCCTGGGTGATGCGCACGTACGCCGGGCATTCGGACGCCCGTCGCTCAAATGAGCTCTATCGCCGCAACCTCGCCAAGGGCCAGACCGGCCTCTCCGTCGCCTTCGACCTGCCGACGCAGACCGGCTACGACCCCGACCACGTCCTCGCCCGCGGCGAGGTCGGCAAGGTCGGCGTCTCGATCGTCCACAAGGGCGACATGCACCAGCTCTTCGACGGCATCCCGCTCGACGAGATGAACACCTCGATGACGATCAACGCAACCGCCGCCTGGCTGCTCGGCCTCTACGTCACCGTCGCCGAGGAGAACGGCGTCGAGCGCTCGAAGCTCACCGGCACGACCCAGAACGACATCATCAAGGAGTACCTCTCGCGCGGCACCTACGCCTTCCCGCCCGAGCCCTCGATGCGGCTGATCGCCGACATGGTCGCCTTCAGCGTCAACGAGGTGCCGAGCTGGAACCCGACCAACATCTGCAGCTACCACCTGCAGGAGGCCGGGGCGACGCCGGTGCAGGAGATCGCCTTCGCGCTCTCGACCGGCATCGCCGTGCTCGACGAGGTCAAAGCCCGCGGCCAGGTCGCCGACGCCGACTTCCCGAAGGTCTTCGGCCGCATCTCCTTCTTCGTCAACGCCGGCATCCGCCTGGTCGAGGAGATCGCCAAGCTGCGGGCGATGGGCCGGCTCTGGAATCAGATCGGCCGCGAGCGCTACGGGGTCACGGACGAGAAGATGCTGCGCTTCCGCTACGGCGTGCAGGTCAACTCGCTCGGCCTGACCGAGGCGCAGCCGGAGAACAACATCCAGCGGATCGTTCTCGAGGCGCTGGCGGTGACGCTGAGCCGCGACGCCCGCGCCCGCGCCCTCCAGCTGCCGGCCTGGAACGAGGCGATGGGCCTCCCCCGCCCCTGGGACCAGCAGTGGAGCCTGCGGATCCAGCAGGTCCTCGCCAATGAGACCGACCTGCTCGAGTACCCCGACATCTTCGAGGGCTCGGTGGTGATGGAGGGGCTGGTCGTGGAGCTGACCGAGGGCGCGCGGGCGGAGATGGCCGTGGTCGAGGAGCACGGGGGCGCGGTCAGGGCCGTCCCCTATATGAAGGCCCGCCTGGTCGAGTCCAACCGCGAGCGCGTGGCGCGGATCGAGCGCGGCGAGCAGAAGGTGGTCGGGCAGAACTGCTTCACCGAGACCGAGGACTCGCCGCTGACCGCTGGCGCCGACGGCGGCATCCTCACCCCCGACCCCGAGGTCGAGCGCGAGCGGGTCGAGGCGCTGG
>JBBDYP010000015.1:11520-47935 GCA_040900615.1 Solirubrobacterales bacterium | reverse complement strand
GGCTCTCGCGTGGCTCGGGGGACCAGCCTGAGCGAACCGGATACGCATCAGCCGAGTTGTTCCGATTGCTAGGTTGCCGGCTCGATGCGTAGCTTCGCCACCTGGTGCACCGGGCACCGCAAGACCGTCATCTCCAGCTGGATAGTCGCCCTGATCGGGTTCGGCATGCTGTCCAGCTCCGTCGGCTCGAACTTCACCGAAGAATTCAAGCTCCCGGCCTCCGATTCCCAGGAAGCCTTCGAGCTGCTCGAAAAGCGGTTCCCGGCCCAGTCGGGAGACACCGTCACGATCGTCTACAGGGCCCGGGCCGGCGTCGAGTCGCCGGCGGTCGAGCGGAAGATGGAGGGCCTCTTCGCCAAGGTGGACGAGGTCCCGCACGTCAGCGGAGTCGCCAGCCCCTACAAGGGCGACGGGGCCGCCGCGGTCAGCGAGGACGGCAAGATCGCCTTCGCGACGGCCCAGTTCGACACCACCACCGACAAGCTCGAGAAGCCGGACCTGAAGCGGATCGTCAGCCTCGCCCAGGGCGCCGGTGGCGCCGGGCTCCAGGTCGAGCTCGGCGGCGCGCCGATCGAGGAACTGCGGGGCGAAGAAGAAGGCGACTCCTCCTTCATGATCGGGATCCTCGCCGCGATCGTCGTCCTTCTGCTCACCTTCGGCTCGGTCGTGGCGATGGGCCTGCCGATCGTCACCGCCCTCTTCGCGCTGGGCGTCGGCCTCAGCGTCGTCACGCTCGGGACCCACGTCTTCGACACCGCCGAGTTCGCGCCGCAGCTGGCGGCGATGATCGGCCTCGGCGTCGGCATCGACTACGCCCTCTTCATCCTCACCCGCTTCCGCAACGGCCTCGACGACGGGCTGGAGCCCCGGCCCGCGGCGATCGCCGCCGTCAACACCGCCGGCCGCGCCGTCCTCTTCGCCGGCCTCACCGTGATCATCTCCCTGATGGGGATGATGCTGCTCGGCATCAGCTTCCTCTACGGCGTCGCGCTGGCAGCGGCGATCGCGGTCCTCTTCACGATGCTCGCCGCCCTCACCCTGCTGCCCGGGCTTCTCTGCCTCGCCGGGCGGCGCGTGGACAAGCTGCGCATCCCCGGGCTCGGCAGTCGCACGCCCAGCACCGACGAGAACAGCCTCTGGTTCCGCTGGAGCCGGAAGATCCAGCGACGACCGGTCTTCTGGGCGGCGGCCTCCGGGCTGCTGCTGCTGGCGCTCTGCATCCCCACCCTCTCGATGCGGCTGGGTACCAACGACGCCGGCACCGACCCGGTCGGCTCGACCACGCGCGAGGCCTACGACCTGCTCGCCGAGGGATTCGGCCCCGGCTTCAACGGGCCGTTCTCGATCGTCGCGGCGCTGCCGGAAAAGGGCGACGACACGGCGCTCGCCGAGCTGCGCAAGAAGCTCGACGGGGAAGAAGGCGTCGCCGGGACGACGCCGGTCACGCTCAACGAGGCCGAAAACACCGGGGTCTTCCAGCTCTACCCGACCACCTCGCCGCAGAGCGAGGACACGACCAAGCTGCTCGACCACGTCCGCGACGAAGTCATCCCGCCGGTCGAGCAGGCCACCGGCGCCCAGGTCCACGTCGGCGGCATCAACGCCGTCTTCGAGGACTTCGGCACCGCGATCGCCGAGAAGCTGCCGCTCTTCATCGGCGTCGTCGTGCTGCTCTCGGCGCTGCTGCTGATGACCGTCTTCCGCTCGCTGCTGGTGCCGCTGAAGGCGATCGCGATGAACCTGCTCAGCATCGGCGCCGCCTTCGGCCTGATCGTCGCCGTCTTCCAGTGGGGCTGGGGCGCGAGCATCATCGGCGTCGACAGCACCGGCCCGATCATCGCCTTCTTCCCGATCTTCCTCTTCTCGATCGTCTTCGGGCTCTCGATGGACTACGAGGTGTTCCTGATGTCGCGGATCCACGAGGAGTGGGAGCACCGCCACGAAGCCTCCCCGGCGGTCACCCGCGGCCTGGCGCTGACCGGCCGGGTGATCACCGCCGCGGCGGCGATCATGGTCACCGTCTTCGCCGCCTTCATGCTCGGCGACGACCGGGTGATCAAGCTCTTCGGCCTCGGCCTCGCCGCCGCCGTCCTGATCGACGCGGTGGTCATCCGCACCGTCCTGGTCCCGGCGATCATGCAGATCTTCGGCGCCCGCGCCTGGTACCTCCCCGCCTGGCTCGACCGCATCCTCCCCCGCATCCACGTCGAGCCCGAAGAGCAGCGGCCCGAGGGCGAGCTGCGCCCCAGCGGCGAGCCGGCCCTCGCCGATTCGGAGATCTGAGCGGCGGCACAGTCCGCGGAGGTGCCCTGAGGCCAGCTGACCAAGCCAGAGGGTGGACGCCGACGAGCGAATAGCAGCGCTATTCGTGAGGAGGTGGGCGCCCTATGGCGCCGCGTCAGATGGCCTCAGGCGGCCTTGGTGACCTTGTTGGACTTGAGGCAGCGCGTGCAGACGTAGGCGCGCAGGGGGCGGCCGTTCTCCTGGATCCGGACCTTCTGCAGGTTCGGATCGAAGCGCCGCTTGGTCGCGACCATCGAGTGGCTTCTGGACTGGCCGAACGCCGGTCCCTTGCCGCAGCTGTGGCATACCTTGGCCATCGGGATCGTGGATGGTAGCCAGTCAGGAGAGTTGACGCTTCAACAGGGCCATGCGGGCGACCGTGAGGGCGGCGTTTCGGCCCTGGTCGCGCTTGCCGCCGCCCGCCCTGGCCAGCGCTTGATCCATGCTGTCGCAGGTGATCACGCCGAAGGCGCAGGGGACGCCGGTCCTCAGCTGGACGTCCTGGATCCCGCGGGCCGCCTCGGCGCAGACGAAGTCGTAGTGGTCGGTCTCACCGCGGATGACGACGCCGAGGCAGGCGACGCCGGCGAAGTCGCCGCTCTCGGCGTGCAGCTGGGCCGCGTAGGGGAGCTCGTAGGCGCCGGGAACGGAGACCCGGCTGACCGAGCTTGCCGGCACCCCCGCCAACTCGAAGCCCTCGTTGGCGCCGTTCAGCAGACGCCGCGCGAGATCCTCGTAGTAGCGGCCGACGCAGACCGCGAAGCGCAGCGGTGCGAGCGCCGCCCGCTCCTCCTCGCTGAACTGCTCCAGGAAGGCGCCCTCGGCGTCAGCCATCGGCGGTCTCCGCGTCGCGCTCCTCCTCGTCGTGGATCATCTCCTCGTCGAGCGCCAGTCCCTGGTGGTGCAGCGAGTGGCCCATCTTGTCGCGCTTGGCCCGCAGGTAGGCCTCGTTGTGCGCGTTCGGCGCCGACTCGATCGGCACCTGCTCGCTGACCGAGAGCCCGTAGCCCTCGAGGCCGACGATCTTTTTCGGGTTGTTGGTGAGGATGCGGATGCTGCCGAGGCCGAGGTCGACGAGGATCTGGGCGCCGATGCCGTAGTCGCGCAGGTCGGCGGGCAGGCCGAGCTTGAGGTTGGCCTCGACCGTGTCGTGCCCCTCCTCCTGGAGCTTGTAGGCGCGCAGCTTGTTGAGCAGGCCGATCCCGCGGCCCTCCTGGGAGAGGTAGAGGAGGACGCCGCGCCCCTCGCGCTCGATCATCGACAGCGCCGCTTCGAGCTGCTCGCCGCAGTCGCAGCGCATGCTGTGGAAGACATCGCCGGTGAGGCACTCGCTGTGGACGCGGACGAGGACGTCGGAGGCGCCGTCGACCTCTCCTTTGACCATCGCCACGTGGTGTTTGTCGTCGACCAGGGAGCGGTAGCCGACGGCGGTGAAGTCGCCGAAGGAGGTCGGCAGCGCCGTCGCCACGACCCGCTCGACCAGCTTCTCGGTACGGCGCCGGTAGGCGATCAGCTCGGCGACCGTGATCATCTTCAACCCGTGGCGCTCGCAGTATGGGGCGAGGTCGGGGACGCGGGCCATGGTGCCGTCGTCGTTCATCACCTCGCAGATGACGCCGGCCGGGGTGAGGCCGGCGAGGCGGGCGAGGTCGACGCTCGCCTCGGTGTGGCCGGTGCGCTCGAGGACGCCGCCGTCTTTGGCCCGCAGCGGAAACATGTGGCCGGGGACGACGATGTCGCGCGGGCCCGACTCCGGGTCGATCGCGACCTGGATCGTGTGGGCGCGATCGTGGGCCGAGATGCCGGTGCTGACGCCGCCGGCGGCCTCGACCGTAACCGTGAAGGCGGTCTGCAGCGGCGCCTCGTTCTTGGCCGCCATCAGCTTCAGCCCGAGCCGTTCGCAGCGCTCGGCGGTCAGCGCCAGGCAGATCAGGCCGCGTGCCTCCTTGGCCATGAAGTTGACCGCCTCCGGGGTGGCGAACTGCGCCGCCATCACCAGGTCCCCCTCGTTCTCGCGGTCCTCGCCGTCGCAGACGACGACCATGCGGCCACGGCGGATCTCCTCGATCGCTTCCTCGATCGTCGCGAAGGGGCTCTCCCCCGTCGCCGTCGTCGTCGCGTCCTCTTTCCTCTGGGCTTCCGTCATATGGCTCACGCTCGCTCCTTTCCAGCGAATGGTGACACCAGCCGCTCCACGTACTTCGCCACGATGTCGCACTCGACGTTCAGCCTGCCTCCCGCCCCGGCCTCGCCGAGGTTGGTCCGCTCCAGGGTCTCCGGGATCAGCGACACCTCGACCCACTCCTGGCCGAGCTCGGCGACGGTGAGGCTGACCCCGCTCAGCGTGATCGAGCCCTTGTCGACGACGTAGCGCATCAACCCCCGCGGCAGGCCGACGCGGAGGCGACGAGCGAAGCCGTCCTCGCTCGTGCCGAGGACCTCGCCGACGCCGTCGACGTGCCCCTGCACGATGTGGCCGCCGAGCCGGTCGGAGGCCTGCATCGCCAGCTCCAGGTTGACCCGGTCCCCGGCCTCGAGGCCGCCGAGGGCGGTCACCTCGAGGGTCTGGTTCATCGCCTCGGTCACGAACCCGCCGTCGTCGGCGTCGGTCGCGGTCAGGCAGACCCCGTCGACCGCGATCGAGTCGCCGAGCCCGATCTCGCCCCCCAGCGCGGTCGCGATCCTGAGACGCGCACCGTCGACTCCAGACTCCACGGCCCCCACTGTCCCCATGTCCTGAATCAACCCGGTGAACACCTTCACCACTCCTTGAACCGGGCCGTGATCAACGTGTCCTCGCCGACGCTCTCAGCCCGCGACTCCAGCGCGGCCACTCGCGCGGGTGGCGTGGGGGCGGGGGTCCCCCGCGGCGCGGAGGCGCCCCTGGCGCCGAGCACCGTGGGGGATGCCGCCGCGACAGGACCCGCGCGCCTGGCGCCCGGAGCCTCGCCCAAGAGCATTGGCGCCACGAAGACCCTGGATTCATCGACTTGGTCCGCAGCCACGAAGGCAGACACCAGAGTCTGACCACCCTCGAGGAAGAGGCTGGTGACGCCGCGGCGGCCGAGGTCGGCGAGGGCGGTGCGGACCCGGTCCGGCTGCGTCGCCCCGCCGGCGACGAGGATCTCGGCGCCGGCGTCGCGCAGGGCGCGCGCTCGGTCGGGGTCGGCGTCGGGCGCGGTGACGACGAGCACCGGCGACTCCTCCAGCGTCGCCAGCAGCTGCGAGTCGAGCGGCAGGCGGGCCTCGGAGTCGAAGACGACGCGGACGGGCTGGCGGGCGTCGGCGTAGCGGGCGGTCAGCAGCGGGTCGTCGGCGATGGCGGTGCCGATCCCGACCGCGATCGCGTCCGCTTCCGAGCGCCAGCCGTGGACCATGGCGCGGCTCAGCTCTCCGGAGATCCACGGGCTCTCGCCCGGGCCGGTCGTGGTCTGGCCGTCGAGGGACATTGCCAACTTGAGGATGACGAGCGGCAGTCCGGTGCGGCCGTGCTTGCGGAACGACTGGTTGAGCAGGCGAGCGGCGGCCGCCTCGGCGCCCGCCGCGACGCAGATGTCGACGCCGCCGTCGCGGAGGATGCCGGGGCCGCGGCCGGCGGCCTTCTCGGTCGGGTCCTCGGAGGCGATCACGACGCGGGCGATCCCGGCCTCGAGGATCGCTTCCACGCAGGGAGGCTGGCGGCCGTGGTGGGCGCAGGGCTCGAGCGTCACGTACATCGTCGCCCCGGCGGGGTCCTCGCCGCGCCGGAGGCAGTCCACCAGCGCCGCCCGCTCCGCGTGCAGATCGCCGAGCTCGGCATGGAACCCCTCACCGATAAGCTCCCCGTCGCGGACGATCACCGCCCCGACCAGCGGGTTCGGACTGACCCGCCCGCGACCGCCCTCCGCCAATTCGAGAGCGCGTCTCAGAAATTCACCATCGACGGCTGTCACTGATTGACGAGTCAATCAGCCAATTCTAGCCACGGTCCCGCCACACCTACGGATACCCTGACCCGGCTTTGAAGCTGATCATCCAAATCCCGTGCTTGAACGAGGAGGCGACGCTGCCGGCGACGATCGCCGAGCTGCCGCGCGAGCTGGAGGGGATCGACGAGGTCGAGCTGCTGGTCATCGACGACGGCTCCACCGATCGCACGGTCGCGGTCGCGCGGGAGTGCGGCGTCGACCACGTCGTCCGGCTGACCAACAACAAGGGCCTCGCCGCCGGCTTCCAGGCCGGTCTCGACGCCTGCCTCAAGCTCGGCGCCGACATCGTCGTCAACACCGACGCCGACAACCAGTACCGCGGCGCCGACGTCGCCAAGCTGGTGGCGCCGATCCTCGCCGGCGAGGCCGACATGGTCGTCGGCGACCGCCAGGTCTCCCAGATCGAGCACTTCTCCGGTCCCAAGAAAGGTCTGCAGCGGCTCGGCAGCTGGGTCGTGCGGCGCCTCTCGGGCACCGAGATCACCGACACCACCTCGGGCTTCCGCGCCTACAACCGCGAGGCGGCGCTGCAGCTGCTGGTCGTCGACAACTTCACCTACACCCTGGAGAGCCTGATCCAGGCCGGCAAGATGCTGATCGC
Source organism: Solirubrobacterales bacterium (assembly GCA_040900615.1). Classification (GTDB taxonomy): domain Bacteria; phylum Actinomycetota; class Thermoleophilia; order Solirubrobacterales; family 70-9; genus VAYN01. The sequence continues at coordinate 41,083 of JBBDYP010000015.1, read as the reverse complement.
CGTCGACCAGGTCACGATCGGGACCAACCCGCAGACGCGCGAGTCGCGCCTGGCCGACTCGACCGGCGCCTACGTGCGCCGCAACGGCCCGGCGATCCTGCGGATCTACGCCCGCTACGAGCCGCTGCGCGCCTTCGCCACCGCGGGGTTGGTGGTGCTGGCGCTGGCGCTGGCGGCATGGATGCCGTTCCTGGTCGACTGGATCTTCAACGGCGACAGCACCGGCCACATCCAGTCGCTGATCCTCGGCGCGGTGCTGTTCATCGCCGCCGTGCAGCTGTTCGCCCTCGGCGTCATCGGCGACCTCCTGGCCGGGCAGCGGGTGATGACGCAGCGGGTCTTCGAGCGGGTGCGCCGGGTCGAGCTGGCGCTGGGAGTCGAGCCCTCCCACTACGAGCCGGGCGCCCCAGGCGAGCCTCGCGAGCCAGGCGACTGATGGAGGGCGGCGAGAGCGGCAAGCGCGGCTCGGCGTCGGCCGAGTACGGCAGGACCGCGAGCTTCCTCGCGATCGGCGTCGGCCTCACCGGCGTCATCACCTACGCCTACTTCCTGATCGCCTCGCACGTCCTCTCCAAGCCCGACTACGGGCAGATCACGGTGCTCTGGTCGGCGGTCTTCATCACCATCTCCACCCTCTACCGGCCGGTCGAACAGCTGCTCTCCCGCCACATCTCCGAGCGGCTGGAGCGCGACGAAGCGATCGGGCAGCCGATGCGGGTGGCATCGACGATCCAGCTCGGCCTCGCCGCCGCCTTCGCGGTGGCGGCCCTGGCTCTGCGGGGGCCGATCCAGGACGACCTGTTGGAAGGCAACGAAACGCTCTACTGGGTCTTCTTCGGAGCGGTCCTGTTCTACGCCGCCAGCTACTTCGCCCGCGGCTTCCTCGCCGGGCAGCGCCGGTTCGGCCTCTTCACCGCGCTGATCCTCTCCGAGTCGGTCTTCCGCACCCTCTTCGCGGTCCTGGTCGCGGTCAGCCTGCTCAGCGGGCAGTCGTGGGTGGCAATCGGGATCGTCGCGGCTCCCTCGCTGAGCCTGATGGTCGTCCCCGCGGCGTTTATGCGCCGGGCGAAAAAGGAGCGCCGTATTGCGCCCGGCATGCCCGGACGCGGAGCGGAGGAGATGCCGGACGAGGGCGACTTCTCGATGAAAGAGGGCGGCGGGTTCGCGGCCGCGGTGCTGGTGATCATGTTCAGCGAACAGGCATTCCTCAACGCCGGGCCGCTGGTCGCCCGCAGCCTCCAGGGCGCGGCGGCGGCGGGGTTCATCTTCAACGTGCTGATGCTCGCGCGGGCGCCGCTGCAGCTGTTCCAGGCGGTCTCCACCAGCATCCTCCCCCACCTGACCCGCCTCCACACCTCGACCGAGCCCGACAGCGAGCGCGAGTTCCACCGCTCGGTCCGCGGGGTGCTGATGGGAATCGCCGCCTTCGCGGCCTTCACCGCGGTCGTCGTCCTGATCGCCGGCCCGCAGCTGATGCAGATCGCCTTCAGCAAGAAGTTCACCTACGACCGGGCCGGCCTGCTCCTGGTCACCCTGGGGATGGGCCTCTACCTTGGCTCGGTCACCCTCAACCAGGCCTGCCTCGCCCAGGGTCAGGTGCGCCGCGCCGCCGTCCGCTGGATCGGCTGCGCGACCTTCTTCATCGCCTGGAACTTCATCCCGATCGTCGGCGACGAGTTCCGGCGCGTCGAGGTCGGCTTCGCGCTCACCGCCGGCGTTCTCTTCGGGCTGCTCTACCTCGTCTACCGGCGCCCGCACGAACGGGCCGAGGACGTGCCCGAGGCGGGCTCGCCGGAGGAGCTCGAGGCACGCCTGGCGGCGATCGACGAGAACGTCTGACGGTTGATTAGGGTCGGGGGATGGGCGGACACGATGCCGAGCTGATCCTGATAGCCGGCATCCTGTTGGCCGCGGGCATCGCCGGCGCCTTGCTGGCCGACCGCGTGCGCGTCCCGGGCCTGCTGCTGTTCCTCGGCCTCGGCATGCTCGCCGGCTCGCAGGGGGTCGGCGGCATCGAGTTCGACGATGCCGAGCTGGCGCGGACGCTGGGGACGATCGCCCTCGTCCTGATCCTCTTCGAGGGCGGCCTGACGGCAGGCTGGTCGGAGATCCGCCCGGTGCTGGGCACCGCCGCCTCGCTGGCCACGATCGGGACCGCGATCACGGCGGTCGTCGCCGGAATGGCGGCGAAGCTGATCTTCGACCTCAGCACCCTGGAAGGGATGATCGTCGGCGCCGCGATCGCGGCCACCGACTCGGCGGCGATCTTCGCCGTGCTGCGCCGATCGACGCTGGAGAAGCGCCTTGCCCGCTCGCTGGAGGGAGAGTCGGGGATGAACGACCCCGTCGCCCTGCTGCTGGTGATCGGGTTCATCGAATGGATCCAGGAGCCCGGCTACGGGCTCGCCGACATGGCCGGGTTGCTGGCGCTGAAACTGGCGCTGGGGACGGCGATCGGCGTGGCGCTGGGACGGGTGGCATCTGGGGTCCTCAACCGGGTGGCGCTGCCGAGCGACGGCATCTACCCGGTGGCGACGATCGCGATCGCCGGCCTCGCCTTCGGCCTGGCCGAGGTCGCGCACGGCTCCGGCCTGCTGGCCGTCTACCTGACCGCGCTGGCCCTCGGCTCGGCCAACATCCCCGCCCGCCGCACGGTCGTCGCCTTCCACGAGGGGCTCGGCTGGGTCGCCCAGATCTCCCTCTTCATCCTGCTCGGCCTGCTGGTCTTCCCCGGCAGCCTCGACGACGTCGCCCTCAAGGGGCTGGCGCTCGCGGCGGTGCTGATCGTCGTCGCCCGGCCGGTCGCGGCCTTCGTCGCCACCGCGTTCGCGCCGCTGGGCGCGAGGGAGCGGCTGATGCTCGGCTGGGCCGGGCTGCGCGGGGCGACGCCGATCTGGCTCGCGACCTTCCCGGTCGTCGCCGGCGTCGGCAGCGGCCAGGAGCTGTTCGCGATCGTCTTCTTCGTCGTCGTCGGCTCGACCCTGGTGCAGGGGGCCAGCTTCGAGCCGCTGGCGGCCAGGCTCGGGCTCACCACCGACGAACCGGCGCTGCCGCGCCGCCTGCTGGAGTCGGGCCGTATCCGCCGCATGGGCGGCGATGTGGTCGCCTACCGGCTGCCGCCCGGGGCGGCCGCCGCCGGCCACCGGGTGCGCGAGCTGCAGCTGCCGCGAGAGGCCCTGGTCAACGTGATCGTCCGCGACGGGCGCGCGATCCCCCCGCGGGGATCGACCGAGCTGCGCGAGGGAGACGAGCTGCACATCCTCGTCCGCAGCCACCTGCGCGAGGAGGTCGAGGCGCTGACCGATCTCTGGGCCCGCGGGCCGGTGGGAAAACCGAGCCCGCCGCCACTGCCGCGCCGCGCCGCCTCCCAGGTCTTCACGGTGCGACCGGCGCGGCCGAGCGACGACCTGCGGGCGCTGAACGAGGTCGACGGGATCCCGGTGCTGGCGATCCTGCGCAGCCGCGGCGACGGCGTCGGCGCGATGGTGGCGCTGGCCGACGGCCGCTACGCGGTGACCGGCGGTGGCGTCGTCGCCGTCGGCGGCCGACGGGCGCTGGCGGGCTGGTGCGAGCGCAGGGCCGAGCGCGAGGGCCTGGACCCGGTTGACAAAGCCTGGTGGCAGGAGATAACCGGTGCCCTGATCGCGAGGGGCTGAGGCTCAGTCGGCGACCGGGGCGAGCAGGTTCTCCAGCCGGGCCAGAACGCCCGTCTCCCCCATCGCGACCAGCACGTCACCGCCGGCCAGCATCGCCTCGCCCGGGGGCTGGGGCTGAACGCTGCCGTCGGGATGACGGAGGGCGACGATCACGGAGGAGCCGCGCACCTCCTCCAGCGTCTTGCCGACGCCTTCGCAGCCGGGCATCACCTCGATCTCCTCCATCCGGTATTCGGGCGCGACATCGACCACGCCACTGACCTGCGGATGCAGGGCGAAGCGGGTCATCTCCGAGCCGCTGGCCTTGTAGGGGGAGACGATCCGGTCGGCACCGGCGCGCCGCAGCTTCTTCTCCGAGTCCTCGAGGCTGGCCCTTGCGACGATCGTGATGTCGGACCGCATCTCGCGCGCGGTCAGGGTGATGAAGATGTTCTCCGGGTCGGAGTCGACGCAGGCCATGACGCCACTGGCACGCATGATCCCGGCCGTGCGCAGGGTCTCGTCGTCAGACGGGGAGCCCTCGATGAAGGGAGCGCCAATCGCCTCAGCGAACTCGCGGGTCTGCTCCGGGTTGGTGTCGATGACGACGAAAGGCCGCCCCGCCGCGCTGAGATCGCGGGCGGCCTGGCGGCCAACCCGGCCGAAGCCGCAGATCAGGATGTGGTCGCTCAGCGAGTCGATCTTCCTCAGGGTCCTTCTCTCCTCGAGCAGGCCAGAGAGATGGCCGGACACGAAGAACTCGGTGACGGTGACCAGAGCGTAGAAGAGGGTACCCACGCCGAGGACGATCAGCGCCACCTTGACGATCTGGCCTGCGGTCCCGGTCGGCTCCGGGATCGAGCCGACCGTCGCGACCGTGTCGAGGGCCCAGATGAGGCTGAAGCCGATCGAGGTGCCTTCGGTGATGGCGAATCCGATCGTGCCTGCCACCAGCAGGGCACAGACGGCCGCCACCAGCATCGTCAGCCGCTCGAGGAATTGGAGGAGCTGGCGGCGTAGCGCGGCGCGGGCGCCGCCGAGTCCGGGGTGGTCGGCGATCTCGCGCAGCCCGCGACGCCCGATCGGGACCCGGGGCAGCTGAGGCGCATCGCCCATCGTGACCTCGTCAGGCTGCGCCGGCCGCTGCGGCGATCTCGCCATAGGCGGCCGCCGGGTCGGCGGCGCCGAAGACGGCGGAGCCGGCGACGAGGAGGGAGGCCCCCGCTGCGGCTATGGTGCCCGCAGTGGTGGTGTCGACGCCGCCGTCGACCTCGATCCGCGCCTCGCCGACCAGGGGCCGCAGACGTTCAACCTTGCCCGGGGAGCTGGCGATGAAGGACTGCCCGCCCCAGCCGGGGTTGACGGTCATGCAGAGGACGACGTCGGCGAGGCCGCGCAGCTCGGCGACGGCCTCGACCGGCGTGCCGGGGTTGAGCGCGATCCCGGCCAGACAGCCGAGCTCGCGGATCGCGCCGAGGGTGCGGTGGGCGTGCGGGGTCGCCTCCTCGTGGAAGGTGATCGAGTCGGCGCCGGCCTTGGCGAACTCGGTGATCTGGCGCTCGGGCGCCTCGATCATCATGTGGACGTCGAGGACGCCGCCCGCCTCGTGGACCTGATCGGCGATCGCGCCGGCCACCAGCGGCCCGATCGTGATCGGCGGGACGAAGTGACCGTCCATGACGTCGACGTGGATCACCCGCGCCCCCGCCTCCATCACCTCTGCCACCCGCGAGCCGAGGCGCGCGAAGTCGGCGGAGAGGATCGAGGGGGCGACCCGGGGGGACTGGATCAGCTCGCGCATCCGCTCGCTCATGGCGTGAGCCTACTGAGCGCATCCGGACATGGCTGGCAAGGACGCAGGGAGGCCGGCAAGGGGAGCGCACTTGTCGTGCGTGACCCGCAGCCGGCCGACCGAGGACACAGCCAGCCATGTCCGGATGCGCTCAGGCGACCCGGAGCATCGAGGCGCCGCAGGCCTGGCACTGCATGTCCTCGGTGTGGCTCATGCGGGCGATCGTCTGGTGTTCGCCGCAGTTGGGGCACTGGGAGACGAGCTCGAAGCGACTGAGGCAGTTGACGCAGCGCAAGCGGCCCGGGAGCTGCGTCGGGCGCAGCCAGGGCTCACCGCAATTGGGGCAGGGCGCGCGCCCCAGCGGGCTGCCGCCCCCCAGTCCGCCGCTGGCCGAATTGCTCATCCGCTAATCATCCCTCTTCAGGCGGCTGATGAAGAACCCGGTCGTGCGATCGCGATCCGGTCGCAGCTGCAGGCAGCGCGGCTCGACCGGGGAGGCGAGGCCCGGGGCGCGGGCGCCGAGGTCCTCCAGCTGGAGCGGCGGAACCTCCCCCGCCCGCGAGGCGGTCAGCAGCGCCGCGATCCGGTCCTCGTTCTCGCGGCGGGAGATCGTGCAGGTGGCGTAGACCAGCGTCCCGCCCGGGCGCAGGACGCCGGCGGCGCTGCGAAGCGCCTGCTCCTGGACGTCGGCCAGACGCTCGATCTGCTTCGGCGACTTGCGCCAGCGGGCGTCCGGGCGCGAGGCGAGAGCGCCGAGGTCCGAGCAGGGAGCGTCGAGCAGGACGCGGTCGAAGCCCGCCGGCATCTCGATCCCAACCGCGTTTGCCTCGATCACGGTGACGCTTCGCAGCTCCAGGCGCTGCGCCTGCGCCGCCACTTCGCCCGCGCGGTCCGGATCGAGCTCGACCGAGATCACCTCGCCGCGGTCACCCATCCGCGCCGCGACCTGACCGGTCTTGATCCCCGGCCCGGCGCAGAGGTCGAGCACGTGCTCCCCCTCCCGCGGATCGAGAACCTCGACCACGGCGGCAGAGCCCCGGCTCTGCGGGGTGAGCTCGCCGGCCAGGACCGCGGCGGGCACCGACTCGCCGGTGCGGCCCTCGATCACGATCGACTCCGGCGCCGCCAGCGGCCAGTCCGCTTCCGGGGCGTGGACGTCGACTCCGGCCTCGCGCAGCCGCGCCAGCTGGGACTCGCGGTCGCCGCGGCTGAGATTGACGCGCATCGCGACCTCGGCCGGCTCGTTGCAGGCGGCGAGCAGGGAACGGGCGACGCCCGGGCCCAGCTCCCGCCACCACATCCGCACCAGCCAGACCGGCGCCGAGTGGGCGACGGCCGCCGCCTCCGGAGTGGAGTCGTCGCCGAGCAGGGCAGCCGTCAGCTCCGCCCGCTCGCGGGTCGCCCGCCGCAGAACCGCGTTGACGAGCCCGGAGGCGTGGGCCGCCCCGGCGCCCTTGGCCAGCTCCACCGCCTGGTCGACGGCGGCGTGGTCGGGGGTGGCGTCGGCGAAGAGCAGCTCGTAGAGCCCGAGGCGCAGCGAGGCGAGCACCGGCGGGTCGAGCAGTCGCACGGAGCGGCCGGCGAGGCGCTCGATCGCGGCGTCGGCGGTGCCACGGCGCTGCACGGCGCCGTAGGCGAGGCGCTGCGCCTGGGCCCGCTCGCGGCCGGCGATCCCGAGCCGCTCGGCGCCGGCGCGGAAGGCGCGCTCGGTGTAGGCGCCGTCCTCGAAGGTCGCCCGGACCGTCTCGAAGGCCAGCGCCCTCGCCGGGGAGATCACGGAAGCTTCGGCAGCGGGTGGCCCCGCAGGTAGGCGTCCACCGGCATCGGCTTGCCGCCGGGCGACTGGACCACCTCGAGGCGCAGGGCGCCGCGAGCACAGCCGACGAGCAGGACGCCCCATTCGGCCCGCACCTCGCCCGTCTTGACGCTGACGTCGACCGCGCGGGCGCGCCTCACCCCCAGCCGCTCGCCGCCGGCCGTCTCCAGGTAGGCGCCGATGTGTGGGGTCAGGCCCCGCACCGCGGCCGCCAGCTCGGTCGCCGGGCGGCATGGATCGAGGCGCCGCTCGGCGGCATCGATCTTCTCCGCGTAGGTCGCGCCGCTCTCGTCCTGCTCCGCGAACTCCAGCTTCCCCGCTGCCTGCAGGTCGAGGGCGCGGACGAGGAGCTCGCCGCCGCGCGCGGCGAGGGTCGCCGAGAGCGCCTCGAAGTCTTGGTCGGGGCCGAGGCGCACCTCCTCGCGCAGCGCCACCGGGCCGGAATCGAGCCCCTCGGTGAGGCGCATGACACAGACGCCGGTGCTGGAATCACCGGCCATGATCGCGCGCTCGATCGGCGCGGCGCCGCGCCAGCGCGGCAGCAGCGACGGGTGCAGGTTGAGGATCGGGAACTCGGAGAGCAGCGGCTCGCGGATGATCTGGCCGAAGGCGCAGACGACGACCGCCTCGGGCCGGGCCGCCCGGATCCGCTCCAGAGCCCCCTCCCCGTTCACGTCCTCGACCTGGAGAAGCTCGATGCCGAGCTCACCCGCCGCCTTGGCCGCCGGCGGTGGCAGCTCGTGCCGTCCCCGCCCCTGCCGCCGGTCGGGCGGGGTTACGACCAGCGCCGGCCGGTGCGGCGAGTCCGCCAGCCGCCGCAGGACGGTGGCGGCGAAGTCGGAGGTGCCAAGGTAGACCGTTCTCACGCGTCGGTGCGCGGCTCGCGAAGCTCGCCTTCGTCCGAGTCTTCGTGGTCGGCCGGCGGGCTGTAGCTGCCGCCCTCGCGCAGCGCCCGCAGCGCGCCCTTGCGCTGCTCGCGGGTGGTGCGGTCGAGGATCAGGACGCCGTCGAGGTGGTCGATCTCGTGCTGGAGGACCCGGGCCTCAAGGCCCGATGCCTCGATCACGATCGCCTCTCCCTCGGCGTCGCTGCCGCTGACCCTGGCGTGCAGTGAGCGCTCGACGTCCATCGAGACCCGCGGCAGGCTGAGGCAGCCCTCCTCGGCGATCGTCGCCTCCTCGGAGAGCCACTCGATCACGGGGTTGACGAGCGCGGTCGGTTCGCAGTCGGACCCGGCCTGGAAGACGAGCAGCCGCCGCAGCACGCCGAGCTGGGTGGCGGCGAGACCGACGCCCATGCCGTCGCGCATGATCGAGATCATCCGCTCGACCTCGGCCCGCCGCTCGGGACCGAAGCTGGCGACCGGCGACGCCTTGCTCTTCAGCACCGGGTCACCGAACTTGACGACGTGGGCCAGCGCCGCCTCACGGCGCTCGAGCAGCTCCGATTCGAGCTCGCGCTCGTCGCGGTCCGCGTCGGTGTCGACCTGATCGCTCATCCGTTCTGAGTCTAAAGCGCTCGCCGAGGCGTGCAGCGGCGCTACTGCGGGTCGACGTCGACGCCGATCGAGACCTCGCGCAGGGAGCGGTCGGCGGCCCGGCGCTCGACCACGTCGCGCACCGCCGCGACGGCGCCCTCGCGGTCGCAGGCCTTGATCAGGATGCGCCGGCGGTAGCGGTTGCGGACCCGGAACATCGGCGCCGGTCCGAGCAGGTCCGAGTCGGCGGGAAGCGCCTGGCGCAGCTCCGCCGCGACGGCGGTGGCGGCGGTTTCCAGCCGCGCCTCCTGCTCGGAGGAAAATCCGATCCGGACGAGATGCGAGTAGGGCGGGTAGCGCAGCGCCTCGCGGCGCTTCAGCTCGCCGGCGAGGAAGCCGGCGGAGTCGTGGCGGGCGGCGTGCTCGATGCTCGACGCGCCCGGCGCCAGGGTCTGGACGATGACCTCCCCCCCGGCCTCGCCGCGACCGCTGCGGCCGGCCAGCTGCGCGACCATCGCGAAGGTCCGCTCTTCGGCGCGAAAATCCGGGAAGCGAAGGGTGGCGTCGGCGTCGAGGATCGCGCTCAGCGTCACCTCGGGGAAGTCGTGCCCCTTGGCGACCATCTGGGTGCCGACGAGGACCGCGCTCTGAGCCTCGCCGAAGCGGGCGAGGATGCGAGCGTGGGCGCCGCGCTGCGAAGCGGTGTCGGAATCGAGCCGGAGGACCGGCATCGGGGCCAGGCGCTCGGCCAGCAGGGACTCGATCCGCTCGGTCCCGGCGCCGGCGCGCGAGAGCGTGGTCGAGGCGCACTCGGGGCAGGCCCGCGGCGCGGCCTCGGCGTGGGCGCAGTGATGGCAGACGAGGCGGCCGCTGTGGCGGTGGACGATCAGCGAGACGTCGCAGTTGGGGCAGCTCCAGTGGTGCCCGCAGGAGCGGCAGGTGAGCCAGGGGGCGAAGCCCCGGCGGTTGATCATCACGATCGCCTTGGCACCGGTCCGGCGGACGTCCTCCAGCGCCTCCCAGGTGTCGGGGTGCAGCGGCCCCGAGCGGGGGTCGGCGTCGCGCATGTCGACCAGGTTGACGGGCGGCATGCGGCGGCCGTCGACCCGGCGCGGCAGCTCGATCCGCGGCAGCTCCAGCCAGGACTCCGGCCGCGGCGTCGCGGTGCCGGCGACCAGAACGGCGTCGCGATCCTCCGCTCGCCGGCGGGCGACCGTGCGGGCGTCGTAGGTGGGGTCGCCCTCCTGCTTGTAGGAGGCGTCGTGCTCCTCGTCGATGACGATCAGGCCGAGGTCCCGGACCGGCGCGAATACGGCGGAGCGGGGGCCGACGCAGACGCTCGCCTCGCCGCTGCGCAGCCGCCGCCACTCGTCGTAGCGCTCGCCGGCGGAGAGGGCCGAGTGCAGGACCGCGATGCGGTCGCCGAGCCGGGCGCGGAAGCGGGCCACCGCCTGCGGCGCCAGCCCAATCTCCGGCACGAGCACGATCGCCCCCATGCCGCGCTCCAGCGCCGCCTCCACCGCCGCCAGATACACCTCCGTCTTCCCCGACCCCGTCACCCCGTGCAGCAGCATCTCCCGCCCGGTCCCCGGCGTCGATGGGCCGATATGTCGCGCTATGGACGACGTATCGGCCCATCGGCCGCCGTCGAGGGCGGCGACGATGGAGGCGACGGCGCGCTGCTGCTCTGGGAGCAGGGGCGGGGGCTTGGCCGCGGCGGCGAGGCCGGGGGCGTCGGGGGCGCGCCGCAGTTGCGAGTCGCGGGTCGCGATCAGTCCCCGCTGCTGCAGCCGCCGCAGCGTCTGGCGGTCGGAGCCGACCGCGGCGGACAGCTGCGCGCTCGACAGCTCTCCCGCGCGCAGCGCCTCCAGCACCGCCCGCTGCTTCACGCCCAGCCGCTCGCCGCCGCTGAGGGCGGCCTCCCCCGCCGGCAGGATCTCCGCCCGCAGCTCGACCTTGGAGCGGACGGTTCGCCCCCCGGTCCCGGTTCCCGGCGGCAGCACCAGCTGCAGGCCCCGCGACGGCGTCGAGCAGTACTCGCGGGCGACCCAGAGACCGAGCTCGACCAGCTCCGGCGTGGCGCCGGCCTCGAGCGCCTCGATCGGCTCGGCGAGCCGCTCCGGCGGCAGCTCGGAGGCCTCGGCCAGCTCGACGACGACGCCGAGGATTCGCCGCGGCCCGAACGGCACCCGGACCACGCTGCCGACCTCGAGGCGGTCCATCGTCTCCGGCTGGCGGTAGTCGAATGGGCCCCGCAGCGAGCGGGCAGTGGTCAGCGGCTCGACTCGAAGGATGGCCATCGGGCGAGGGTATGCGCGACAGGGGACGACCAGCCCCCGGACTCTGGCGAGCGCCCGGCCGAAGCCATATGCTGGCGCCCGTGAATCTCAATCTCAGCCCCGGGGAGCAGGTGATCTTCGAGGGTCACCCGTCCTGGCGGGCAATCCTCGGCTTCTACCTCAAAGGGATCGTCATCGCCGTAGTCATCGGCGTGATCGCGAAGCTCTTCGGCACCGGCAACGCGACGATCTTCCTGATCGTCCTCGTGATCATCGCCCTGACCGTGCTGATCGGCTTCGTCAAGCGAGTCGCGACGACCTACACGATCACCAACCGGCGGCTCAACATCAAGCGCGGGATCATCTCCAGGGAGATCCAGGAGACGCGTCTGGAGCGGGTCCAGAACGTCAACTACCGCCAGTCCGTCTACCAGCGGCTGATGCAGATCGGCGACGTCGACTTCGACACCGCCGCCAGCGACGACTACAACTTCGTCTTCAATGGCGTCGCCGACCCCGGCGACGTCGTCCACGCCGTCGACCAGGCGACGGGTGCCGATGTAGCGGGCACCCACGGTCTCGGCGAGGCGCAGCCGCCAAGTTCGTAGGTCGGCATCCCTCCCAGGTTCGCGGCGGTCTTCCGTAGCACGGCCTTGACGTGGTGGGCCTCGTATTTGACCTGCCAGTGCGAGAAGCGCAGCGGCGTGAGTCCGGCGGCGGTGTGGGTCTGGTCGCGGAGGGCGGCGCGGGTCTGCTGGGCCGGGGTGCGGTGGTAGCGCCAGCCGTCGGTCTCAATCACCAGCCCGAGGGCGGGAAAGTGGAAGTCGACTTCGAAGCCGTTGACGATCTGTTTGGTCAGCGGAGGAGGTAGACCGGCCGCGGCGGCGATCGGGCGGAAGAGGACCTCGAGGTCGGAGTCGGAGAGGCGGAAGGTGTGGCGGTCGAGGAGGTCGCGGAGAGGCCGGACGCCGGGCTCGCCGGGGTGGGAATCGAGCGCCGATCGCAGCGCCTCGGGATCGATGAGGTCGTGCTTGTCCGCCTCGTTCACAGCCCGCTCGAGTTGATTGCGGGGCATTTCGGTGGCGATATCGAGGAAGGTCTGGACCGGCCTGGTGAGGGGGATGCCGTGCCGGGTGGTGACTTCCGCCGCAGGCAGGGCCGGCCGTGCGTGCACCCGGATCCCAGACCGTCGCACGTAACAGTGGCGCCGCACGCTGACGTCGATTTGTCCAGGTCGCTCCGCGGCGATCCCCCAAAGCGCCGCGGCACTTCGGTGACTCAGCGCCGCTCCCTCACCGCAGGCCAGGACCGCCACCATCCACCGACCGTGTTCGGTCAGCTGCGGGCGACCGACGGCGTAGATGCCCGTAGCCACGGGATGTAGCCGTCCGGTCGCGACCCGATGCTTGATCGCCTTCGAGCCGAAGCCGAGCCCCAACAGCTGCGCCCGCGCCACCACCCCATGCTGCCGCTGCGCCAGCCGCCACGCCCCTCGGCTGCGCGATTCCAGCATTTGGTCCCCCATAGGGGCCTAAATGCTGGGAACGGTGCGGCCTCTCCCCCGCCCCGGACCTACCCGCCCGCCGTCGAGCGCTACGCTGCGGCGGTTTCGAGCCCCGCCGCGTCGCGCAGGGCGTCGGCGCGATCGGTCCTCTCCCAGGTGAAGTCGGCGTCGTCGCGGCCGAAATGGCCGTAGGCGGCGGTCTTCTGGAAGATCGGGCGGTGCAGGTCGAGGTAGCGGCGGAAGGCGCCGGGGCGCATGTCGAACTCGGCCTCGACCAGCTGGGAGATGCGGGAGTCGGGCAGCTTGCCGGTGCCGAAGGTCTCGACCATCAGGGAGACCGGGTGGGCGACCCCGATCGCGTAGGCGACCTGGACCTCGCAGCGCTCGGCCAGGCCGGCGGCGACGACGTTCTTGGCCACGTAGCGGGCCGCGTAGGCGGCGGAGCGGTCGACCTTGGACGGGTCCTTGCCGGAGAAGGCGCCGCCGCCGTGGCGGGCCATGCCGCCGTAGGTGTCGACGATGATCTTGCGACCGGTGAGGCCGGCGTCGCCGACCGGGCCGCCGATCACGAATTTGCCGGTCGGGTTGACGAGGAAGCCGTCGCGCAGCTCGCCCTCGTCGTAGAGGCCGGGGACCTCGGCCTCGAGCACGGGGCCGACCACGTGCTGCCAGAGGTCGGGTCTGATCGTCTCCTGGGAGTCGACGCCCTCGGCGTGCTGGGTGGAGATCAGGAGCTTTTCGACCGCGACCGGGCGGCCGTCGGCATAGCGGACGGTGACCTGGGTCTTGCCGTCGGGGCCGAGGTAGGGAAGCGTCTCGTCCTTGCGGACGGCAGCGAGGCGCTCGGCGAGCCGGTGGGCGATGTGGATCGGCATCGGCATCAGCGCCTCGGTCTCCTCGCTGGCGTAGCCGAACATCATCCCCTGGTCGCCCGCGCCCGCCACCAGCAGCTCATCGTCGGAACCAGCCCCGGCGCGCGTCTCATGCGAGGCGTCGACCCCCTGGGCGATGTCGGGCGACTGCTTGTCGAGCGCGACGAGGACGGAGATGTGGTCGCAGTTGTAGCCGTAGTCACCGTGGTCGTAGCCGATCCCGCGGATCGTCTCGCGGACGATCTCGGGAATGTCGAGGTGGACCTCGGTGGAGATCTCACCGGAGACGACGGCCATCCCGGTGTTGACCAGGGTCTCGCAGGCGACCCGGCCCTCCGGGTCCTCGGCCATGACCGCGTCGAGGACGCCGTCGGAGATCTGGTCGGCGACCTTGTCGGGGTGACCCTCGGTTACGGACTCTGAAGTGAAGAGGTACTCGCCCTCGGCGAGCGGCTTGGAAGTTGGCATGGGCGGAAGCCTAGCGGCGCCGGCCCGAGTGCGGCACGAAGTCGATCACCAGTGGCACTCCCTCGAGCTCGTAGGCCTCGCGCATGCGGTTCTCCAGGTGGTAGGCCCAGTCGCGGGTGATCAGCTTGCGGTCGTTGACCTGGATCGCGATCCGCGGTGGCCGCTCCCCCACCTGGGCCGCGTAGTAGAGGCGCAGCCGGCGGCCGCGGCGGGCCGGCGGCGGCGTTTTGGCGACCACGGCGCCGACGAAGCGGTTCAGCTCCGGGGTGGGGATGCGTTCGCCGGCGCGGTCGGCCAGCTGCAGCGCCCGCGGCAGCAGCGCCGGGACGTTGCGGCCGCGGGCGGCCGAGCAGGTGATCACGGCCGGCCGCAGGCGCAGCTTGCGCTCGACCCGGGCGCGGGCGTCGTCGATGTCGGTCTCGGTGACGTCCCACTTGTTGAGCACGAGCAGGCTCGCGCAGCCCCCCTTCATCGCCAGCTCGGCGACCCGCAGGTCCTCGGCGGTGACCCCCTCGGAGGCGTCGCAGACGATGATCGCCACGTCGGCGCGGTCGACCGCGCGTTCGGAGCGCAGCTGGGCGTAGTAGTCGATCGTCCCGGCGACCTTGGCGCGCCGCCGCAGGCCGGCGGTGTCGACCAGGATCACCCGCCGCCCGTCGACCTCGAGCTCGGTGTCGATCGCGTCGCGGGTGGTGCCGGCGCGGTCGGAGACGATCACCCGGTCGGAGCCGAGGAAGGCGTTGACGAGCGAGGACTTGCCGACGTTGGGGCGGCCGATCACGGCGACGCGGACGGCCTCGTCCTCGTAGGGTCGTGACGGCCGCTCGCCGAGCGCGGCGACGATCGCGTCGAGCAGGTCGCCGGTGCCGAGGCCGTGGCTGGCCGAGACCGGCAGCGGCTCGCCGAGCCCGAGGCCGTGGAACTCGGCGGTGACGCCGTAATCGTTGGGACGGTCGGCTTTGTTGACCGCGACCAGGACCGGGACCTCGCCGCCGCGCAGCGTCTTCGCCAGGTCCGCGTCACCAGCGCGCAGGCCGGCGCGGCCGTCGACCACCATCAGCACCACGTCGGCCTCGGCGATCGCCAGCCGCGCCTGGCTCTGCACGTCGCGGGCCAGCTCGGCTTCGTCCCCGATGTCGATACCGCCGGTGTCGACGAGCTCGAAGGCGAGTCCGTTCCATTCGCAGGCGAGGCGCTTGCGGTCCCGGGTCACCCCCGGCTCGGCCGCGGTCACGGCCTCGCTGCCACCGACCAGGCGGTTGACGAGAGTGCTCTTGCCGACGTTGGGAAAGCCGACGACGGCGACCGTCGGCACCGAGGAGCTCCTCATGCCAAACCGCCGCTCATGCCAGCCCCCGCTGCCGCGCCATTCCAACGATTCGTCCGACGACCTCTTCCAAGCTCATCGATGAAGTGTCGACCTCGACCGCGTCCTCGGCGGCGCGCAGGGCGCCGTGCTCGCGCTCGCTGTCACGGGCATCGCGGCGGCGCTGGGCGTCGAGCACGGACTCGAAGTCCTCGCCGGTCTCCGCCGCCCGGCGGCGCGCTCGCTCCTCGTCGGAGGCGGTGAGGAAGACCTTCAGCGGGGCGTCGGGGCTGACCACGGTGCCGATGTCGCGACCCTCGGCGACGTAGCGGCCGGCCTCGATCAGGCGGCGCTGGCGGGCGACCATCGCCTCGCGCACGGCCGGGTGCACCGAGACGCGCGAGGCGGCCGCGGTGACGGAGGGCTCGCGGATCGCGGCGCTGACGTCGCGCTCGCCGAGCCGGACCGGGCCGCCGTCGAGGCCGATCTCGAGGCCGCGGGCGAGCCGCCCCAGTGCCTCGCCGTCGTCGAGGTCGACCCCGTCCTCGGTCGCGGCCAGCGCCACGCAGCGGTACATCGCCCCGGAGTCGAGGTAGGTGAAGCCGATCTCGGCCGCCACGGCGCGCGCGACGGAGGACTTGCCGGCTCCGGCGGGGCCGTCGATCGCGATCACCATAGGAGCAGCGTATGGATGCGGCGGCTCGGGCGCCGCCGGCGCAGCCTCAGCTGGACCCGTCCCGCCGCAGCCCCGGCGTCGCAGCGGACCCCGCCGGGTCCCGATCCGGATGGTCGCGCTCGTTGAACCGACGCAGCCCCTCGATGATCTCCGGCTCGCCCAGGAGGCGGTTGAAGCACTCGGCCTCGATCCGCAGGCCCTCCTCGAGCGGGCGGCCCCAGCCGCGCTCGGCCGCCTCGAGGTCGGTGCGGATCGCCGGCTGCGGAAGCTCGGCGATCGTCATCGCCAGCTCGAGGGCGCGGTCGAGGCAGGTGCCGCTGGGGACGACCTCGTTGACGAGGCCGATCTCGAGCGCCTCGGCGGCGTCGATGACGCGGCCGGTGACGATCAGCTCCATCGCCCGGCGCCAGCCGACGATCCGCGGCAGGCGCTGGGTGCCGCCGTCGGCGAGGCCGATGTTCCAGCGACGGCAGGTGACGCCGAAGCTGGCGTGCTCGTCGGCGATCGCGAGATGGCACCAGCAGGCCCACTCGAGGCCGCCGGCGCAGAAGGCGCGATCGCCGGCGCCGGTCAGGATCCCGACCAGGGCGGTCTCGTCCTCCCTGAAGCGGGCCCAGGCGTCGACCAGCTCGCGGTGCGCCTGGGCGCCGATCGCGTTCATGCGCTCCGGGCGCTCGATCGTGATCACCGCCGCCGGCCCGCGGCGCTCGTAGCTGATCTGCTCGTAGTCCATGCGGCCTCCTCAATCGCGTTTCGGCTCGGCGGCCGGCTCCGTGCCGGCCAGTAGAAAGCGGTGGAGCCGCTCGTTGTAGGCGGCGCCGGTCCGGGGGATGCTGTGGTTCTTCCCCGCGATCACGGCGCGCTCGGCTCCGAGCGCGCCGGCGACAGCGTCGCAGACGGCCTCGAACACGGCGGAGTGCCCGCCCGAGATCACGAGGGTCGGGAAGCTCGCTTCCGCCAGCTTCGCCAGCGGGATCTCGGCCTCCCAGGGCGGCCGCTCCCGCATCGCCAGCTCCGCCCCCCGCCGCATCTGCTCCGACAGCTCTTCGGGGGTCGTCCGGCTGGAGCCGGTGCCGTCGCGGAACATGCGCAGGAACGCCTCCGGCGGCAGCGAGTCGCGGGCCGCGTAGAGGGTCTCCCCCTGCGCGATCATCGCCTCCGCCTCCTCGCTCGCCGCCAGCCCCAGCGCTCCCGGCTCGGACACGGTCAGGGAGCGCACGGCCTCGGGTCGCCGCGCCGCGACCAGCAGCGCGATCACGGCGCCGTAGGAGTGCCCGACCAGATGCGCTCCCTCACCGAGCAGATCGGCGAACAGCGGCGCCTCGAGCTCGAAGTCGCCGCGCTCGAGCGGCGGGCTGGCGCCGAAGCCCGGCCGGCTGGGGAGGATCAGCGTCCAGTGCTCGGCCAGCGGCCGCTGGCGCCGCCAGGACAGCTCGGGGCCGACGATGCTCCCGTGGATGAACAGGACCGGCGGGCCGTCGCCTTCCCTGATGACCTCCAGGTCCGTCGATTTGAGTGGCTGCGTCAACCGCCCAGCGAGGCGAGGTCGGCCTCGAAGCCCGGATAGCTGACGGCGGCCGCGTCCATGCCGGCGACCTCGACGCCCTCGCGCGAGGCGAGGCCGGCGACGGCGCCCAGCATCGCGATGCGGTGGTCCCCGTGGGAGTCGATCGCGCCGCCGCGCAACCCGCCGGTCCCCTCGACGACCATCCCGTCCTCGGTCGCCTCGACCCGGCCGCCGAGCGCGTTCAGCGCGGCGGTCACGGTGGCGATCCGGTCGGACTCCTTGCGCCGCAGCTCGGCGGCGTCGCGGATCGTCGTCGTGCCCTCGGCGAAGCAGGCGGCGAGGGCGACGAGCGGCAGCTCGTCGATCGCCAGCGGCACATCGGCGCCGCCGACCTCGGTCGCCCGCAGCGGCGCCGGGCGCACCCGCAGGCGCCCGGTCGGCTCTCCCCCGCGCTCGCCCTGCTCCTCGACCTCGATCTCGGCGCCCATGCGGCGGAGGATCGTCAGCAGGCCGGTGCGGGTCGGGTTGATCCCGATCTCCTCGAGGACGACGTCGCTGCCGGCGACCAGCAGCGCCGCGACGACGAAGAACGCCGCCGAGGAGATGTCGGCGGGGACTGCGATCGCGACCGGCTCCAGCCGGTCCGCCGGGCGCACCACCACGGCGTCGCCGTCACGCTCGACCTCCGCCCCGGCCGCGGCGAGCATCCGCTCGCTGTGGTCCCGGCTCGGCAGCCCCTCGACGACGCGGGTCTCCCCCTCCGCCAGCAGCCCGGCGAAGAGCAGGCAGGACTTGACCTGGGCGCTCGCAACCGGCATCTCGTAGACGATCCCGTGCAGCTGCGCCCCCTCGATCTCCAGCGGCGGCAGCCGGTCCTCGCGGCAGCTCAAATGGGCGCCCATCTGACGCAGCGGGATGGCGATCCGGTCGACCGGGCGCCGCCGGATCGACTCGTCGCCGTCGAGGATCCAGCTCTCCCCCTCCTGCCCGGCGAGCCAACCCGGCAGCAGCCGCAACAGGGTGCCGGCGTTGCCGACGTCGATCGTCGCCGGGCCGGCGCCGCGCAGGCCGACCCCGTGGATGCGGAGCTCCGCTGCGAGAGGGCCGGCGCCGGCGCCCTCGACGCGCGCCCCGACGGCCTCGACCGCGGCCAGGGTGGAGCGGGTGTCGGCGGCGTCGAGGTAGCCCTCGATCGCGGTCTCCCCCTCTCCCATCGCGGCGATCAGCGCCGCCCGGTGGGAGATCGACTTGTCCGAGGGCGGGCGCAGGGAGCCGCGCAGCGGGCCGGCGGGGTCGAAGCGGGTCACGGCCGCGACCCTACTCGTCGCTGCCGAGCACGCTGACGCCGTGGCCGAGCCTGCGAACCCGCGCCGCCGCCCGCTCGGCCTGCTCGTCGCCGGCGACCCAGAGCGAGACCGCACCGGAGCTCATGTCGGGCGCCGGGTGCAGGGCCATGTCCTCGATGTTGACCCCGGCCTCGCCGAGGCTCAGTGCCAGCTCGGCGATCGTCCCTGGCCGGTTGGCGACGACGATCCGCAGCTCGCGCAGCGGCCCGGCGTCGCCCGGGGGCTCCAGCAGCCGCCGGCGATCCTCACCCGCGGCCGCATGCCAGGCGCCGAGCGCCTCGCGGTCGCCGCCACGGATCAGCTTCGCGGCCTGCTCGAGGCGGCGCACGACCGACTCAACCGAATCGGCTACGGCGTCGCGATTGCCGGCAAAGATGTCCGCCCAGATCTCCGGGTTGGAACCGGCCACCCGGGTCATGTCGCGAAAGCTTGGCCCGACCTCGGGCACGCGCTCGGAATCCCTGCTCAGCTCCGCTGCCGCCTCGGCGACGAGGACGTCGGCGAGGACGTGCGGGAGATGGCTGACGGTCGCCATCAGCCGATCGTGGGCTGCGGCGTCGATCGCCTGCGGGCGCCCTCCCATCCCGGTCACGGCCCGCTGCAGGCGGTCGTAGAGCAGACCGCTGGAGCGATCTGTCGGGGTCAGGTACCAGCGGGCGCCCTCGAAGAGGTCCTCGCGGGCGTTGTCGACGCCGGCCGTCTCCGCCCCCGCCAGCGGGTGGCCGCCGATGAAGCGCTCGTCGTCCCCGACGGCGTTGACCAGCTCGCCCTTGGTCGAGCCGACGTCAGTGACCACGGCGTCGGGGCCACTGGCCTCCAGCGCCTCACGCACCTGTGCCGGCAGTGCCGCCACCGGCCCTGCGCAGAACACCAGGTCGGCCCCCTCGCAGGCCTCGGCGACCGAGCCGGCGCCGCGGTCGAGCACGCCCATCTCGACCGCCCGCTCGACGGTCGCCGGACTACGGCTGTGACCAATCACCTCGGCGTCCAGCCGCCGCCGCGCGGCGAGCCCGATCGAGCCGCCGATCAGGCCCACCCCGAGAACGGCGACTTTCGTCAACTGCGCCGGGCCTCGACCGCCGAGGCGAGCCGGTCCAGCGCCGACACGGTGTCCTCCCAATCGAGGCAGGCGTCGGTGACCGACTGGCCGTAGGTCAGCTTCTCCCCCGGCACCAGGTCCTGGCGCCCCTCGACCAGGAAGGACTCCAGCATCACCCCGACGATCGCCTTGTTGCCGTCGGCGATCTGGTCGGCGATTTCGCCGGCGGCGAAGAACTGCTTTTCGGGGTCCTTGCCGCTGTTGTCGTGGGAGGCGTCGATCACCAGCCGCTCGGGCAGGCCGGCGACGCCCAGCGTCACCAGCGCGTCCTCGACCTCGGGCACGTGGTAGTTCGGCATCCCGTGGCCGCCGCGGAGGATGATGTGGCAGTCGGGGTTGCCGGTGGTGTGGAGGATCGCCGGCATGCCGGCGTCGTCGATCCCGGCGAACGCGTGCGATGCGGCGGCGGCGCGAACGGCGTCGACCGCGACCTGGACGTTGCCGTCGGTCCGGTTCTTGAAGCCGATCGGCATCGAGAGGCCCGAGCCGAGCTGGCGATGGGTCTGGCTCTCGGCCGTGCGCGCCCCGATCGCCCCCCAGGCGACCGTGTCGGAGATGTACTGCGGCGTGATCGGGTCGAGGAACTCGCAGCCGACCGGCAGGCCGAGGTGGACCACCTCCAGCAGCAGCTTGCGGGCCATCCGCAGACCCGCATTGACGTCCCCGGACCCGTCCAGATGCGGGTCGTTGATCAGGCCCTTCCAGCCGGTCGTCGTCCGCGGCTTCTCGAAGTACACCCGCATCACGATCAGCAGCTTGTCGCTCAGCTCCTTCGCCGTCGCGCTCAGCCGGGTCGCGTACTCGAGCGCGGCTTTGGGGTCGTGGACGCTGCACGGACCGACCACGACCAGCAGGCGCGAGTCCCTGCCGTGGAGCACGTCGACGATTTCTTCGCGCGCTTTGACCACCGCCTTGGCCCGCTCCGGACCCAGCGGAAGTTCCTCCAGCAGCGTTTCCGGGGGGGCCAGCTCGACCACTTTCGCGATTCGCTGGTCTCGCACCCCGTCTCGTTTGGCGCCCTCCTGCATCCCAATGATCATTTTGCCTTCGCCTTTCTCCAAACCACCGAAATCGTACTTTCTGGTCGCTCGCTGCCAAATCGCCGCGGGCAGCGGCTCACGCTCACGCAGATCGGCGCCCGGGCCGAGAGTCTTGGAGCGGCGAACGCCGCCAGGCCGGACGCCTAGCTAAATCGCCAATACCAATAGGTGCTGAGGTAGCCAGGGGCAACGACGGCGCCGGGCGCGCTGGGGCCGTTCGCGGATGTGGCTGCGTTCAACACCTCGACTGACTTTGTAGCACGGGCGGCGCGATTAGTCGAGCAATTCCGACAGGCCGGTGAGGAAGCGGTCGTTCTCCTCCGGCGTGCCGTAGGAGACCCGGATGTGACCGGGGTCGCCGAGGGGGGTGCCCGGCCGTACGGCGATCTGGCGCGCGGCGAGGCCGGCGACCACCTCGGCCTCCTCGGCCTCGCCGAGGTCGATCCAGGAGAAGTTCGCCTGCGTGTCGGACGTGTCCAGCCCCATCTCCCCCAGCGCCTCCTCGACCCGCAGCCGCTCGGCGACCGCGCTCTCGACCCGGGAGAGGACGTCGTCCTGGTGCAGGATCGCCTCCGCGCCGGCGGCCTGCGCGAGCGCGTTGACGCTGAAGGGCTGACGCACGGCGTCGACGGCAGCGCGGAAGCTGGTGGAGCCGATCGCGTAGCCGACCCGCAGGCCGGCCAGGCCGTAGCACTTGCTGAACGTGCGCAGGACGACCAGGTTGGGGAAGTCGTCGAGCAGGTCGACGGTGGCGTCGGGGTCGTCGTCGGTCTGGAACTCGACGTAAGCCTCGTCGAGCGCGATCGTCACATGCGGCGGGATCCGCTCGCAGAACTCGGCGATCTCAGCGGCCGTTCGGTGAGTACCGGTCGGATTGTTCGGGTTGCAGACGAGCAGCAGCTGCGTCGCCGCGGTGGTCTCGGCCACCATCGCGTCGAGGTCGTGGGTGTCGTTCCCGTCCAGCGGCACCCGGATCTCGCGGGCGCCGGTCAGCGCCGACAGGTACGGGTACATCGAGAACGCGGGCCAGGAGAAGAGGATCTCGGCGCCGGGCTCGCAGAGCGCCTCGGCGGCGGCGAGGAGGATCTCGCAGGAGCCGTTGCCGACCGCAACGTGGCCGGGCTCGACCTCGAAGCGCTCGGCGATCCGGCGTCGCAGCAGGGTTGCGTCGGGGTCCGGGTAGCGGTGCATCGCCCCGGCCGCCCGCTCGATCGCCTCGACGACCTTCGGGTGCGGCGGGAACGGCGACTCGTTGGAGGCGAGCTGGGCGATGCCCCCGGCGGCGATCGCCTCAGGCGCCTGCCCGGTCGGCACGCCGGCCTGGTAGCCCGGCATCCGGGCGAGCTTCTCGGCGAAGGTGACGGTCATCGTCCGTCAATTCTGACGCACGTGCCGTGGACAGGCTCTTACTGGGCAGCTTCGAGATCGGCGCGCAGCTTCTGCGCCTCGCCGATGTACGCGTGGGCGGGTGCGTGGCCCTCGGGCGCGTAGAAGTGGAGCATCACCCGGATCACCCGCGGCATCGAGCCGGGGACCGGGATCTCGCGGCAGCAGAGCAGCGGCACCGCGTCGAGCCCGAGGCGGCGCGCGGCGACAGCCGGGAACTCGGCGTCGAGGTCATCTGTGGTGGTGAAGAGGCAGCTGACCATGTCCTCGGGCTCGAGGCCGTTGCGCTCGATCAGTGCCCGCATCAGCTCCTCGGTGGCGCTGAGGATCGCCTCCGACTCGTTGGCCTCCGCCTGGGCGGCGCCACGGGCGGCGAAGAGGCGCTGCGGCGGCTGGTTGATCCCTTTCTCCAGACTCACGGCTCCGCATCTTTCCAGAGCGGCGCCGCGGCGACCGGCCGTATTGGGGGAGAGTCTGCTCGCGCTGTTCCTTTTCCGCGGATAGCGCGGATAACGAACAGTGCAGGGGCGAGCGACGGAGCGTGGCGTCGCGTGGCAGGTGTCGCAGCCGCGCAACACGGGGTCATCTCGCGCGAACAGCTGCTGCGGACCGGCCTGAGCGACGATGCCGTCGACCGAGCGGTCGGGACGGGACGGCTCCATCGCATCTTCCGCGGCGTCTACGCGCTCGGCCATCCCCGCATCGGCGAACGGGGGCGGATGATGGCTGCGACTCTCGCCTGCGGCGACGGGACGGTCGTGTCCCATCGCTCCGCCGCCGCCCTGCTGGGGCTACTGGACCGGGCGCCGGCTGTGATCGACGTGATCGCCCCGGAACAGCGGGGACGCAAGATCGACGGAATCCGCGCACACGCGGTGCGACCGCCACGGCGGGGAGAGACGGGCATGGTTGACGGCATCCCCTGCACGAGCCCGGCGCGGACCCTCGTCGATTTCGCGGGTGTCGTCGGCCTGCGCTCGCTGCGCAGCGCGTTCGAGCGGGCCGCGGCCGCACGGCTGCTGGACATAGCTGCGGTCGAGGCGGCGGCTCGGCCCGGCGGGCGACGCGGAATAGGCACTCTGCGCGCCCTCATCGAGGCTTGGAAGCCGGCGGCGCCGGTAGCGGCGAAGCAGCGCCTGAAGAGCCCGCTCGAGGCGAAGGTCCTGCCGCTGCTGACCCGGCGAGGGCTGCCGATGCCTCGCTGCAACGCGCTGGTCGAGCTCGTGGACGACCGCATCGAGGTGGACTTCCTATGGCCCGAGCAGCGCTTCGTCCTCGAGGCGGACAGCCGCGATTTCCACGCCACCGAGGTCGCCTTCGAGCGGGACCGATGGCGGGACCGTGAACTCCTACGCGTCGGCTTCTCGACGCTTCGGGTGACCCGAAGGCAGGCCGAAACCGAAGCGGCGGCGATCGTCGACGCGATCTGCCGCCGGCTCGGAGCTCAGGTGGGCCCCGAAGCCTCCCAGAGGCGAGCAATCTCTTGATCGGTCAGCCGGCGGGCGCCGCCCTCGGCGAGGCGGCCGAGGCGCAGCGAGCCGAAGCCGATCCGGCGCAGCGCCACCACCCGGTTGTCCACCGCCTCGACCATGCGGCGGACCTGGCGGTTGCGGCCTTCGCGCAGGACGATCTCGATCTCGCGCTCGCCGACCCTCGTCACCTCGGCCGGCGCGGTCGGGCCGTCCTCGAGCTCGACCCCGCGCCGCAGCCGCTCGACGTCGCGCTCGCTGACCGGCTTTCCCAGCCGCGCCCGGTAGGTCTTGGCGACGCCGTAGCGGGGGTGGGTGAGGCGGTTTGCCAGGGCGCCGTCGTTGGTCAGCAGCAGCAGGCCGGTCGAGTCGGCGTCGAGACGGCCGACGGGATAGAGCCGGGCAGCCGAGTCGACCAGCCCGACCACCGCCGTCCTCTCCCCCGGCTCGCGCGCGGTCGAGACGACCCCGGCGGGCTTGTTCACGGCCCAGACCTCGTGCGCCTCGGCGCCGACCGGGCTGCCGTCGACGCGAACGTCGTCGCCCTCGTCGACGTCGCGGGCGGGATCGGTGACGACCTCGCCCCGAACGGTGACGCGGCCGGAGGCAATGATCTTCTCTGCAGCTCGCCGCGAAGCGACGCCCCCGTGCGCGAGGAACTTCGCGAGCCTCACGAGGAGCCCGTCCCGGTGGGGGTGGAACGTCTTGTACTTTTTCCGCCCAGCGGCCCGCGGACAGTCGCCAACTGTCTTCGGGAAAAGTTAAGTGGAACCCCCACCGGGACGGGCTCCTCGCTCACTCGGCCCGCTGTTCCCCCGCCTTCAGCAGGCGCTCGCGCAGCTCGCGCTCGTCCTCGGGACTGGGGTCGAAGCGCGAGGGGTCGGGGAGCTGGTCGAGCCCGGAGAGGCCGAACAGACGCTCGAACAGGTCCGAGGTCTTGAAGATCGCGGCGCCGAACTGCGAGCGGCCCGACTCTTCGATCAGGCCGCGCTCGGCCAGCGTCTGCACCGCCGACTCCGAGGTGACGCCGCGGATGCGGGCGATCTCCGGCCGCGAGACCGGTTGCAGGTAGGCGACGATCGCCAGCGTCTCGGCCTGGGCCTGGGTCAGCGGCGGCGTCCGCGGGTTCGCCAGCAAACGCCGCGCCGCTTCCTCGCTGGCCGGGTCGCTGGCGAGGGCGAAGCCGCCGCCGAGCTCACGCAGGACGATCCCGCGCTTGCCCTCGGCGAGATCCTCGCGCAGCAGCTCGATCGCCTCGCCGATCTGGCCCTCGGTCGCCTCGGTCGCCCGTGCCAGGTCGGCGACGGCGACCGGCTGGGACGAGAGGAAGAGCAGCGCCTCGACGCTGCGCGCGAGGTCGCTCATGCCGGAGCCACCTTGCGCACCTTGATCGGGCCGAACGGCTCCGACTGCTCCCAGGTGATCTCGCCCTTGCGGTAGAGCTCGAGCAGGCCGAAGACGGTGACCGCCTGAGTGAGGCGATCTTCGCCACCGAACTCCTCGTCGAAGTCGAAGCTGCTGCGGCGGCGGAGGACGTCGCGCAAGGCGCGCAGGCGGCGCTCCAGGGAGACGGTCGGGCGGATGTGGCTGATGTCGACGTCGGGCGGCTCGGTCAGGAGGTCGCCGAGCGCGGCGCCGAGCCGCTCGGGGTCGTAGACGGCGGTGGCGGCCTCGACGGCGACGCGGCGCAGCTGCGCCGGCAGCGGCGCCGAGCGGTAGAGATAGCCGCGCTGGCTCTCGAAACGGTCCGCCAGCACCGCCGAGGCGTCGCGGTAGCGGCGGTACTCGAGCATCCGCGCCAGCAGCTCCTCGATCGCCTCCTCGGGGCTGAGATCGTCCAGCTCGTCCTCGGGACCAGGAAGCATCAGCCGCGACTTCAGCTCCAGCAGGGCCGCGATCAGGACCAGGAACTCGGTCGCCACCTCCAGCTCCAGCTCCCCCTCGCGCTCGAGGTGCTCGACGTAGGCGACGACCACCTCTCCCAGCTGCAGGTCGAGCAGGCTCACCTCCTCGCGCAGGACCACCGCCATCAGCAGGTCGAACGGCCCGGCGAAGATGTCGAGGTCGAGATCGAGGTCTAGATCCGCGACGGTCATCTGCAGAGACTAAATCGCATCCGCCCGACGGCAGCGGACGCGGAGCGGAGCAGCCGGCGGATTATCCCGGGCCGATGCCCATGCGGTCGCGCACCTCGGCCAGCGTGCCGGCGGCGATCTCGCGCGCCTTCTCGGCTCCCTCGGCGAGCGCCGCCTCCAGCGCCGCCTCGTCGGGGCGCAGCTCGGCGAAGCGCTCGCGGACCGGAGCGAGCAGCTCGACGACCGCCTCGGCGACCGCCTGCTTGAAGTCGCCGTAGCCGGCGCCGACGAAATCGCGCTCGATCTCAGCCTGGTCGACGTCGCGCGCCACAGCGAGGATGTCGATCAGGTTGGTGATACCGGGCTTGTCCTCGCCGCGGAGCACCTCACGGCCGGAGTCGGTGACGGCGCTGCCGAACTTCTTGCGGATCGCGTCGGGCTCGTCGAGCACGTAGACGGTCCCGGCCTCGGTGGCGCCGGTGGTCGACATCTTCCGCTCCGGCTCCTGCAGGTCCATGATCCGGGCGCCGACCTCCGGGATGCGGTGCTCGGGGACGACCAGCGTCTCGCCGAAGCGCTCGTTGAAGCGGCGGGCGATCTCGCGCATCAGCTCGACGTGCTGGAGCTGGTCGTGGCCGACCGGGACCTCCGTCGCGCGGTAGGCGAGCACGTCGGCAGCCATCAGCACCGGGTAGAAGAAGAGCGCGGCGGAGACCAGCTCGCGCTGGCGAGCGGACTTGTCCTTGAATTGGTGCATGCGGTTGAGGTCGCCGTGGGAGGTGACGGCGGAGAGCAGCCAGGTCAGCTCGGTGTGCTCGCGGACATCGGACTGGCGCATGAGAATGCAGCGGTCCGGGTCGAGGCCGGCGGCGAGCAGGATCGCGGTCGTGTCGTAGAGGCGCTCGCGCAGCTCGACCGGGTCGTAGGCGACCGAGATCGCGTGCAGGTCGACGATGCAGAAGATCGCCGGCTCACCGCGCTCCTGCCCCTCGACGTACTGGCGGATGGCGCCGATGAAGTTGCCGAGGTGCTTGCGGCCGGTCGGCTGGATGCCGGAGAAGATGATCGGGCGGGACACGGGTCGGCAGCCTAGGGCAGGAGGACTCCCTACGCGGGCTCGGGCGCCGGTGCCTCGCTGCCCGGGCGAAGCGCCGCACCCTCCTCGGCGCTGTCGGCGTCGGCGCCGTGGCCGCACTCGCCCGCGGCGGCGGTGCCGCGCGTCGGCACCGCCTCGACGCGGCGCCTCGGGTTCTCGATCCCGAAGCCGGAGACGGCCCCGCCGAGGATCATCAGCAGGCCGGCGATGCCGATGCCGAGATGGAAGGCGGTGGTCGAGGCGTCGGCGGCGGCGGCGTGCACCCGCGCCGCCTGCGGCGGCGCCAGACGTCGCGTCGAGGGCACCGCCAGCGGCTTCTCCTTCGCCCGCGAGACGGCGCCGGCCGCAGCCGGCCCGAGCGGCCGAGCGCCGAGGTTGTCGTCCAGCGCCGAGCCGAAATGGGCCGAGATCACGGCACCGAGAACGGCGATGGCAAGCAGGCCGGCGACCCGGGAGACGCCGTTGTTGATGCCCGAGGCGATCCCGACGTGACGCTCGTCGACCGAGTCGAGGACGGTCGCGGTGAGGGGCGCCACCGTGGCCGAGAGGCCGAGGCCGAAGACGAGGATCGCCGGCAGCACCTCGGTCAGGTAGTCGGCACCCGAGCCGACGCGGAGCAGGAGCAGCAGACCGAGGCCGCCGACGATCGGGCCGGCGGTCATCGGCAGCCGCGGACCGGTCCCGGAAGCGAGCTTGCCCCAGCGCGGCGAGAGGACGAAGAGGATCACCGAGATCGGGGTCGTCGCCAGGCCCGCCTCGACTGGCGAGTAGCCGGCGACCTGCTGCAGGAAGAGGCCGACGAAGAAGAGGCCGCCGATCAACCCCGCATAGGCGGAGAGGGTGGTCACGTTGGCGACCCAGAAGTTGCGGATGCGGAACAGGGCCAGCTCCAGCATCGGGTGGCGGGCGCGCAGCTCGTGCAGGACGAAGAGGGCGAAGCAGGCGACGCCGGCGACGAGCGGCACCCAGACCAGCGGATCGCTCCAGCCGTGCGTGGGCTGCTCGATCAGGGCGAAGACCGGGCCGCCGAGACCGGCGGCGGAGAGCCCGATCCCGAGCCAGTCGATGCCGCGGAAGGCGTCGGGGTCGCGGCTCTCCCTCACCGAGTGCATGGTCAGCGCCACGGTCACCGCGATCAGCGGGATGTTGACCCAGAAGATCGACCGCCAGGAGGTCAGCCCGATCAGGGCGCCGCCGCCGGCCGGCCCGATCACGGTCGCGATCCCGGTCCACGCGGTCCAGGTCCCGACCGCCCTGCCCCGCGCCTCGCCCTCGAAGGTGGCGGCGACGATCGCCAGCGAGCCCGGCACCAGCAGCGCGCCGGCGATCCCCTGCAGGGCGCGGGCGGCGATCAGCAGCTCCACCGAGGGTGCCACCGCGCAGAGCGCCGAGGTCACTCCGAAGGCGACCAGGCCGACCACAAATATCCGCCGCCGCCCGAACTGATCGCCCAGCGAGCCGCCGACCAGCAGCAGCGCGACCAGGGTCAGCATGTAGGCCTCGACCACCCACTGCTGCCCGGCCAGCCCGGCGTCGAGGTTGTCGCTGATCGCCGGCAGCGCCACGTTGACAACGGTCGAGTCGAGGAAGACGACGGTCGAGCCGAGGATCGTCGCGATCAGCGTCAGGCGCTGCTGGCGGGTCACCAGATCGAGTCTACGCAGGGCGCCGCCCGGCATGACACATCAGCGCGGGACCTCCAGCGCCTCCTGATCCGTACTCAATGTGTAACCCCGTTGAGGAGGAGTGATGGTGAAGAGAGCGCTGCCGATCGTGTTGCTTGCCCTTGCCGGCTGTGCGGTCGCCGCTCCCGGCGCCGCGGCCGATGGCGCCTCGATCACGGCGTCGGCAAGCGGAGTCACCCTCAGCGGCTCCCAGTATCGCTATGTCGCCCTCTCTCCCGGCCGGCGTCACAGGGTCACGGTCGTCGCGCGGATCGATCTCAAGGGGGGACGGGTCGGCCGCTGGTGGTACCTGCCGGGCGGCTACTACGTGCCGGCGGTGGCATATGACCGCAGCGCCGGCGGGCTCTCCGCCGACGGCAGGACGCTCGTCCTGACCCAGCTCCCGCGGGCCTTCCCGCCGAAGGCGACGAGGTTCGCGGTCCTCGATACCGATCTCCACCTCAGGCACCCGCGCCGGGCCGGACAGCGCCGACCCCCCGGCGCCGTCACCCGGGTGGACCTCGATGGCGACTTCAGCTTCGACGCGATATCGCCCGACGGATCGACCATCTACCTGATCCACAACCTCCATCCCCCCGGCCGACCAGCCGGCTACGAGGTCCGCGCCCTCGACACCGCAAGCTGGCGGCTCCTTCCGAAACCGATCGTCGACCCCGACGAGCCGGACGAGCGGATGCAGGGGCTGCCGATCACCCGCACCAGCAGCGCCGACGGACGCTGGGCCTACACGCTCTACGACGGCAACGGCAAGGAGCCGTTCATCCACGCGCTCGACACGGTCGGGGGGCGCGCCGTCTGCGTCGACCTGCCCCAGCTCGAGGATCGCCGCGACCCCTTCCTCCTCTTCCTCCTGAAGATGCGCCTGGCGCAGGCGGGGCGCGAACTCGTGGTGTTCAGCCGCTCGCCCGGCCAGGGGAATCCGCCTTCGCCACCGCTGCTCGGTGTCGACACGAGGACCTTCGCGGTCCACCGGCCCGCCCCCGCCGCCGGCGCGCCGCGCGGCGGGGGGGGGGGGGGGGGGGTGGGGGTGGGGGG
>JBBDYP010000015.1:0-11510 GCA_040900615.1 Solirubrobacterales bacterium | reverse complement strand
CCCCCCCCCCCCCCCCCCCCCCCCCCCCCCCCCCCCCCCCCCCCCGCCGTGGCTGGTGATCGGCATCGTCGCGGCGGCCCTGGGGGTCGCGGCGATCTGGGTCCTCGCCAGATGGCAGCGGACGCCCGAGCGCCCATCGCTGGAGCAGGGATGAGCGCCCGCCGGCCCCTGCTCGCGATGCTGGCCGCGGCAGCGTGCGGGGTCCTCATCGCAAACCTGATCGCCGACGGCGGCGAGCGAACGAACGCTGAGCCGGCTCCGGCCGGCGCCGTGCTGGCGGCGGCAAAGCCGGCTCCGCGGGCCCTGCCGAGGCCGCGGCGGGACGCCTTCCTCGCCTTCACGCAGACCTCGCGCCGCCCGGGCAACGTCCTCATGCGCACCGGGGTCGCCGGCCGATCCACGGAAGGGCGGCCGATCCGGCTCAGGCAACTCGGCGACCCGGCGATCGATCGTGGCGTCCATCTCTTCGGCTGCATCCACGGCGACGAGTGCGCGGCCCGAGACCTGCTCCCGCTCACCAACGGCTGTCCCGATCCTCACTCCAACATCTTCATCGTCCGCAATCTCAACCCGGACGGGGCCGTTCTCGACAGCCGGCTCAACAGCCGCGGCGTCGACCTCAACCGCAACTTTCCATCTGGCTGGAAGCCGATCGGCAGCCGCGGAGATTCGCAGTACTCCGGCCCGCGCCCCTTCTCCGAGCCCGAAGCTCGCCTCGCATCGCGGATCGTTCGCCGGCTCGAACCCGCAGCGACGATCTGGTTCCACCAGCATCGCGGCGAGCGGCCCTTCGTCCGCGCTTGGGGCCAGAGCGCCCCCCTCGCGCGCCGCTTCGCGCACCTCGCGCGGATGCCCTTCCATCTCCTTCCGTGGCCCGCGGGGACGGCGCCGAACTGGCAGAACCACCGCTTCCCCGGGACCAGCTCGTTCGTCGTCGAGTTGCCGCAGGGGGCGCTTGGCCACGACATCGAGTCGCGGCTCGCCAAGGCCGTCGTGCGGCTGGGACGGAGGGTGGGCGAAGATTGAGATGTCCCGCGGGAGAGGTGAGGCTTGGAAGCTGAGAGCGGCGCGGTCGAGGAGGTGGGCTGGCGGCAGCCGCCCCCGGCGCGCCTGGAAAGAAGGCTCGTCCGGGAGGCCCAGCACGGGTCGCGCGAGGCCCTGGGGGACCTCTATGCGGCCCATTGGCGGCGCGCCCACCGGGCGGCGTATCTCGTCGTCCACGACGCCACCGCGGCCGAGGACATCGCCCAGGACGGCTTCCTCGCCGCCGTCGACGCGCTCGATCGCTTCGACCGGCGCCGGCCCTTCGCCCCCTGGCTGCACCGGATCGTCGTCAACCGCGCGATCGACTGGGCGCGCCGCGAGGCGCTCCGGCGCAAGATCGACGATCCCGGGGAGCGGCCCGCCGCCGAGCCGCCGGCGGAGACGATCGGCGGCGACCTGATGGCGGCGCTGGCCGAGCTGCCACCGGATCAGCGCGGCGCGGTCGTGCTCAGGTACCTGCTGGACTACACCCCCGGCGAGATCGCGCGCATGCTCGAGCTGCCGCGCGGGACGGTCAACTCACGCCTGCGCCGCGGCCTGGACAGGCTGCGGGACCTGATCGAGGTGGAGGGATGAACGAGGCCCGGCTGCGGTCGCTGCTGCGCGAGAGGCCGATCCCGGCTGCCGAAGACGCCGAGCGCCGCGGGCTCGAGGTAGTGACCGCGGCCTTTGCGCAGCGCCGCCCGGCCCGGCGCTCGCCGCTGCCGCGCCTCGCCCTCGCGGCGGCGGTCGCGGGCCTGCTCGCGGCCCTCCTGCTCTCCCCGGCCGGCGCCGCGGTCCGCGACTGGGTCGACGACGTCTTCACCGCCGGCGTCCCCGACGCGGAGCCGGGCCTGACCGAGATTCCCGGCGGAGGGCGCCTGCTGGTCCAGAGCCCGGCGGGCCCGTGGGTCGTCCAACCCGACGGCTCGCGCCGCCTGCTCGGCGACTACCAGGAGGCGACCTGGTCCCCGCGCGGCCTCTTCGTCGGCGCCGTGTCCGGTCGTACCTTGAGCGCGGTCGAGCCCGGCGGCACTCCCCACTGGTCGCTCTCGGCGCCGAGCCCTGTCAGCGATCCTCGCTGGTCGCCTTCCGGCCTCCGGATCGCCTTCCGCGCCGGCGATGGTCTCTGGGTGGTCGACGCGGACGGCAGCGACAGCAGGCGGATCGACCCGAGCGTGGCCGCACCGGCAGCCGCCTGGTCTCCCCACGGGCTTGCCCTGCTCGCCTACGTCGACGCGGACGGTCGCCTTCGAATCGCCAACGCCGACAGCGGCGAGATCGTCGGCTCAGCCGAGGCGGCGGCGGGAGTCGAGACGCTGGAATGGGGCGGCGACGGATCGACGCTGGTTGAAGGTTCGTGGCGGTCGTTGCGCCTGCGACGGCTGACCGTCAGCAAGGCGATCGCGGCGATCGACATCGGCCCGCCCCGCGCGCTTGCGCTGCCGGCGGACGGCACCGTCCGGGACGCCGCCCTCTCGCCGGACGGTGCGACCGTCGCGATCCTGGTCGAACGCGGCAACGCCGTGCGGGCCCGCAGCGAGGTGCTCCTCATCGACGCCCGGGGTCACTCGCGGCAACACCTCTTCACCGCGCCCGGCCGCCTTGCCGAGCTCGCCTTCTCGCCGGACGGCGGCCGGCTGCTGATCACCTGGCCCGAAGCCGACCAGTGGCTGTTCGTTCCCGCCGACGGCCGCGGCCGAGTCCGCGCCATCGGCGGGATCGCCGCCGAGTTCGCGCCCGGCGACGGTGGAGCGCCCCGCTTCCCGCGGGTCGACGGCTGGTGCTGCCGGGCGACCGTCGCGTCGAGTCTGCGATAGGCGTCGATATGCGACGCCAACCGCAGACTCGTCTGCCTCAGGCGGGCTCGCGCAGCTGCTGGGCCGGGGTGAAGAAGTTGCGGTAGGCGAGGGTGGTCGCGACCAGGGCGGAGATCGCGACGCTGCCGAGCAGGGCGTAGAGGAGGATCAGCTGCAGGCGCACGGCATCGGTCGGGTCGGCTCCGGCGAGGAGCATCCCGACCATCGTCCCGGGGAAGAAGATCAGCCCGGTCGTCTTGGTCGAGTCGACGAGGGTGATCATCCCCGAGCGCAGCGAGCGGCGGACGATCGGCATCGCCGCTTCGCGAGCGGTGGCGCCGAGGGCAAGGGTCGCCTCGATGCGCGCCCGCGAGTCGGTGATCTCGTCGCCCAGCCGGTTCAGCGCCACCGCCGAAGCCGTCATCGCGTTGCCGATCACCATGCCGCCGACGGGGACCAGGTAGCGCGGGGTCGCTTCGAAGATGCCGAGGGCGACGACAAGGCCGAGCGTGCTCGCCCCGGCCAGGGCCAGGGCGATCAGCAGCGGCCCGAAGGCGCGCGGCACCTTGTCTGCACGGTGGCGAGCGGTGATCGCGCCGAAGAGGACCATCACGCTCAGCAGCGCCAGCACCAGCCAGATCGTGTCGGCCTCGAAGATCAGCTTGATCGCGTAGCCGACCAGGGTCAGCTGGACGATCGAGCGGACGGTGGCGACGATGATGTCGCGCTCGAGGTCGGCGCGGCGCCAGAACGAGACCGCGACGGCGAGCGCGACCAGGACCAGCGAGGCGGCGACCTGCCAGAGGTCGACGTGGATCGAGGTGGCGACGGCGACGCTCACGCCAGCACCTGCGCGACAGACCCGGCTCCGGTGACGCGGCCGCCGTCGAGGCGCACCACCCACTCGCCCAGCCTCCGCGCCTGCTCGGGGTCGTGGCTGACGAGGACGAACGAGATCTCCAGCTCGCGCCGCAGCTCCGCCAGCGCCGCCTCGACGGCGTCGCGGGCGACCGGGTCGAGGGCCGAGGTCGGCTCGTCGAGGAGGAGGACCGCCGGCTTCTGTGCGAGGGCCCGGGCCAGCATCGCCCGCTGCTGCTCGCCGACCGAGAGCTCGGCGACGTCGCGGTCGGCGAACTCCGGGTCGAGGCCGGCGAGGCGCAGGCAGCGACCGACGTCGAGCGTCTCCCCCGCGAGCCGGGCCGCGTAGGCGATGTTGGACTCGACGGTCCCCTCCAGCAGCGCCGGCAGCTGCGGGACGAGCGAGACCTCGCGGCGCAGGGCCAGCGGTTCGTAGGAGGTGAGCGAGCGTCCCCGGTAGGCGATCTCGCCCCGGTCGGGGTCGGCGAGGCGGTTCAGCAGCCGCAGCAAGGTCGACTTGCCGCTGCCCGAGGGCCCGACGATCGCGGTCGCGCCCTCGGGAAGCTCGGCGCTGACCGAGTCGAGCACCGTGCGACCCCCGCGGGCGAGCCCGACCTCTCGTAGCTCGAACAGCACCCGGCCATGATTCCACCGCCGAAGCGGTTGCCATTTGTCGCCCTGTGAGCGACAAGCAGCAACCCGGGCCGCAAGATGGCTCCCGCGCCGGCGCGGCCCCCTTGTCGATACGCGGTTGGCTGGAAGAATCCGGGTAGGTGATCCGCTGATGGCGAGAGCGATATGGAGCGGTTCGATCAGCTTCGGGCTCCTCAACGTGCCCGTGAAGCTCTACAGCGCGGTCGCGCGGCGCAACATCGCCCTGCGCGAGATCCGCGGCTCCGACAGCGCCCGCATCCGCCACCGCCGCGTCGCCGAAGGTACCGACGAGGAGGTCCCCTACGAGGAGATCGTCAAGGCCTTCGAGATCACCCCCGGCAACTACGTGCCGCTGACCAAAGACGAGATGTCGGCGCTGGCGCCCGAGAAGACGCGCGCGATCGAGGTCCAGGACTTCGTCGACCTCGAGGAGATCGACCCGATCTACTACGACAGCCCCTACTACCTGGGCCCGGCCGACGGGGCCGAGAAGGCATATTCGTTGCTGGCGGCGGCGATGAAGGCCTCGGGGAAAGTCGCGATCGCGCGATTCGTCTTCCGCAACAAGGAGCACCTGGCGGCGATCCGCACCGCCGGCGACGTCCTCACCCTGACGACGATGCGCTTCGCCGACGAGGTCGTGCCGGCCAGCGAGCTGGAGGAGGTGCTGCCGGAGAAGGCCCCGAAAGTCGCCAAGCGCGAGCAGGAGATGGCCGAGCAGCTGATCGACTCGCTCAGCACCGAGTTCGACCCGAGCGCCTACCGCGACGAGTACCGCGAGGAGCTGCTGGGGTTGATCGAACGCAAGGCCGAAGGCAAGGAGATCGTGACCCCCGAGGCCGAGGCGCCGAGGGCGACCAAGGCCCCGGACCTGATGGCGGCGCTGGAGGAAAGCATCGCCGCCGTCAAGGAGAAGGGCGGCGCGGCGAAGAAGCCCGCGGCGAAGATGCGCAAGGCCGCCAGCCCGAAACGCTCTTCGCGAGCGAAATCGAAGACCTCGAAGTAGCCCGTGGCCTCGAGCCGGCAGGTCGAGGTCGACGGGCGTGAGCTGAAGCTCACCAACCTCGACAAGGTCCTCTACCCGAAGGCCGGCTTCACCAAGGGCGAGGTGGTCGACTACTACGCCAAGGTGGCGCCGGCGATCATTCCCCACCTGGCCGGGCGAGCGGTGACGCTGCGGCGCTTCCCGGAAGGAGTCGACGACCTCGACGCGGCCTTCTTCGAGAAGCGCTGCCCGAAGCACCGGCCGAAATGGGTGAAGACGGCGCGGGTCGAAGCGGGGCCGCACGCCGGCAAGATCGACTTCTGCGTCTGCGACAGCCTGCCGACGCTGATCTGGATGGCGCAGCTGGCGGCGATCGAGCTGCATCCCTCGCTGTCGCTGACGCGGGCGCCGAAACGGCCGACGGTGCTGGCCTTCGACCTCGATCCCGGGCCGCCGGCGAACGTCGTCGACTGCTGCCGGGTGGCGCTGCGACTGCGGGACATGTTCGGCCACTTCGGCCTCGAGTGCTTCCCCAAGACCTCCGGCTCGAAGGGGCTGCAGGTGTACGTGCCGCTCAACTCGAGAGAGGTGAGCTACGACGTCACCAAACCGTTCGCCAAAGCGATCGCCCAGCTGCTGGAGAAGCAGACGCCCGACGAGGTCGTCTCGAAGATGAAGAAGGTCGAACGCGAGGGCAAGGTCTTCGTCGACTGGTCACAGAACCATCAGCGCAAGACGACGATCGTCGTCTACTCGCTGCGCGCCCGCGAACGCCCCACCTGCTCGACCCCGGTCACCTGGAACGAGGTCGAACAAGCCGCCGAGAATGACGATCCCGACTCACTGGTCTTCGAAGCGAGCGAGGTGCTGGAGCGGATCGACCGCCACGGCGACCTCTTCGCCCCGGTCCTGGAGCTCGAGCAGGAGCTGCCGGCACTCTGAGCCGTTCGCCGACGGGCCGAAATGTCTCGCATGGAACGACAATTCGTCCCGTCGGCAGTCAGAGCGGCTGGCGGATGACCGGCTTGCGGGTGGCCTTGACCTCGTCGAGGCGGCGGACGGGGGTTGTGTAGGGCGCGTTCTTGGCGATCTCGGGGTCGGACTCGGCCTCGGTGAGGATCTGCTCGATCGCGTCGGCGAAGGCGTCGAGGCTCTCCTTGGTCTCGGTCTCGGTCGGCTCGACCATCAGCGCCTCCTCGACCAGGAGCGGGAAGTAGACGGTCGGCGGGTGGAAGCCGAAGTCGAGCAGGCGCTTGGCGAGGTCGAGGGTGGCGAGGCCCAGCTCCCTCTTCATCGGCTTGCCGGAGAGGACGAACTCGTGCATGCAGTGGCGGTCGAAGGCGATCGGCAGGCGCTCGCCAGCGCGGCCCGCGGCCAGGCGCGCCTTCAGGTAGTTGGCGTTGAGGACCGCGGTCTCCGAGGCCTCGGCGAGGCCGTCGGCGCCGAGGCTGAGGATGTAGGCGTAGGAGCGGACGAAGACGCCGAAGTTGCCCTGGAAGCCGCGCAGGCGGCCGATCGACTTGGGCCGGTCGTAGTCCAAGTCGAAGACCGGGCCGCCGCCGTTGTCGCCCTCGCGCCGCACCACCTGCGGCCGCGGCAGGTGGGGCTCGATCCGATCGGAGACGGCGATCGGCCCGGCCCCCGGTCCGCCGCCGCCGTGCGGCTGGCTGAAGGACTTGTGGAGGTTGACGTGGACGATGTCGAAGCCCATGTCGCCGGGCCGCGACTGGCCCATCACCGCGTTGAGGTTGGCGCCGTCGTAGTAGAGCGTCCCCCCCGCCTCGTGGATCAGCGCCGCGATCTCGGCGATGTTCTCGTCGAAGAGGCCGAGCGTGTTGGGGTTGGTCAGCATCAGGCAGGCGACGTCGTCGGGGTTCTCGGCGAGTTTCGCCCGCAGGTCGTCCATCTCGACCCCGCCGCGCTCGTTGGTCGCGACTTTGACCACCTCGAATCCGGCCATCGTCACCGAGGCCGGGTTGGTGCCGTGGGAGGTGTCGGGGGCGAGGACCTTGGTCCGCGCTTCGCCGCGCTCGGCGTGGTAGGCGCGGGTCAGCAGCAGGCCGGCGAGCTCGCCGTGGGAGCCGGCGGAGGGCTGCAGGCTGACGTGCGGGAGGCCGCAGATTTCCCCCAGCGACTGCTGCAGCAGCCACATCAGCTCCAGGGCGCCCTGCGCCCGCTGCGGGTCCTGCGCCGGGTGCAGGCGGGCGTGGCCGGGCAGCGCCGCCACCCGCTCGTTGAGGCGCGGGTTGTGCTTCATCGTGCAGGAGCCGAGCGGGTAGAAGCCGCTGTCGAGATCGAAGTTGCGGCGCGAGAGCTTGTTGTAGTGGCGGACGATCTCCGGCTCGGCGATCTCCGGCAGCCGCGGCGGCTCGGTGCGCAGCAGGTTCGCCGGGATCAGCTCCTCCAGCGGCTTCTCCGGCACGCCGACTTCGGGCAGGACGGCGGCGCGCCGACCCTCCTTCGACTTCTCGAAGATCGTCTGCGCGCGTTCGCGCTGCATCGGCGTCTCGGAGGCCGGCATCACCCCACCCCCCCGGGTTGTGGTTCCTTTTGCACCTCACTGGTGGAAAAGGAACCACGGGATCCCTCGGCGGCGACCGCGGCGCCGAGGACCTCGGCCAACTCGTCGATCTGCTCGCGGCTGCGGCGCTCGGTGATCGCGACGAGGAGGCCGTCGGGGTGCTCGGGATACTCGCGGGCCAGCGGGTATCCGGCGGCGATCCCGCGCTCGGCGCAGCGGTCGAGCACGGCGGCGACGGGGGCGTCGAGGCGGACCGCGAACTCGCGCACCACCGGCGCCTCGTGCAAAAGCTCGACCCCGTCGACGGCGGCCAGTCGCTCCCGCGCGTAGGCGGTGCGCCAGGCCAGCAGCTCGCCGAGCTCGCGGAAGCCGTGGCGGCCGAGCCAGGCGAGGTGGACCATCGCTCCGAGCGCGTTCAGCGCCTGCGCGGTACAGATGTTGCTGGTCGCCTTCTCGCGGCGGATGTGCTGCTCGCGCGTCTGCAGCGCCAGGACGAAGCCACGGCGCCCGTCGACGTCGGTCGTCTCACCGGCGATCCGCCCGGGCATGCGGCGGATCTGCTCCTCGGTCGCGCAGAAGAAGCCGAAGGACGGCCCGCCGAAGTCGAGCCGGTTGCCGAGCGGCTGGCCCTCGCCGAGGGCGATGTCGGCGCCGCACTCGCCGGGCGGCTTGAGGATGCCGAGCGTCATCGGGTCGGTGGCGACGACGAGCAGGGCGCCGTGCTCTCTGGCGGCCGCGCCAAGCGCCTCGACCTCCTCGACCGAGCCGAGGAAGTTAGGGCTCTGGAGGATGACGGCAGCGGTCTCGCCGTCGACCGCCGCAGCGAGGGCGGCGGCGTCGGTGAGCCCGCCCTCAAGGCCGACCTCGACGACCTCGGCGCCGAAGCCCTCGGAGTAGGTGGTGAGGGTCTCGCGGCTGTGCGGGTGGACGCCGCGGGAGACGACGAAGCGCCGCCGCTTGGTCGCGCTCATCGCCAGGTAGCCGGCGGAGGCGACCGAGGAGGGCCCCTCGTAGAGGCCGGCGTTGGAGACCGGCAGGCCGGTCAGCTCCGACATCGCGGTCTGGAACTCGAACATCACCTGCAGCCCGCCCTGGGAGATCTCCGGCTGGTAGGGCGTGTAGGGGGTGAGGAACTCAGAGCGCTGGGTGATCGCGTCGACGATCGCCGGCACGTAGTGGTCGTACATCCCCGCCCCGACGAAGCAGACCTCGGCGTCGGCGTCGGCGTTGCGCCCGGCCAGGTCCGAGAGGCGGTCGAAGACCTCGGTCTCGCTGAGCCCGTCGGGCAGCGCCAACGGCCGGCCGAGGCGGAGCGGCTCGGGGATCTGCGCGAACAGCTCCGCCGGGGAGTCGACGCCGATCGCGTCGAGCATCTCCGCGCGGTCGCCGGGGGTGGCGGACGTGTAGCGGGTCACGGGCGTAAGGCTACGGAAGCGGGTGGCTGCGCTTCGCCGCTAGCTCTCCAGCAGCTTGCGGTATTCGGCGGCGCCGAGCAGCGCCCCGGCCTCCTGTGGCGAGGTGAGCCGGACTTTGACCAGCCAGCCCTCGCCGTAGGGATCCTCATTGATCCGCTCGGGGGCGTCCTGGAGGGAGTCGTTGACGTCGACGATCTCGCCCGACATCGGCGCGATTACGTCGGAGACCGCCTTGACCGACTCGACCTCGGCGTAGGAGGAGTCTTTGTGCACCTCGGTGCCGACCTCTGGCGGGTCGAAGAAGACGACCTCCCCGAGCGAGTCCTGGGCGTACCAGGTGATGCCGAAGACGGCGTGGTCGTCGCCCTCCAGCCGCGCCCAGTCGTGCTGGTCGTGGTAGTGAAGGTCGTCGGGGTAGGTGGCTTCGGGCAAGGCTCAGCTCCTCTTGCTGTATAGGGGTTTGGACGCTATCCGGGCGGCGCGATGCTTGCCGCGGACGTCGATCTCCACTTCGGTGCCGGGCTCGGCCAGGTCGGCGCGGACGTAGGCCATCCCGGCGCCGACCTCGAGCGAGGGCGAGTAGGTGCCGCTGGTGACGACGCCGACCTGCCCGCCCTCGTGCAGGACCGGGTTGCCGTCGCGCGGGATACCCGGCCCCTCGATCAGGAACGGCGCCAGCTTCGCGGCGGTGCCCTCGGCGCGCGCCCGGGCCACCGCCTCGGAGCCGACGAACCCGGTCGCCTCCGCGCAGCACCAGCCGAGGCCGGCCTCGATCGGGTTGCGCTGCGGGCTCAGCTCGTGACCGTGGAGCGGGTAGCAGACCTCCAGCCGCAGGGTGTCGCGGGCGCCGAGCCCGCAGGGGACGACGCCCGCGTCGAGCAGCTCCGTCCAGATCGGCGGCGCGACCTCGGGATCGAGCAGAAGCTCGACCCCGTCCTCGCCGGTGTAGCCGGTGCCGCAGGCGAGCGCCGGGCGCCGCCCGACGTGCACCGGCGCGACCCGCATCCGCGGCGGCAGCTCGATCTCGAGCGCCCCGCTCAGCACCTGGCGGGCGTGGGGCCCCTGGACGGCGAGCATCGCGTAGCGGTCGGCGACGTCGCGAACGGCGACGTCGAAGTCGCGGCTCCAGCGGCCGAGCCAGGCGAGGTCGGCCTCGTGGTTGGCGGCGTTGGTGACGATCAGGTAGCGGTCGCCGCCGAGCCGGTAGGTGAAGAGATCGTCGAGGACGCCGCCGGCCTCGTCGCAGAGGCAGGAGTACTGGGCGCCGCCGACGTCGATCTTGGCGACGTCGTTGGAGAGCACGCGCTGCAGGAAGGCGAGCGCGCCGGGGCCCTCCACCTCGACCTCGCCCATGTGGGAGACGTCGAACATGCCGGCGTGGGTGCGCACCGCGGTGTGCTCCTCGCGGATCCCCTCGTAGGTGACCGGCATCTCCCAACCGGCGAACGGGACCAGCTTGGCGCCGGCCTGCTCGTGCTGCTCGTAGAGGGGAGTGCGCCGAAGCGCCGCGTCATCCACGCGGCGGAGCGTATTGGAGTGGGCACCGCTCAGGCAGTGCCTCGCAGTCGAAGGTATCCGGCGCCGAGGCGCCGTTGCGGCCTAGTCCTTCAAGAAGCCGGGCACGTCGATGTCCTCGTCGGAGACCCGAAGTTTGCGGATGTCGGTGTCCTCGGCGGAGACCCGCGGGCGGCTCTCGTAACGGCGCCGGACCCGCTGCGGCGAGCGGGCGAGGAGCTCGAAGCCCTCGAAGCCGGTGGCGATGACGGTGACCCGGACCTCGTCGCGCATCGACTGGTCGACGACCGAGCCGAAGATGATGTTGGCGTTGTCGTCGGCCTCGGCCTGGACCAGCTGCGCCGCCTCGTTGACCTCGAACAGGCCGAGGTCCTCGGGGCCGGTGATGTTGAGCAGCATCCCGGTCGCGCCTTTGATCGACTCCTCGATCAGCGGCGAGGTGATCGCCGCCTTGGCGGCGTCCAGCGCCCGCGCCTCGCCGGAGGCCGAGCCGACGCCCATCAGGGCCGAGCCGGCGTCGCGCATGATCGTCCGCACGTCGGCGAAGTCGAGGTTGATCAGGCCGGGGATCGTGATCAGGTCGGTGATGCCCTGCACGCCCTGGCGGAGGATGTCGTCGGCCTGGCGGAACGCCTCCAGCACGCTGGTCCGCCGCTCGACCGCCTGCAGCAGCTTCTCGTTCGGAACGATGATCAGGGTGTCGACGTTGTTGCGCAGTTTCTCGATGCCCTCGAGCGCCT
>JBBDYP010000014.1:0-8218 GCA_040900615.1 Solirubrobacterales bacterium | reverse complement strand
GAGTCCGACGAGGTCTACGAGCCCGGCGTCTTCTACTGCAAGGACGCCTTCCAGGGGCTGGACACGATGGACGCGCTGATCGACGCGGAGGCGCGCGCCGCGCTGGTCGAGCGGATTCACGCCGAGGCCAGGCAGCTGCGCGAGAAGCCGGTGGAAGTGGACGATTCGCCGCCGACCACGGATGACAGCGTCCGCTCGGCGGCCCGCACCGACACGCCGATCCCCGAGCCTCCCTTCTGGGGCGCGCGCGAGATCCCGATCGACCTCGACGACGTCTTCCCCTACCTCGACCGCCACGTCCTCTTCAAGCTGCACTGGGGCGGCCGCGGGGTCAAGGGCGAGGCCTGGCGCGAGCTGGTCGAGGGCAGCGACGAGGAGGAGGGCTTCGCGCCCCGCCTGGAGCGGATGTGGCGCGAGCAGGACCACCTGCGCCCGCGGGCCAGGCTCGGCTACTTCCCCTGCAACTCCGACGGCAACGAGCTGGTGATCTTCGACCCGGAGGACCCGGAGCGCGAGATCGAGCGCCTCGTCTTCCCGCGCCAGCCCAAGCACGACCGGATCTGCCTCGCCGACTTCTTCCGGCCGCTGGAGTCGGGCGAACGCGACGTCGTCGCCCTGCAGGGCGTCACCGTCGGCCCCGAGGTGACCGAGCTGATCGGGCGTCTGGAGGGCGAAGGCGAGTTCGCCGAACAGCTCTACGTGCACGGTCTGGGCGTGCAGTCGGCGGAGGGCCTGGCC
Source organism: Solirubrobacterales bacterium (assembly GCA_040900615.1). Taxonomy (GTDB): domain Bacteria; phylum Actinomycetota; class Thermoleophilia; order Solirubrobacterales; family 70-9; genus VAYN01. The sequence continues at coordinate 7,480 of JBBDYP010000014.1, read as the reverse complement.
GAGTGGCTGCACTCCGAGGTCCGCCGCGAGCTCGGGATCGAGCTCGATCAGGGCCGTCGCTACTCCTGGGGCTACCCGGCCTGCCCGGATCAGTCCGAGCACGAGAAAGTCTGGCGCCTGCTCCGACTCGAGGAGATCGGCATGACCCTCTCCGATGGCTACGCCGTGATGCCCGAGCAGTCGACGGCGGCGATCGTTGCCCACCACCCCCAGGCGGTCTACTTCGGCATGAAGTCCGGCTTCATCCCGCCTGAGAAGGCCCCGGACGAGCTGATCGCCGGCACCGACCGGGGCGGCGACCTACCGCCCGAGTCGGATCCGAACGACGAGGGCCCCGAGCCGGTCGCGGCTCCCGAGCTCAGCCGCTGAGAGCGGCGGCCGCCGCTCAGCTGACGCGGGCGGGGTGCAGCGCCGGGCGCTGCCAGATCAGGCTCTCGTAGGCCGCCTCGAATCCCGCCCGGCGCAGGTTGCGGCGCAGGCCCGAGGGGCGATTGGGCTCGAACTCACACAGTTCTACGAAGACCGTGTGGCAGCCAGCCTCCGCGGCGTCGAGAATCCGACGCCGCAGCAGCGCCGTGTTGCAGCCCCGCCCTCGGGCATGGTTCAGCGTCGTTCCCGGTCCGAGCTGAGCGACGCCGTCCTGGATCAACATCGCGCCGGTGGCGACTGCGGGCTCCCCCGGGGCCAGCGCCGCGGTGTAGCAGCGCCATGGGCTTGCCTGCGGAAGCGAGAAGAAGAGGGTTCCCGCCGTCGCGGGCAATGTCAGCGCCTCCGCGGCGATCGTGCTCAGTCCTTCGCCGTCGGCTTCGCACTCGCCCAGCTCGTAGATCGCGACTCCCGGAACCTCGGGCAGGTCCGGCGGTGAGGCGTCCCGGACGTACTTGACCCAGCCACCGCTGCGCTCATAGCCACGTTGGCTCAGCCAGGCTTCCGCATCCGGCGCGCCCGGTCGGATCTCGGCGACCGGCACGCGGTAGTCGACTTCGCGAGACCTCATCCATTCGACCGCCTCGGCCAGATTGCCGTCCTCGATCGCTCCGGGCTCCGCCGCCCCCTGGATCTGGTTGAGAACGTGAACCTCAGGCAGGTCGGCGAAAGCGGTTGCCTGGACAGGGCCAAACCGCCGCACCTCGACGCCGGATTCGGTGACAGCTTCCGGCACCACCGACGTCCACATGTCGCGTCGGAATCGTTGCGCGACCATCTCCAGCACAGCCGGGTCGTACTCCAATGCCTCCACCCCTATTCGAGTAATCAACCGCCCATGACTCCCCGACCTTATTCGGACGCACAGGCACTCGTCAAGAATCTCTTGCTTATAAGGGAGTGAAGGTGACCGAGGAGGGGGCCGGCGTCAGCTGGATGGACTCGACGCCGGCCACTCGCCTCCTCGGTAACCAGGAGTGCCGGCCTGGGAAAGGTGGCGGCACGCCTCCAGGAGCATCCTAGATCAATACACTGGCGTTTTTTATAGATCAGCGATAATTTCGCCTAAATAACGCTCTCGCGGTTCGCTTCGGCGCGAGCGCGTGGCTTCGGATCGAGGCGGACCGGGGCCGTCGAGAGCGCCTGCACACGGAGATCGCTCCAGGTCAGGCCCTCGCGGACGAGCGCCGGCAGGCCTAGGGCCACCGCGGTGGCGATCTCCACGCCCTGAAGGATGACTCCGTAGGCGAGCGCGTCGGCGGTGCCGACGCCGAAGCCGGTGTGCAGGACGCTGATCACCGCGAGCTGGAAGACGCCGATGTTCGAGGGCGTGGCCGGCACGACGGCGGTGACGTTGACGGCGAACAGAACCGCCGCGGCGGCTCCGATCCCCGCCTTGCCGTCGAGCCCCAGCGCGTAGAGCAGCGCCCAGCAGGCCGCGAGCTGAATCGCCCAGGCGCCGAGCTGGGCCGCTGCGGCAGCGGCGCCGCGACGCGGCTCGCGGAAGACCGCGAGGCCGGCCCGAACCTGAACCAGGGCCTCGTGCACCGCCGCCCCCAGCCGGGCCAGGCGGCCGTTGCCGTTGCGGCGCATCTGCAGTGGCGCGACCAGCACCACGACCAGCACCAGGAGCGGCACCAGGCTGAAGGCGAAGAGCTTCTGGGTGCCGGAGTGGAAGAGCGGCGTGGTCGAGACGATGATCGCTCCCAGCATCGCCAGGGCGACGAGGTTGAGCATGGTCTGGGAGACGAGGGTCCCCAGCAGGACCGGGAACGTTTCCCGCATCCGCCCGGTGCGGCGGGCGAGCGTCAGCGCACGCGCCGGCTCGCCGAGGCGGGCCGGCAGGGTGGCCGACATCAGCACGCCGATCATCGTCGCCGAGGTGACGTCCCGCCGCCGGATCGGCCGGCTCGGCAACGCCGCGCGGGCGATCCAGTACCAGGAGGCGGCGCGGAAGAAGAGCGAAGCCGCCATCAGCGCCAGGGCCACCACGACCCAGGTGAAGTTTGAGCGGACGATGCTTTCGACCACGTTGTCGACGCCGATCTTCTGCGCGGCGAGGGCGGTCAAGCCGACTCCGAGTGCGCCCGCGACGCCGAGCCCGACGCGCCGGGCGACCCGGCGGCCGCGCTTGCCGGCCTGGGCGGGGGTCGGGTCGAGCGAGGGAAGCCGCTGGGCCGGGCGCTTCGGCCCACCGTCGGCGGGGCGGACCCCGGCCCAGTGCGCGATCCGCTCGCCGGCGCCGCTCGGCGCCGGGGTCTCGATCGCGCGCTCGTAGACCTCCGAAACCTGGTCGGCCACCCGGGGCCAGGCGTAGCGCTGGGCGCTGCGGCGAGCGGCCTCGCCCATCGCCGCGAGCCGCTCGGGCTCGTAGTGGATGCGCTGAAGCTCCTCGGCCAGACGCTGGGGGTCGGCCGGTGGAACCAGCAGACCGTCGACGCCATCCTCGACCACGTCGCTGTAGCCGGCGATCGCCGAGGCGAGGACGGGGGTGCCGGCGGCGAACGCCTCGGTCAGCACCATCCCGAAGCTCTCACCCGAAAGCGACGGCGCACAGAGCACGTCGGCCCGGTGCAGCTCGCGCCACAGGCTCTCGCCGGAGACCCGGCCGTGGATGTCGATCGACCCCAACAGCTCGGGATCGGCGACGTAGCGGAGCACGTCCTCGCGCTCGGCGCCGATCACCGTGAGCCGGCAGGGGACGTGCTCGACCAGCGCCCCGAACGCCGTCAGCAGGATCGGCAGCCCCTTGCGCTCCTCGGGCCGACCGACGAACAGGATCCTCAGCTCGTCGCCGGTCGGGGGCGGCGTGCTCGGCGCGGCGTCGACGTCGACGCCGTTGGGGATGATCGTGTAGTCACCGCCGAACCAGCGGCGACCGGTCCAGGCGGCGGCCTCGGAGACCGCGATCCGCGCCGAGAGCCGGTTGAGGACTCGCCTGGCGCCGACGGCGTTGGCGATGTAGTTGGGCAGCGGCTTGGTCGAGTAGGCGTGGAAGGTCCCGACGACGGGTGTCTTCGCGCCGAGGGTCGCGTTCCAGCCGACCAGCGGGACCAGTGGCTCGTGGACGTGGATTACGTCGAACCCGCCCGCCCGTACGGCCCGCCGCGGGGCGACGACGCCGCCGGCCGGGAAGGGCGCGAGGTTGGAGACCGACCCGTTGGCGCCGAAGCCGACGGTGCGACCGAGTGGCGTCAGGTGTTCGGGAAGCTCGCGAGGCTCGGCCCCCGCCCGGTGCAGGACCCGACTGACCCGGCCAGGCGGATCGAAGGGGGCGAGCACACGGACATCGTGGCCGCGACCGAGGAACTCCTCAGCCAGTGCCTCGACGTGCCGGTTCACGCCGCCCTGGTAGGACCAGGAATATGGCGAGACGAGACCGATGCGCACGAGCGTCTAAGGGTAGTTGATCGACCGGGCCCCGACGAGGGAATCCCCGCCGGAGAGCGCCAGCTCAGATCTGAGTGGCGATCAGGCCGAGGAAGCCGACCAGCACGGCGCCGGACATTCCCCCGCCGACCTGGATGATGGTCCGATTGAGCGCGCCGATCTCGCCGCGAAGCCCCCTGATGTCCTCATCGACCCGAGCGAAGCCGGCGTCCATGCGCCGGCTGAGCTCATCGACACGGTCGCTCAGGGTGTCGACGCGGCCGCTCAGCGTGTCGACGCGGCCGCTCAGGGTGTCAACACGCCCGGCCAGCGTGTCGACCCGGCCGGTCAGATCCCCGACGTGATCGTTCAGGCTGTCGAGACGGGAATCGGTCCAGGTCGATCTCATCAACTCCATGGCTCCATGCTAGGCGGACAAATGTGACGTGTGGGAAGCCACATTGTAACTTTTTGTCTGCGGAGCCGACGGCGCTCCTTCGGCCCAGGCGAAGCCGGTGAACACCAGGAGGTAGGCGGTGCCGATCTCGAGCAGGAGCGCCCCTGAGTCGTTGGCGAGCGTGCCGATAGCGGTGGCGGCGAGAGCCCCCATCAGGCCGGCCCGCATCGCCGGCGAGCCACGGAGCCAGTCGCGAAGGCGGTCCCGCCGGATGATCGCCAGGGCCACCAGGGCGGCGACCAAGGGGAGGAAGACCAGCAGGACCGGCCGTTCGAAGCTGTGGGCGGAGAGCTGCAGGCGGCGCTGCGCCACGTCGGAGAGGTCCCCCAACCCTCCCGCGTCCAGGACCGAGCGGGTGAGGTGGGCGTTTGCGCCGGAGAGGAGGTCGACCAGGGCCAGCAGCGCCAGGACGGCGAAGGGCGCGGCGATGACCAGCAGCGCCGAGCGGCGGCCGGTGCCGGCGATGGCTGCGGCGGCCACAGCTGCCCCGACCGGGAAGACGATCGCGGCGCCGACGTCGGCGCCGAAGCGCCCGGCGGCAAAGACGAACGCAAAGACGAGGCCGATCACCAGGAACGTCGCCGCGCATCGCCTCAGCGACAGCCCGGAGGCGAAGCCCGCGAGCCCGGCCCCGGTCCCGGCAACCACCAGGACCGCCAGCAGCGCCTCGAGCTCGTTGCCGATCCCGTAGAACCGAACTCCGAGCCCGGGGTTCGGCCCCAGCAGGGAAAGGGCGGTGAGCGGCGAGCCGAGGAGCACGTCGACCGCATAGGCCGCCACGGTCAGCGCCGAGGCGACGGCGAGAGCCCGGTAGCCGTGCAGGAGCGCCAGCGTCAGGGCGGCCAGAAGCGGGGCTCCGAGCATGACCAGGAGAGCTTCGGCGCTCTCCCCCGGTTCGATCGCGGCGGCCAGCAAGAGCGCCAGCGGCATGTAGATCACCGCCAGCCCGGCGAGCCGCACGCCGGTCCGCCCCGCCGCCCCGCGCGTCACCGCGAGCGCCAGCCCGAGCAGCGCGAGCCAGGCCAGCAGGCTGAGGCCGATGACAGGACCCCGCCGATGCGAGATCACAGCCATCCGATCGGCCAGGGAGGCGACCGCCGCGGCGTCAACCGTCCCCTCGGCCCGGATCGGCTCCCCGGACATCTCCGACGGCGCCTCCAACCCCAGCCGCTCGAGGACCGTCGGGGCGACGTCGGTGGAGAGGACATAGCCGTCGAGCCGGGTCGAGTCGGACGTCAGGTTGCCGCCGAAGCCGCGGCCGGCGATGCCCAACGCCAGGGCGCGGTTCTTGGCCGGGGGCGGCTTGGCGATGGCGACCAGGAGATCGTCGCTGCGCAGGTTCCGTGCGAGGGACGACAGGTCTCCGATCTCGGCATCCCGGACCTCGAAACGGCCGGGATGGACGTGCGGGTGGGGGACTCCACTTAACTTTTTCGACGACGTGCGCCGGCCGTCCGCGGGGGGATGCGCCGAAAAAGTACAAGACGTTCCGCCCCCCACCCGCACGTCCATCCCGGCGGCTGCGATGGTTTGGGAGAGGAGGCCGGGGACGATGTCGGCAGGAGCAGATTCGGCCCGCTCCTCAACAGCTTTCCACCACGAGCCGCAGTCATCGTCCAAGCGTGGAAGCTCTGAGTCGTAGAGCGAGTCGAAGACGCGGTTGCCCTGCGTGACGTCCAGATAGGTCTGCTGAGCCGGCACCGAGCCCAGGCCAGCTGAGAGCAGTCCCGGCGCCAGCCCAGCCTCCGCCAGCTCTCGAACTCCGGTGCCTTGCGGGAGCCACGCGAGCGTGATGCGCGGCCCGCCCGCCGGCTGCTCGGACGCGGCGGTCCCGGACTCGGCCGGGGTCCGTGGGTGGGGTGAAGCGTCTTGTACTTTTTCGGCGCTTCCCGCCGAGGCGACAGCCGCCGGCGGCCGCTCGAAAAAGTTAAGCGAAACCCCACCCACGGACCCCGGCCCAACCAGAAACGCAACGGCCGCTATCGTGAGCCCGATGGCCGACCGCACGTTCGCCAAGTTCACGTTTTTCAAGGTTGATCCAGCCTGGCGCCGTCGAGATCCCGAGCTGCGCGCCGCGGACAAGCAGGAATTTCTCGCCGCCTGCGAAGACTTCGGCGTCGACCGGTCGCTGCGCGCCTACTCAACCATAGGCACGCGCGGGGATGTCGACCTGGTGCTGCTCAGCCAGAGCGCCAACCTCGAGGACATCCACACCTTCCACGTCGTGCTCGGCCAGAGCGGCCTGGCGAAGTGGGCCGAGACGCCCTACTCGTTCCTCTCGATGACGAAACGCTCGCCCTACTCGGACGAGCAGGCGCGGACCGAGATCTGCGTCTCCGAGCGCAAGTACCTGTTCCTCTACCCGATGGTCAAGCAGCGCCGCTGGTACGGGCTGCCGCCGGAGGAGCGCGGGCGGATCATGAAGAGCCACATCGAGGTTGGCCGCCGCTACCCCGAGATCACGATCAACACGACCTACTCGTTCGGCCTCGACGACCAGGAGTTCGTCGTCGGCTTCGAGGGTGACGACCCGGGGAAGTTCCTCGATCTCGTCAACGAGCTGCGCCCGACCGAGTCCAGCGAGTACACCGAGTTCGAGACGCCGATCTTCACCTGCGTCGCGATGTCGGTCGCCAAGGCGCTGGACGCCCTCGACGGCACGCCAAGCGCGGCGTCCGTCGAGCCTGCGCCGGTCAGGGCCGCTTAGTCGCCACTCGCCGCATTCCCTATTCTTCCGCGTTCCCATGAGCAAGATCGGAACCCAGGAGAACCCCCTCCGCGTCGCCATCGTCGGCGCCGGGCCGTCCGGTTTCTACGCCGCCGAGCACATCCTCAAAGGCGAGGACCTGCACGCCCAGGTCGACCTCTTCGACCGCCTCCCGACCCCGTTCGGCCTGGTCCGCGGCGGCGTCGCCCCCGACCACCCGAAGATCAAGTCGGTGATCCGCGTCTACGAGAAAACCGCCGCGCGCGACGGCTTCCGCTTCTTCGGCAACGTCAAGGTCGGCCACGACATCGAGGTCGAGGATCTCGAGCGGCTCTACCACGCAATCGTCTTCACGGTCGGCTGTGAGACCGACCGCCAGCTCGGCGTACCGGGCGAGGAGCTGCCGGGCAGCCACGCCGCCACCGCCTTCGTCGGCTGGTACAACGCGCACCCCGACTACGCCGACGAGGAGTTCGACCTCTCCTGCGAGCGGGCGGTGGTGATCGGCAACGGCAACGTGG
>JBBDYP010000013.1:0-48424 GCA_040900615.1 Solirubrobacterales bacterium | reverse complement strand
GTATTTGTCGCCCTGCTTGGCGCTCGACTTCTCCCACTCGCGGTCGAACTGCTCGGAGGTGAAGGTGGGATCGACGCCGGCGAAGGCGAAGGCCTTGCGCATCGTCTCCTCGCGTTCTGACTGCAGCTCCTCCTGGGTGATCACCTCGATCTGGGAGCGGTCGAAGCGCTCCAGGTAGGGCTGCAGCTGCAGCCAGTACTTGGAGCGGTTCATGTAGGAGGAGTTGGGCTCGGAGAGCACCTCGACCAGGTCGCCGGTCTCGTAGCCGGCGCCGGTCGCGTGGACCCAGTGGGAGAGGATCCGCTTGATCGGGTCGCGGACCATGTAGAGGAGCTGGGCGTCGGGGCAGTGCTGGTGGATGCGCTCGGCGACGCCCTCGAAGCCAGGCAGGTTCGTGTAATGCGGCGATGACTCGCCGCGGACCTTGAAGCGGCTGTCGAACCGGCTCGCGTACCAGTCGAGGCCGAGGTCCCAGTTCAGCTCCTCGACGAAGAAGTTCAGCTCCTTCGGCTTCGACATCTGGATTTCGGGATGCAGGCCGAGGTAGTGGTGGATGCTCGTGGTGCCGCACTTGAGCCCGCCGATGATGATGAAGTTGGGCAGCTGCGCGTGCCGTTTGCGGCGGCGCCGGAAGCGGCTCTTGCGGTCGGCCGTATAGCGCTCACGGGCACGCGCGCACATCGCCTCGTCGGCGAGGTCGGCGGGGGGCTTCTGGGGCAGCGTGTGCGTGTCGGCGTCCGGCACGAGCGGGCTAGTGTAGCTGCGATGCCGCTCGCCGATCTTGGATCCAACTTCGAGCACTTCTTCAACGTCTCGGCGGAATTCTTCCGAAATCTCTCCCAGATCGAGTGGACTGCCTTCGCGATCGCCCTGCTCTGCTTGCTGGCGATGCAGCTGGCGCGGGCCCGGGCCTGGCGGAACGTCCTGCGGGCTGCCTACCCGGGGCAGCGCATCCCGTACCTGCCGCTGAGCGCCGCCTACCTGGCCGGGGCGGGGATCAACGCGATCGTCCCGGCGCACGCCGGCGACGTCACCAAGGTGTTCCTGGTCAAACGCCAGATCCCAGGCTCCTCCTATCCGGCCGTGACCTCCTCCTTCCTCGTCCAGACGGTTTTCGACACCACCGTCGGGGTGCTCGTCCTCTTCTACGCGATCAGCCAGGGCCTGCTGCCGCCGCTGCCGCGCATCCCCGACCTGCCGGCCTTCGAGATCTCCTTCTGGGCGGAGCACCCGCAGGTCTTCGCGATCGTCAACATCGCCCTGCTGCTGGCGATCGTCGTCGCCATCTACCTGTTGGCGCACCGAGTGCGCCGCTTCTGGGCCAGGGTCAAACAGGGCGTGGTCATCCTCACCGAGCCGCGCCGCTACCTGCGCGAGGTCGCCGCCTGGCAGGGGATCGGCTGGCTGTTTCGATTTGCGGCCTTCTGGTTCTTCCTCGACGCGTTCGGCATCGGCGGCTCCGTTGGCAACGTGATGCTGGTGATGAGCGTGCAGGCGATCGCCAACATCATTCCCCTGACGCCGGGAGGAGCCGGCGCCCAGCAGGCGCTGCTGGTCGCGACCCTGGACGGGCCCTCGCGCACCGCCGTGCTCTCGTTCTCGGTCGGGACCCAGATCGCGATGGCGGCCTGGTCCGTCGTCCTCGGCTTCGCCGCGATCCTGCTGGTCTTCCGCACGACGGATTGGCGCGGTCTGATCCGACAGGCCCAGGAAGAAGCCGATCGCGAAGATGCCGGCGGACACGCCAAGGCGTCCACCGCAGGCACCGGTTGAGCCTCAGCGACTCCGGAGCCGGCGCTCGAGGTCACGGCGCTGGACGATCCCGAGGACGAGGAGAACGCGCTCCTCGCCGAGTAGGTCGAACATGATTCGTAGATCGCCGATTCGGAGGCGATAGAAGCGATCGCGACGGCCGCGAATCTGTTTCAGCGACTTGCCACCGCGCACTCCAGCGCGGCTCGCGATCTGGGAGGCCGGCCGCAGGAGCGACTCCCTGACACGTTCGCCGTCCGGGCTCCCGAGTTCGCGGAACTGCTTTGCGGCGGCCTTGGTCAGCCGAACCTCATATGCAGCCGAGGGTTCCACCGCAAGCGGCTATCGGACGCGGACGCCTGTGCGTCAGGCGTCGTCGAGGCTCACCGACTCGCCAGCAGAGTGCTCGCTACGACCTCTGAGTCGCATCTCCGCGAACTCTTCAGCATGGGCGAGGACGAAGTCCTCGGCATCCTCCATCGACATGATCACGGCGGTGGGACGGCCGCGTTTCGTCACCACTACGCGCTCCCCCGCCTCGACTTCCTCGAGAACGCGGGAGGCGGTGTTCTTCAGTTCCTTGACGCCGATCTCATGCAATGGGTGGCCCCTCAGGTAGCCACCTCCATCCTGGAGATCGACCCTGAATTTGTCAAGCAGCGACATCAACTCGACCACCCTGGATAGCGAGGCTGGATCCGCCACTGCCACGGCGGCCGCTCGCCGGCGGGGAACTCGTAGTGGTTGCGCCCGGGGAGGGTCTCGAGGGGGACGAGTGCGGGGTCGTCGCTGAGCAGAACCGGGACGTCTGAGGCGGCGTCGACATCGGCTTGGCCGGCGCGGCGAGGGACTCGCTCCCAGCCGAGGCCGGGGCGGTAGAGCCAGTAGACGACCTCGACCCAGCCGAGATCATGGCGCCGGTCGACGATTGCCGTGAAGGCGGTGGTGCGGCGGCGCGAGGCGGTGAGGTGGGGGCCGGCCGCGACGGCGCAGCTCTCACGCCGGCAGTGGCGGAAGTCGACCGGCACGAGAGGCAGGCCCGTGGGACCGGGCAGGGCGACCGGCGCCGGCGCGAGCGCCCGCGCCAAGCGCGCCAGCGGCCAGCCGTATGCCGGCGCCAGCGGGTGGTGGCGGCAGGCATCCGGGAGTCGCGGTGCGCAGGCGAGGCGGCGGCCGATCGCGCCGGCCAGGCCGCGGCCGGCATCGATCTCGCCACCCGCGGTGACGGCGGCGACCGCGCCGACCAGCAGCACCGCCACCAGTGCCGCCAGCCCCGCCTGCTCGACGCTGGCCGAGCCCCGCTCGGGATCTCTCCGCACTCCCATGCCCCGACGCTAGGCAGGCCGGGCGCACGGGTGGCGCGCTCATTGTCGAGACTCCGGGTCGGCGAGGACACGGGTTTGCTTTGATTGGGGAATGGAGGGCAGCCCCTTCAACCTGTTCGGCGATCCCGACGAGTTCCGCGCCCGCATGGAAGAGCTCTCGGAGCAGATGCAGTCCTCCCAGCGCGTCGCCTGGGCCGACAACGCGATCAAGCTCGCGGTCGAGATGACCGTCGCCTCGATCGGGCGCCTCGAGCTCACCGGCAACGCCGACGAGCAGGCGATGCAGGTGCGCGACGCGATCCGCGTCCTCTTCCCGGAGGCCGTGACGCTGGTGCGCGAGGCCCGCGAAGGCCTCAGCTGAGGCCCCCGGGCCTGCGCATATCTGCGTCCTCGGTCGCTCGTGTGCGGAGCACACTTCGCTCTCTGCGTCCTTGATCTGCTTGGCCCGGCGGCCTCAGCTGAGGCAGTTTCAGAGCAGTTCGAAGCGCAGCGAGACGACGGCGCCGCGGCCCGACAAGCCGCCCGCCAGCTCAACAGGGAGCGCGACGAGCAGGGCGGGGATCGCCAGGACGACGCTGGCGAGGGCGTCGATGCGCCGCTGCCAGCGCCGCTTCGCCGGTGCGGCTTGGGCGCGGCCAAGGGCGCCGAGGGCGACGTTGTGGCCGAGGGTGACGCTGTTGAGCATCGTCTGCCAGGTCGCAGCAAGGCTCGCGGCCGGCGCCCAGCGGGCCGACTTGACGACCTGGTCGCGACGGGCGACGAGGCGGCGCACCGCCTCGACCGTGAACAGGTAGCGGGAGTCGGGCTCGAGGCCGGACCAGCCGGCGTTGCCGAGCGAGCCGGCGAAGCTGGTGCGGTTGGCGATCCTCGGGTTGCCGCCGCCGAAACGGTCCAGCTCGCGCAGCGCCTCCTCGGGCTCGCCCGGCTCGCCGACGACGCCGAGCCCGCAGCTCTCGCAGCGGCTGACCGGCCCGCGCAGGCCGGGCCGCTCGGCCAGCCAGCCGAAGAGCGGCTCGCCGCAGGCGGGGCAGGGGGGATTGTCTGGGCCGGCGCCGGCCTCGAGCGGGACGACGGGGGTGTGCTGTGAAGTGCTCATGCGCGGTAGCGTACGGCCCGTGCGGCTCAGCGAGATCATGACCCCCGGTGTAGTCACCGCGGCACCGGATACCGGCGCCGTCGACGTCGCTCGGTTGATGCGCGACAAACGGGTCGGCTCGGTCGTCGTCGTCGACCCCGCCGGCAGCCCCGTGGCAATGGTCACCGACCGCGACCTCGCACTGCGGGTCTTCGCCGAGGGCGCCGACCCGAGCTCGCCGGTGATCGACCACGCCTCGCGGCCGCTGATCAGCGGTGAGCCGGAGATGGAACTGGACGAGGCGGCGGCCCTGATGGTCCAGCACCGGGTGAGGCGGCTGCCCGTCATCACCGGCGAGGAGCTGGCCGGGATCGTCACCCTCGACGACATCGCCGTTCGCAGCGGCAATCTCGAGCTGGCGCAGAAGATGACCCAGGACGTGATCCAGGGGGCGCTGCCCCAGTTCTACTTCCACGAGAGGGGCTAGACGAAAGTGGGCAAGACCCGGGAGCAGGTCCTGGAGTGGGAGTCGCGCTGGTCGCTGCCGGTTGGGCTGGCGACCTTCGCCGGCGTCGCCGTGCTCGTCGCCTCGGCCTTCGTGATCGGCAGCATCAGCGGCGGCGGCGACGCGGAGATCCTGCGCTCCGCGCACGAACACAGCTCCTCGGTCACCCTGTCCTCCGCGCTGGAGGCGATCGGGTTCGTCCTCCTGGTCGCCCCGCTCTACTTCCTCTTTCGCGCTGTCGCCGCCCGCAGCGACCAGGTCCGCTACCAGCTGATCGGCCTGGTCGTCGCGGCTCCCCTCTTCTTCGCGCTCGCGGCCGTTCTCAACGCAAACGCGACGAACGAAGCCGCCGACCAGTTCACGTCCGGGCAGGCCAAGTCGACGCTGACGGCCAAGGAAGCCGGCGCCGAATGCAAGTCCGAGCTCAAGGACATGGGGGCGAAGGAGTTCGGCGAAGAATTCGACGCGAAGGGGTTGACCCCCGAGGCCGACTGCATCGAGACGAAGGTCGCCGACGACGAAGCCGGCAACGCCATCAGCGAAGCCTCGACCCGCGGAGTGGCGACCGGCTTCGGTCTCGGCGCTCGGCTCGGCCTCGCCGTCGCGCTCTTCTACAGCTGCCTGCACGCGATGCGGGTGGGGCTGCTGACGCGGTTCTGGGGGTCCTTGGGCATGGCGCTCGGCGTCGCGGCGCTGCTCCTGCTCGTCCAGTTCACCCTGATCTGGTTCGTCTACTTCGGCCTGCTGCTGACCGGCCGGATCCCCGGCGGCCGCCCCCCGGCCTGGGCCGCCGGCGAAGCAATCCCCTGGCCCACCCCGGGCGAGAAAATGGCGGCGGAGCTGGAGCCGCCAGAGGAGGACCACGGCCCGTCGCTCCCGCCCGCGAACGGGAACGGCGGTGGCCCCGAGCCCGGCCCCGAACGCCGCAAGCGCAAGCAGCGCGACTGAGCCATCTCAAGCCACCGGACGAACAAGCCGTGCTCGAGCGGGCGGTCCGAGTAGGGGCGAAGCGTCTTGTACTTTTTTGGCGCCTCCCAGCTCGGACGGCTCCGGGCGATTCTCAAAAAAGTTAAGCGAAGCCCCTACTCGGACCGCCCGGACGCAACCCGCTTGCGATGCGTCCGGATCTCGCTCATGATCCGCTCCAGCCGCGGCTCGGCCGAAGTGTCGACGTGGGTCATCGCGCCGGCCACCCCGGGATGGACTGCCGCTATGCGCTCGTGCATCGCCTGGGCCACGGCGCGATAGGTGGGGTGGCCCTCGCGCCCGGAGCGCAGCTCGATCAGGTGCATCGCCTCGCGGGCGTTGAGGTCGAGCGTGAAGCGGATCCGGTAGGCGAGGCTGAGGGCGTAGGGGGCCAGCTCGGGCAGGCCGGCGGCGGCCAGGCGCTCGTACTCACCGCGGGAGAGCTCCAGGGCTCGCTCGAACTCGCCGCCGACCCCCGCCTCGCGGACCTCGTCGGGAACGCCGGCCCCCAGGTCGGGACCCAGGCGCTGCCACTGGCAGGTCAGCATCCGGTGCCGCTGCAGGTCGCGGAAGGCGCCGTAGTCGGAGACGATCTCGAAGCGGTAGCGAAGCGCCTCGAAGCCGCGGCCGGGACGGTGGCGCCGGTTGGCGCGGTCCCCGGCCAGGGCGCCGAGCAGCTCCGCTCGCTCGGCGCGGTCGAGGACGTCGATGCGGGCGAGGATCTCGGTCTCGGGCGCGGTCGAGGCCTCGAACAGGCAGGCGGCGAGCAGATCCTCTTCGCTGCCGTCGACGTGGATCAGCTCGACCGAGGGGGCGTCGTCGCCGCCGCCGCGGCGGTCGAGGCCGAGTCGCGCCACCCAGCTCTCGGTCCGCTCGCGGCGCTGCTGCAGGTAGGAGATCCACGCGCCGCCGCGGTCGGGGCGATCGACGCGGGAGACGAAGCTCGGCATCACCCGCTGCAGCTCGGCGAGGATCATGCCGCCGTACTCGCGCGCCTCCGGCAGCGGCGAGGCCATCAACCGCATGATCAGCTGCTCGTAGGCCTGACCGGAGGCGTAGATGCCGACGTGGCTCAGGGTCGCCGCCGGCAGCAGGCCGCGCAGCAGGTCCAGGGCCTTGGCCCGGATCGAGCGCTGCCAGGCACCCTCGGGCTCCCTGTCACCGCGCGGCCAGCGCGCGGCTGCCCAGCTCTCGACCTCCGTCAGCGAGCGCGAGTAGATCCCGAACAGCTCGTCCATCGCGGCGGCGAACTTGGGGCCGAGCTGCTCGTCGCGGTAGAAGCGGTAGCCGCCGTCTGGAATCGGCTTGTCGTAGGGGATGTAGCGGGTCGACTGCTCGAGGTAGGCGGCGAGCCGGCCGCGTTGCAGCAGCTTGGTGAGGACGTTGGAGACCCACTCACAGGCGACGTGGGCGCCGCCGACCTGGGCGATCGAGTCGTCGCCGTAGCCGACGAAGACCCGCTCGTAGAGCTGCGCCGCCCGCGCCCCCTCCTCGTCGTCGAAGGGGCGGCCGCCGGCCGGCGCGTCGGCCGCGAACTCCTCGAGGTAGAGCCGCCTTACCGTCCCGGAATAGCGGGAATAGCGGGCAAAAAGCGCCCCCTTGACGGTCTCCGGCAGGTTGACGAGGGCGAAGACGGGCCGGTCGAGGTTGGTGAAGTGGGGGGCGAGGAGCGCTCGCTCCTCGGGGCTGAACTCTTCGACTGGATAGCGCACGCGGCGCATCGTAGTGACGGCCGACGACGGGCCGGGCACGGCCAAATATGCTCCGCGGGTATCGAACAAACGTCCAGCTCTGTTGACCGACCTCGAACCCACCCCCAGCCCGCGAAACCAGCGCCCGCTCAACCCGACCTTCCTGTTCGCGGCGCTGGTCGCGATCGGCGTCGGCCTACTGGCGCCGCTGCTGCTCGGGTCGTTCTCCGGGGCGAAGGCGCTGATCCTGGCGTTGGTCGAGACCGTCTGCCTGATCGGGATCGCGGCCTGGATCGTCGTCCTGGTGCGGCGCCTGCGGGCCAGCCACGAGGCGCTCTGGGCGCTCGCCCGCAGCGATGAGCTGACCGGCGTCGGCAACTACCGTGCCCTGCGCGAGCGCCTGCAGGCGGAAATCGCCAGGCACCAGCGACACTCGCGCGAGTTCGCCCTGGTCCTGCTCGACCTCGACGGCTTCAAGCAGGTCAACGAGCGCTTCGGGCATCTCGAGGGGGACCGCCTCCTGGCTGAGATCGGGGCGGCGCTGCGCGACGAGGTTCGCGGCGAGGACTCGGTCTTCCGCCAGGGCGGCGACGAGTTCGCGGTGATCGTTCCCGAGGCGGGCGCCGAAGAGGCGGAGGAAGTGGCGACGCGACTGCGCCAGCGCGTCGCTCGCCGCGGCTTCGGCAGCGACGAGGAGCGCCCGGTGACCGCCGCGACCGGCTTCGCGATGTACCCGGCCGACGGCAACGCAGTCGCCGACCTGCTCGGCTTCGCCGACCTCGACCTGTTCGCCGCCAAGCGGGGTGGCCGGCCGGCCTAACCCCGAACTGCATCAACTTGTCCATCCAGTAGATAGAGAATTTGATGCAGTTCGATGGGGAAGCCGCAGCGGCCTAGCGGGGCGGGGACTCCATCAACTCCACTCGGTGCCCGCCCGGAGCGGGCACGAGGGCGCGGGGAGACTCCCAGTGCTCGCGGCGGGGCTCGACCTCGAAGCCTTGCTCGCGCAGGCGGGCGAGGGTTGCGTCGAAGTCCGGCGTCACCACGGCGAGGTGGCCGCGCGGCGGGACGGCCGGGTGCTCCTCGTGCATCAGGTGGATCTGCGTACCGTGGCGCTCGAGCCAGGTGAAGCCGTCGGCGAGGGAGGGGGGCGGGTCGACCTGCTTGAAGCCGAGCAGGGTGAAGAGCTCGACGGCGCGGTCGACGTCCTCGGGCCGGATCTCGATGCCGACGTGGTGAAGCATTGGGGCATAGCGAGACTAGGGCAGAACGACTCCAGCGAACGATGCTCCAAGTCGGCGGCGGTGTGATCGTGGCCTTGGTCGGTTTGATCGCCACCCAGCTCTGACCAGCGGATCGACGCCGATGTCCTCAGAACAGCAGCGAGACCAGGGCGGCGGCGGCGACGATCGCGGTCGACCAGGTGACGGCCTCGGCGGTGATCCCCATGTCGAGTCCGTAGGCGTGGGCGACGACCATCGAGTTGACGCCGGAGGGCATCGCCGAGAGCAGGCGGTAGGCGGCGGGGAGGTCGATCAGGGGCGCCGCGATCAGCATCAGCAGAGCCGGCACGATCGCCAGCCGCGCGGCCAGGACGATCATCACCGGGCGGGTCAGCGGCGGCGGCATCGGCAGCTCGCCGTGTTCGGCGTTCTCGGCGAGGGTGGCACCGACGGCGAAGAACCCGATCGGCAGGATGGCGACGACCAGCGCCTGCGAGAGATCGACCAGCGCCGCCGGGGCCAGGGCCTTGGGCGCCAGCAGGCCGGCCACCGCCGCGTACAACGGCGGGTTGCGGGTGAAGAAGGCGCCCACGCGCTGGCGCGGGCTTTCTCCCGCCTTGGTGCCGAAGGCGGCGCCGACGGCGAAGGCGCCGAGCAGCAGGCAGGGCCCGGTCACGAGAACGTCGTAGAGGACGGCGGTGGGCAGCTCGTCGCGGCCGAGCAGGGCCACGGTCAGCGGATAGCCGAGGTAGCCGGTGTTGGCGCTGAGCACCGCGCAGACGACCGCGCCGGTCTGCGGGGCGGAGAGATCGAGGACGCGGCTCGCCAGCCACCAGGCCAGCAGCGCGCCGAGCGCGGAGGCGACGATCCCCAGCGCCAGGCCGACGCCGTGCGCGAGGTCGACGTCGCTGGCGGCGAGATTGAAGAAGATCACCGGCGGCAGCAGCACGTAGAGCAGCAGCACCAGGGCCCGGCGCGATGCCACCGCGGCTCCCTGCGGCCAGCGGCCCTCCGACCAGACGCCGACGGCTACGGCAAGGACGATCGCCGCGGTGGTGAGCAGGACGCCGATGAGGCGCGCCTATCCGAAGAGCGAGGCGCCGGCGCGTTCGGCGAACTCGACCAGCGGCTGGGGGATCACCCCGAAGAAGACCGTCGCGGCGGCGGCCAGCAGCGCCGGAGCGACCAGGTAGATGCGCCGCCCGGCCTCCGGGTCGACCGGGTCGGCCTCGGGTGAGGCGCCGGCGATCGCCGGGGTGGCGCCGGCGGCCTCGCCGCCGGGCCGCATCCACATCGCCGCGACCACCGGCAGGTAGTAGGCGAGGGAGATCATCGTCCCGACCGCGATGAAGACCGCGAGCCAGGTGTAGTCGCCTTCGACCAGGGCCTCGATCAGGTAGAGCTTGCCGATGAAGCCCGCCGTCGCCGGCAGCCCGGCCAGGGCCAGCATCGAGATCGTCAGCGGCCAGGCCAAGAGCGGCCGCTCCGCGCCCAGGCCCTGCACCGCCCGGATGCTGTCGCCGAAGGGGGTCTCGCGCTCGCGGGCGACGATCACCGCGAAGGCGGCGAGGTTCATGAAGGCGTAGGCGGCGAGGTAGAAGACCAGCGAGCTGACGCCCGACTCCGAGGCGACGACGATGCCGCCGAGCATGTAGCCGGCCTGGGCGACGCCCGAGTAGCCGAGCATCCGCTTCAGCGAGGACTGGCCCAGGGCACCGACGTTGCCGACCACGATCGAGATCGCCGCCAGCGCCGCCAGCGCCGGCTGCCAGTCGTCCACCTGCGGGCCGAGGGCGACGGCGAAGAAGCGCAGGAAGACGGCGAAGGCCGCCGCCTTGGTCGCCACCGCCATGAAGCTGGTGATCGGCGTCGGCGCGCCCTCGTAGACGTCCGGCGTCCACTGGTGGAAGGGGGCGATCGAGGTCTTGAAGGCGAGCCCGACCGCGGCCATCGCGATCCCGATCAGGATCAGCGGGTCGCCGAGCAGGCCGCCGTGGGCGATCCCGATCGCGATCCCCTCGAAGTTGGTCGAGCCGGTGCCGCCGTAGAGGAAGGCCATCCCGTAGAGCAGGGTCGCCGAGCCGAGCGAGCCGACGATCAGGTACTTCAGCCCCGACTCGAGCGAGCCCTCGCGGCGCAGGTTGGTGGCGCAGAGGATGTAGAGCGGGATCGAGAGCGTCTCGATCGCGACGAAGAAGGTGACCAGGTTCTGCGCCTGGGCCAGCAGTGCCATCCCCAGCACCGAGCCGAGCAGGAGCGCGTGGTACTCGCCGGAGCCGGCTTCGGAGACCGCCGGCTCGCGGGTCGAGATGACGACGCAGAAGGCGGCGGTGAGGATCGCGATCAGCGAGATCGAGATCGCCAGGTCGTCGAGCCGCAGCGCGTTCGCGACCAGGTCCTTCGACTCGCCCCACTGCCAGATCAAGAGGCCCGCGGCGGCCGCCAGCGTGACCAGGGTCAGCGCCGGCGCGGTGCGCTTGAAGGGCTTGAAGACCGCGCTCAGCAGGACGACGCAGAGGCCGACGGTGAGGGCGATGATCGGCGAGATCCCCGCGTAGTCGATGTGCGGCTCGTGGAAGTTCATCGGGACTCCTCGTCGATGGGCCGATAAGTCGCGCTATGCGAGACATTTCGGCCCGTCGGCCCCGGGTTCGAGGCCAGTCGCGCCTCCGGGGCGTCGCCGCCGGTCACGGTCGCCACGGTCTGCTGGACGCTGGGCGCCGTGCGGTGGAGGATCAGCTGCGGGTAGAGGGCGAGGCCGACGATGCAGAGGACCAGCGGCGCCAGCACGAGGCCGTCGCGCAGCCCGATCTCCCGCGAGGCGATTCCATCGGGCTTGCGGTTGTGCATCGTCTGCTGGTAGAGGCGCAACGCGTAGTAGGCCGACATCGCGACGCCGCTGATCGCGATGAGAGCAAACACGATCTTCTCCTGGAAGAGGCCGTTGAGGATGTAGAACTCGCCGACGAAGTTGGCCGAGCCCGGCATCGCCAGGGTGGCCAGGGCGACGATCAGGAAGAGGGCTGCCAGCACCGGCGCCCGCAGCGCCATCCCGCCCATCTCGCGGATGTCCTCGGTCCCGGTCCGCTCGACCAGGATCGCGACGATGATGAAGATCGGCGCCACCACCAGGCCGTGGTTGACCATCTGCAGGATCGCGCCGTCGGAGCCGTCGGCCCGCAGGGCGAAGATGCCGGCGGTGATGAAGCCGAGCTGGGCGACCGAGGAGTAGCCGGCGATCAGCCGCACGTTGGTCTGGGTGAAGGCCATCACCGAGCCGTAGAGGATCGAGGCCAGGGCGATGACCAGGATCACCTCCTGGAATTCGACCGTGGCGTCGGGGAAGAGCGGCAGCACGATCCGCAGGAAGCCGTAGGCGCCGACCTTCGCCAGCACCCCGGAGAAGACCGCCAGGGCCGGCAGCGGCGCCGCCCGGTAGGCGTCCGGCATCCAGCCGTGCAGCATGAAGGCCGGCATCTTGACCAGGAAGGCCGCGGCGAAGAACCAGAAGATCCAGCGCTGGCTGCCCTCGCCGATCCCCTGCTTCTGGAGGGCGGCGATCGAGAAGGTGAGGTGGCCGCCGTCGGCGGCGATGATCGCGGTGGCGATCGCCGCGACCAGCATCAGCAGCGAGCCGATCAGCGTGTAGACGATCATCTTCAGGGTCGCCGCGGAGGCGGTCGGGCCGCCCTCGCGGTCGCTGCCCCAGGCGCCGAAGAGGAAGTAGAACGGGACCAGCATCAGGTCGAAGAAGAGGACGAAGAGCAGCAGGTCCTGGGCGAGGAAGGAGCCCAGCGTCGCCGTCTCCCCGGCCAGCATCAGGAAGAAGAAGAGCTGCGCCCGCTCCTGCTCGCGGAAGGCGGCGAAGGCCGTGCCGCCGACCCAGAGCACGGCGGTCAGCGCGACGAGGAAGAGGTTGAGGCCGTCGATGCCGAGGCTGTAGTCGACGCCGAGGCCGGAGATCCAGGAGACGTCGACCGTGTGCTGCAACCCCGAGGAGCCGGAGTCGAAGTCGGCGACCATCCCGATCGCGATCGCCAGGGTCGCGATCGCTCCCAGCGTCGCCCACCAGCCGGTCGCCCGCTTCGGCAGGAAGAGGCCGACGATGCCGAAGGCCAGCGGGGTCCAGAGCAGCGAGTTGATCATGAGCTGGAGATGAGGAAGTAGAGGGCGAGCCCGGCGAAGCCGGCGATCAGCAGCAGCGCGTAGCTGCGGACGAAGCCGTTCTGGACGGCGCGGACGACGCCGCCGGCGCCGCGCACGGTCTCCTCGGTGCCGGTGACGAGGCCGTCGACGACGAGGCGCTCGAAGACGCGGTTGGCGAAGCGGCCGATCGCCAGCGCCGGGCGGACGACGAGGACGTCGATCAGCTCGTCGAAGTACCACTTGTTGACGAGGAAGGTGTGGACGGCGCCGAGGCGGCGGATCAGCGCCGCCGGCGTCTCCGGGCGCAGCACGTAGAGCCAGTAGGCGATGCCGATGCCGGCCAGCGAGATCGCGGCGCCGATCGCCAGCCCGGCCCAGGAGGCGCCGACCGAGGGCACGATCGCCGCCAGCGGCGAGTCGGCGAAGACCGGGTCGAGGAAGTGGGTGATCGTCTCGTCCAGCCCCGGCACCTGGACGAAGCCGGCGAAGATCGCGAGGAACGCGAGCACGCCCATCGCCGCCCGCATCGACCAGGACTGCTCGGCGACGTGGTGCTCGGCGCCCGGGAAGCCGACATCGGTGTCCTCGACCTCGCCGCTGGCCGGGTTGCGCGGCTCCTCGTGGGCGACGTGGCCGCTGTCGATCAGCGCCTGGGCCTCGGCGCAGGGCCGGCCGGGGAGGACGCGGAAGATCAGGCGGAAGGTGTAGATCGCGGTCAGCAGGGCGCCGAAGTAGCCGAGCACGGTGAAGATCACGTACATCCCGCCGCGGTCGGTGGCGTAGGCGAGGATCTCGTCCTTGGAGAAGAAGCCGGAGGTGCCGGGGAAGGCAGCCAGCGCCAGGGCGCCGCAGAGCATCGTGATCGAGGTGAAGCGCATCGCCCTGCCGAAGCCGCGCATCTTGTCGATGTTCTGGTTGCTGGCCATCGCGGCGATGATCGAGCCGGCGGCCATGAACAGCAGCGCCTTGAAGAAGGCGTGGGTCATCAGGTGGAACATGCCGGCGCTGTAGGCGCCGATCGAGACGCCCATGATCATGTAGCCGATCTGGCTCATCGTCGAGTAGGCGATCGCGCGCTTCAGGTCGGTCATCACCAGGGCGATCGTGCCGGCGACCAGCAGCGTCGCCAGGCCGACGAAGGCGGCGATGTCGGCGGCGGTCGGGGCGAGGACGAAGAGGGTGTGGGTGCGGGCGATCAGGTAGACGCCGGCGGTGACCATCGTCGCCGCGTGGATCAGCGAGGAGACCGGCGTCGGGCCCTCCATCGCGTCCGGCAGCCAGGTGTGGAAGGGCAGCTGCGCCGACTTGGCGAAGGCGCCGACCAGGAGCAGCAGGCAGATCGCCGTGATCGTCCACTCGTTGGTCTGGAAGGCCTCGGGCGCCTTCTCGAAGACCGGGCCGTAGTCGAAGGTCCCGAGCTCGCGGAAGATCAGGAAGGCGGCGAGGACGAGGCCGATGTCGCCGACGACGTTGATCACGAAGGCCTTCATCCCCGCCCGGGTCGCGGTCGTGCGCCGGTACCAGAAGCTGATCAGCGCGTAGGAGGCGAAGCCGACGAAGGCCCAGCCGACGATCAGCAGGACGAAGTTGCCGGCCAGCACCAGCAGCAGCATCGAGAAGACGAAGAAGTTGAGGTAGCTGAAGAAGCGGTGGTAGCCCTCGTCGGACTGCATGTAGCCGTAGGAGTAGAGGTGGATCAGGGTCGAGACCCCGGTGACGACGAGGACCATGAAGATCGAGAGCGGGTCGACGAAAATCCCGAGCTTGATGTCGAGCCCGGCGGCGCTGGCGTAGTCCCACAGCGACGAGGCGTGGTGGCGCGCCTCGGGCGAGTCGCCGAGCAGGTTGATCAGGGCGCCGATCCCGCAGGCGAAGGCGAGGCCGATCGAGACCGTGCCGATGATCCCGGCCAGCTTCGCCGGCAGCACCCGGAAGCCGAGCCCGATCGCGATCGACCCGAGCAGCGGGAAGAGCAGGACGAGCCAGGCCCAGCCGGTCGCGGTCATCCCCTCAGCTCCCTGAGGTCATCGACGTTGAGCGGCAGCTTGCGGCGGAAGATGGCGACGATCAGGCCGAGGCCGACGACGACCTCGCAGGCTGCGATCACCATCACCACGAGGGCGAACACCTGCCCCTCCTGGTTGCCGACCATGCGGCTGAAGGCGACCAGGGCGAGGTTGCCGGCGTTCAGCATCAGCTCGAGGCAGAGCAGGATCACCAGCGGGCTGCGCCTGATGAGGATGCCCACCGCTCCAGTTGCAAATAGGAGCGAGGACAAGACGATGTACCACTCGATGTTCATGCGGGGCCTCCGGCGGCGGAGGGGGCCGGTGGGCCCTCCTCACTCGCACTTCGGCGCTGGAGAGGTTGGCTGCTGTCGCCGCTAGCGCCGTTCGCCTCATGCGCAAAACGTTCGGAGGGCCCACCGGCCCCCTCGTCGTCGGGGCGCCGCCGCCCCGCGAGGACGATTGCCCCGACCGCCGCTAGCAGCAGGAGGATCGAGGAGGCCTCGAAGGGGAGGAGGAACTTCTCGAGGAGGAGGCGGCCGATCGCGGCGGGGTCGCCGAAGCCGGCGGGGACGTCGGGGCCGTGGGTGCCGAGCGCCAGCAGGGCGGAGGAGAGGACGGCGACGGAGAGCTCGACGAAGAGGGCGATCGCCAGCAGCGGCGCCAGCAAGCGCTGGCCGGGGATCGGCTCCCAGGCCGACTCGCCGCCGCCGCCGACGTAGGCGACGACGAAGACGTAGAGGACCATCACCGCGCCGGCGTAGACGACCACCTGGGCAGCGGCGACGAAGGCCGAGGTGAGGAGCAGGAAGAGGGCGGCGAGCGAGAACAGGTGGACGATCAGCGCCAGCACGCTGTAGAAGGGGTTGCGCATCGCGACGACGCCGACCGCGCCGCCGAGCGCTCCGATCGCGGAGAGGAAGAACAGCACCGCTTCCATCGCTATTCGCCCTCGCCTTTCAGCGGCGTCCGCTCGATCGGCTCGGCGAGCAGCATCTCCTTGGTGAAGATCAGGTCGCCCCGGTCGTAGTCGGCCATCTCGTAGTCGTGGCCCATCGTGATCGCGTCGAAGGGGCAGGCGATCTCGCAGTAGCCGCAGAAGATGCAGCGCGAGAGGTTGATCTCGTAGACGGCGGCGTAGCGCTCGCCGGCGGAGACGCGGTCGCCGGGGATGTTCTCGGCGGCGACGACGCGGATGCAGTCGGCCGGGCAGGCGGCGGCGCAGAGCGAGCAGCCGACGCATTTCTCCAGGCCCGTGTCCTCGAACTTGTGCAGCTTGTGGCGGCCGCGGAAGCGCGGGTAGACGGGGGTCTTCTCCTCCGGGTACTGGATCGTCAGCGGGCCCTCGATCAGCCGCGCCATCGTCGTCTTCAGCCCGCGCAGGGTCTCGCCGAAGGCGCGGTAGGCGCCGCCGACGCCGCCGGGCTCGGGGCCGCGCTGGACCTCGACCACGTCGATCGAGTCGAGGTAGGGGGCCGACCTCGGGTCGAAGCTCACGTGACCACCACCAGCACCGCGGTGACGAGGACGTTGAGGGTCGCCAGTGGCAGCAGCACTTTCCAGCCGAGGCTCATCAGCTGGTCATATCGCAGCCGCGGAAGCGTTGCCCGCACCCAGATGAAGACGAACACCAGGCCGAGCATCTTGGCCAGCATCCAGATCGGGTCCAGCCAGCCCGGGCCGGGGCCCATCCAGCCGCCGAGGAACATCGCCGCGGCGATCCCGGAGACGACCAGGATCTCCATGTATTCGACCAGCAGGAAGGAGCCGAAGCGCATGCCGCCGTACTCGGTCATGAAGCCCTGGACCAGCTCGGCGTCGGCCTCGGGCATGTCGAAGGGGGTGCGGTTGGTCTCGGCGAAGCCGGCCAGCATGAAGATCAGGAAGCCGACGAACTGGGGGAAGACGAACCAGAGGGCGCCCTGGGCGTGGACGACGTCGACCAGCGAGAGCGAGCCGCTCATCATGATCACGCCGAGCAGGGCCAGGCCCATCGCGACCTCGTAGGAGATCAGCTGCGCGGCCGAGCGCATGGCGCCGAGCAGGCTGTATTTCGACCCCGAGGACCAGCCGCCCAGCACCAGGCCGTAGAAGGCGATCGAGCCGACGGCGAAGAAGTAGAGGATGCCGATCGGGACGTCGATGCCGTAGAAGCCGACGCCGTCCTTGACGTCGCCCCAGGGGATGATCGCCAGCGCCAGGACGCCGGAGAGGACCGGCAGCAGCGGCCCGAGGATGAACAGGGTCGAGACCGCGTTGGCGGGGCGGAAGGACTCCTTGGAGATCAGCTTGCCGACGTCGGCGAGCGGCTGCAGGATCCCGAACGGGCCGACGCGGTTGGGGCCGTAGCGGTGCTGGAAGCGGCCGATCAGCTTGCGCTCGACCACGGTCAGGACCGGCAGGATTCCGAAGATGACGGCAAAGATCACCAGCGACTTGACGATCATGATCCAGGTGGCTTCGGCGAAGCCGGTCTCGGCGATCGGGATCATCGGGCGCCGACCTCGTCCAGCTTGGTGATCTCGACCGATATGGGGCCGCCGTTGAGCAGGGCGTTGGCGTTGCCTTCGGCAACTCCCTCGGCCAGGAAGCAGACGCCCTCGGGGACCCGTTCCTTGATCGAGACGCGGGCCGTGACGCTGGTGCCGTTCTGGGCGACCCTGACCTCGTCGTCGTGCTTGAGGCCGAGGCGGTCGGCGTCGGCGACGCTGAGCTCGAGCCGTTGCTGCGGCGTCAGGAACTTCAGGGGCGGGTTCAGCTCGGTGATGGGGCCGGCCCAGAGGTCGCGGTAGGTGCCGAGGGCGAGGGACGGGGTGGGGGCGGGCGTCGGCACCCCCTCCTCACTCGCACCTCGGCGCTGGAGAGCTTGGCTGCTGTCGCCGCTGGCGCCGTTCGCCTCGCGCGCAAAACGTTCGGAGGGGGTGCCGACGCCCGTCTCACTCCCGGCCATCGGCACGGCAGAAGCTGAAGGCGTGTCCTGCCAGCGAATTCCGCGACCGGCGATCTCGGCGTCGGTGATGCCCGAGTAGAAGGGCACCGCCCGGGTCAGGGCGGCGAAGGCTGAAGGCTGGGAATCCACTCCGGTGTCGTGGCCGAGGGCCGACGACAGCTCCGAGAGGACGTGGATGTTCGGGCGGATGTCGCCTGGACGAGATGCGCTCGGGCGGACGCGCTGGAGGCGGCCGTCGGGGTGGGTGACGGTGCCGTCTTTCTCGGCATGGGTCTCGAGGGGGAAGACGACGTCGGCCTTTGCGGTGGTGGCGGTCTCGTGCATGGAGAAGACGACGAGGTGGTCGCAGGCCGTCAGGGCGGCCTCCCAGGCCTTGGTGTCCGGGAAGTCGCGGAGGGGGTCGACGCCGAAGAGGATCAGGGACTTGAGGTCGCCGGACTCGAGGGCCTGGCGGATCTCCTCGGTGCTCATTCCGCTCGGAGCCTCGCTCAGCCCCGGGCCGGCGTCGGGGAGGCAGCCGGCCTCGCGCAGGCCGCGGGCGTTGGCGAAGTCGGGGATTTCGAGCAGGCCGGAGCCCTCGGCGTTGGCCATGTTGAGGGCGGAGGCGGTGTCGAGCAGGGCGCGGGCGGCGCCGTCGCCCTCGCGGGCGATTCGCTCGCCCCAGAGGACGACCACGCGCCCGGCGTCGCGCAGCGCGTCGGCGATGGGGGAGGCGGGGCTGTCGGTGCCCGCCCGCAGAGACGCGGCCAGCTGGGAGAGGAAGAGGGTGGCTCCGCCGGGCGCGTAGCGGACCGCCGCCTCGGCGCCGCCGTCGAGCGCCGTC
The DNA here is from genome assembly GCA_040900615.1 of Solirubrobacterales bacterium. GTDB lineage: Bacteria > Actinomycetota > Thermoleophilia > Solirubrobacterales > 70-9 > VAYN01. The sequence goes on along the minus strand of JBBDYP010000013.1, from coordinate 29,962 downwards.
GGCCGCTCGGTGGCGACGGAGAGGCGGGCGCCGTTGCGGCGAATCGCCTTGCGCACACGCAGGTCGAGGATCGGCGAGCTGTGCAGGGGGTCGGTGCCGACGACGAGGATCGCGTCGGCGTCGTCGATGTCGCGCACGCGGGCCGAGATCGAGGGCTGGGAGAGGCGGACCAGAGCCTCGCGAGCGGGGCCGCGCGACGGGCGGGAGTCGACGTGGGCCGAGCCGAGCGCCTCGCGCAGCAGGCGCTGGACCAGGTAGCCCTCCTCGTCGGAGGCGTCGCCGACGATCGCCGCGACGCCGCCGCCGGCCGCCCGCAGGCCCGCCGCGGCGGCCTCGATCGCGGTCGCCCAGTCCGTCGCGGCGCCGCCCCGCAGCTGCGGTCCGGCGACCCGCTTCGCGTCGGCGAACATCTCGAAGCCGTAGCGGCCGCGGTCGCAGAGCCAGCCGTCGTCGACCTCGGCGTTGTCGCGGCCCAGCACCCGCTTCACCTTCTCGTCGCGGACGGTGAAGCTGACGTTGCACTGGCTCGGGCAGAGCGTGCAGACCGAGCCCGCCTGCTCGACGTCCCAGGGCCTGGCGCGGAAGCGGTAGGTGTAGCTGGTCAGGGCGCCGACCGGGCAGAGCTCGGTGATGTTGCCGTGGAAGGGGGCGACGTAGGGGCGGTCGTCGAAGGTGCCGACGAAGGTGCGGTCGCCGCGCTCCAGCAGCTGCAGCTGCGCGTCCTCGGCGACCTCCTGGCTGAAGCGGACGCAGCGGTAGCAGAGGATGCAGCGCTCACGGTCGATCGCGATCAGCGGCGAGAGCTCGACCGGCTTCTGGAAATGGCGCTTTTCGTCGATCACCCGGCTTTTCCCGGGGCCCCAGCCCATCGAGATGTCCTGCAGCGGGCACTCGCCGCCCTTGTCGCAGACGGGGCAGTCGAGCGGGTGGTTGACGAGCAGGAACTCGACGACGGCGCTCTGGGCCTCCTTGACCTGCTCGGTGCGGGTGTGGACGACCATGCCCTCGCGGACCGGGGTCGAGCAGGAGGTCTGCAGTTTCGGGATCCCCTCGATCTCGACCAGGCACATGCGGCAGGCGCCGACCGGGTCGCCGAGCTTCGGCTCGTAGCAGAAGACGGGGATCTCGACGTCGCCCTTGCGGGCCGCGTCGTGCAGCATCTCGCCCTCGATCGCGGTCACCTCGCGGCCGTCGATCGTCAGCGTCACCTCGCGGCTCATATCGAGGCCCCCAGGGTCTCGGCAGGGGCCTGCACGACCGCCAGCTGCTCGCCTTCGTCGAGCGCTGGGCCCGCGTTCGCCATCACTTCCTCGAACTCGGCGCGGAATTTGTTGACCATCGCCGAGACCGGCATCGCCATCGAGTCGCCGAGCACGCAGAGGCAGTGGCCGATGATGTTCTGCTGCACCGAGGCGATCACGTCGAGCTCCATCGGCGTCGCGTCGCCGGCGACCACCCGCTCGAGCATCTTCACCGTCCAGTTGGTGCCCTCGCGGCAGGGGGTGCACTTGCCGCAGGACTCGTGGTGGTAGAAGCGCGCCGTGCGCAGCGCCATGTGGGGGATCGAGACGCGGTCGTCGGCGACGATGATCGAGCCGGAGCCGAGCATCGAGCCGGCCTCCGCCATCGCCTCGAAGCTGTAGGGGAGGTCGAGCTCGGCCGGGGTCAGGACCGGCGAGGAGGAGCCGCCCGGGTAGAAGGCCTTGACCTCATGGCCCTCCTCGGGGCCGCCGGCGAGGCCGAAGATCAGCTCGCGCAGCGGCATTCCCAGCTCGACCTCGTAGTTGCCCGGCCGCCGCACGCAGCCGGAGATCGAGACGACCTTGGTCCCAGGCGACTGCTCGGTGCCGTAGCCCTTGAACCACTCGGCGCCGTTGGCGACGATCCGCGGCACGTTGGAGAGCGTCTCGACGTTGTTGATCAGCGTCGGCCCGCCGTAGAGGCCCTGCACCGCCGGGAAGGGCGGCTTCAGGCGCGGGTTGCCGCGCTTGCCCTCGAGCGCGTCGAGCAGCGCCGTCTCCTCGCCGCAGATGTAGGCGCCGGCGCCGCGGTGGACGACCAGCTCGAGGTCCCGATGCGTGCCGAGGATGTTGGTCCCCAGGTAGCCCGCCTCGTAGGCCTCGGCGACGGCGGCGTCGAGGATGTCGGCCTGGGCGGCGTACTCGCCGCGGATGAAGATGAAGGCGTGGCCGGCGTCGGCGGCGAGGGCGGCGATCGCGATCCCCTCGATCAGCTGGTGCGGGTTGCGCTGCATCAGCTCGCGGTCCTTGAAGGCGCCCGGCTCGGACTCGTCGGCGTTGCAGCAGAGGTACTTGGCCATCTCGCCGCGGGGCAGGAAGGAGGCCTTTTTGCCCATCGAGAAGCCGGCGCCGCCGCGGCCTCGCAGCCCCGAGTCTTCGAGCTCCTTGAGGACCTCGTCCTGCTCCATCTCGCGGTAGGCCTTCTCCAGCGTCGCGTAGCCGCCGTAGCCCCTGTAGCCGCTGATCGTCCGCAGCGCCGGGTCCTCGGCGTGCTCGAGCAGGACACGAGTCTCGCGCGGATCAGCCATTGCCAACCTCCCCGTCGATGGGCCGATAAGTCGACTCAGGGGCGACATTCCGGCCCGTCGGCGGCGGCGTGTCGCCGGCCAGCGGGCGCTTCGCCAGCGCCTTCTCCGGCAGCACCTCGGCGCCCGCCTTCAGCTGCTCGATCGCCGTGCCCGCCTCGGCCGCCTCGAGCGGGCCGTAGTAGCGCTGGTCGATCGAGGCCATCGGGGCGATGTCGCAGGCGCCCAGGCACTCGAAGCCGGTGACGAAGACGTCCTCGCCCTCGGCGGCGGCGCGGAAGGCGTCGAGCAGCTGGTCGCCGCCGCGCATCCAGCAGCTGATGTTGGTGCAGACCTCGATCCGGTGGGTCCCGACCGGCTCGGTGTGCAGGAGGTCGTAGAAGCTGGCGACCGACTCCAGGTAGCCCGGGGTCACCCGCATCACCGCGGCCGCCTGGCGGATCCCCTCCGGCGTGCACCAGCCGTAGCGCTCCTGCACCGCCCACAGCGCCGGGATCGAGGCCGATTTGCGGTCGGGGTAGCGTGACATCAGCTGCTCGATCCGCTCCCGCAGCTCCGGCGGGCAGTCGACCTCGTGCAGCTCGGGGATCCCCTCCTCGGTGCGGCCGGGGACGCGGCCCTCGGTCAGGGCGCGATCGACGGGCAGGCCGGCGCCGTTCTCGCCGCTCACCGGTCGACTCCGCCGAGGATCGGGTCGAGCATGCCGAGGCTGGCGATCATGTCGGCGATGTAGCTGTCGACCGCCATGTCCTTGAAGGCCTGCAGATTGATGAACGAGGGGTCGCGGAAGTGGACCCGGGAGGGCTTCGAGGAGCCGTCGGCGAGGACGAAGCAGCCGAGCTCCCCGCGCGGGCTCTCGATCGAGTAGTAGACCTCGCCGGGCGCGACGCGGAAGCCCTCGGTGACGAGCTTGAAGTGGTGGATCAGCGACTCCATCGAGGTCGAGAGCTCCGAGCGCGGCGGCAGCACGTACTTGCGGTCATCGGCGATGTGCGGCCCGTCGGGCAGCGCCTCCAGCGCCTGGTCGATGATCCGCGTCGACTCGACCATCTCCGCCACCCGGACGCGGTAGCGGTCGTAGTTGTCGCCGACGGTGCCGACCGGGATCTTGAAGTCCATCTCCGGGTAGGCGAGGTAGTCGAAGGCCTTGCGCAGGTCCCAGGGCTCGCCGGCGGCGCGCAGCAGCGGCCCGGTCACGCCCAGCTCCAGCAGCCGCTCGCGGGAGACGATCCCGACGCCTTTGGTGCGCGAGAGGAAGACCTCGTTGCGGTCCAGCAGCGCTTCGTACTGGCCGACGCGGACCGGCATCTCCTCGACGAACTTCGCCAGCTTCTGCTCGAAGCCGAGCGGGATGTCCTCGATCACGCCGCCGACCTGGAAGTAGCGGGTGTGCATCCGCTGCCCGGCCGCCATCTCGAACAGGTCGAGGATCTTGTCGCGCTCGCGGAAGCAGTACCAGAGCATCGAGATCGCGCCGAGGTCGAGCGCCGTCGTCCCCAGCCAGACGAGGTGGGAGTGGATCCGGTTGAGCTCGAGGAAGATCGTCCGCAGGTACTTGGCCCGGGGCGGGATCTCCAACCCGATCAAGCGCTCGACCGCGCCGCAGTAGGCCTCCATCTGGAAGAAGTAGGAGACATAGTCCATCCGCTCGACGAAGGGGATGACCTTCCAGTAGCTCTTGTCCTCGCAGGACTTTTCGATCCCCGTGTGGACGTAGCCGATCACCGGCTTGAGGTCCTTCACGACCTCGCCTTCGAGGTCGACGACCAGGCGCAGCACCCCGTGGGTCGCCGGGTGGTGCGGGCCGATGTTGACCGTCATCACCTCGGTGGCGCGGTCCTCGGTCAGCTCAGCCATAGTTGCGCTCGTTGTAGGTGAAGGTGACCGGCTCGCCGCCGACCGGGAAGTCGCGCCGCTGCGGCCAGCCGACGTAGTCGTCGGGCAGCAGGATCCGGGTCAGGTCGGGGTGGCCGCGGAACTCGATCCCGAAGAAGTCAAACGCTTCCCTCTCCTGAGCCTCCGCGGTCGGGAACAGCCCGACGCAGGAGTCGATTTCGGGCAGATCGCGTGAGCTCGCCGGGTCCGTCGGGGAAGGGTCCTGCGGGCGGGCGGGGGCGTCCGTTCTCGGACCCTCCCCCGACGGACCCGAGGTGGTCGCGGGATCGGCGAGCATGGCTTTGACGCGGATGCGCTCGACCCGGTCGCGATTCAAGAGCTCGTAGTGGACTCCGAAGCGGGGTGCGGCTGGGAGGTAATCCGCGACATGGAGAGAGGAGAGGAAGCGGTAGCCCTGGCCGGGCTCGTCGCGCAGCCAGCGCAGCACGTCGAGGATCTGCTCGGGGTCGACGATCAGCGCCGCCTGGCCGCGGTCGAAGGAGGTGGCGAGGACGGCCCCGGGGCGGTCGCGCTCGATTTCCCCCCGGATCAGCTCCAGTCCGGGGGCGTCAGGCAAGGCTCAGCTCCCGCGCCTGTTCGTAAGCTTCGGCCGCCTCGGGGCTGGGCCGGCTGGCGGGACCGCCGCGGGCCCACTCCTCGGTGCCGGCGGCGTCGTAGCGCTGGCGCCAGCCCTGGTCGGGGTTGCCGATGATCTTGCGCTGCAGCTTGGTGAAGCCGTACATGACCGCCTCCGGCCGCGGCGGGCAGCCGGGGACGTGGAGGTCGATCGGCATGAACTTGTCCGCGCCCTGGACGACGGCATAGTTGGAGAACATCCCGCCGGAGGAGGAGCAGGCGCCCATCGAGATCGCCCACTTCGGCTCCAGCATCTGGTCGTAGAGGCGGCGGACGACCGGCGCCATCTTGATCGAGACCCGGCCCGAGAGGATGATCAGGTCCGCCTGGCGAGGCGAGGCGCGCAGGGCCTCGGCGCCGAAGCGGGCGAGGTCGTAGCGGGCGGTGACGATCGAGATCGGCGCCTCGATCGCGCAGCAGGCGAGGCCGAAGGTGAGCGGGAAGATCGAGTTCGCCCGCGCCAGGTTCAGCATCTTCTCGAAGGTGGTGGTGACGACCCGCTCTTCGACGTAGCGCTCGAGGTCCTCACCCTCGAGGTCGCCGCGCAGCATGTCGCGGGCGCTGCGCTGCTTGGTGGCCAGGGTGCGGCGCTCTACCTCCAATCCAGGGCCCCCTTGCGCCAGACGTAGACGAAGGCGACGAGGAGCAGGACGACGAAGGTGACCAGCTCGGCGAGGACGAAGACGCTGTCGGCCCCCTTCATGATCACCCCGACCGGGTAGAGGAAGACGACCTCGATGTCGAAGAGGATGAACAGCATCGCGACGAGGTAGAAGCTGACGCCGAACTTGAGGCCCTTCGTCGGCTCGACCGGGATGCCGGACTCATAGGGCTCGCCCTGGCGCCGGCTGGCCGCCGTCGCCAGCTTCGGCTTCTTCGGGCCGATCAGGTGGTTGAGCATCGCGAAGGCTCCGCCCACGGTCACGCCGAGGACGAGGAAGACGAGAATCGGGAGGTAGGTCTTGAGCACTGGGCGGGGTGGTTTCTGGCCGAGCGGCGCCGGGGCGACTGTGGTCGTCGGTGACGCCCGCAGCCGCTGTTATACACCCACCTTGTGACAACTTGCTACATAGTGCTTTTCCGCATCAGCAAGCGGAATCCCGACCCTTTTGGGCGGATATAGGGATGGTGGCCGTCCACATCGCGGTCGGCGGCGGCGTGATCGGCCTCAACCTCGTCGCGGGCGCCGTCGGAGGCATCGCCTGGTACCGGAACGTCTCCTCGATCCCCTTCTGGTACCTGCTCCGCGCCGCCCAGGTCTCGGTCTTCATCCAGGCCCTGCTGGGAGGCCTCCTGGTCGTCACCGACCACGAACCGGCGGACGACCTCCACTACCTCTACGGGATCCTGCCGCTGGTCGTCTCCTTCATCGCCGAGGGCGCCCGCACCGGCGCCGCCCAGCGCGAGCTCGGCGAGGTCGACTTCGAGTCCCTCGACCCCGACACCCAGCAATCGATCGCCCTGCAGATCGTCCGCCGCGAGATGGGGATCATGGCCGTCAGCTGCGGCGTCATCTTCTTCCTCGCCCTGCGCGCGGCGTTCACCAGCGGCGTCTAAGAAGGGTCGAGCGAGGCGGCGCGCCGGCGCCGCCCACCACGAATGTCGCTTTGTTCAGCTGGGAGATGAAGAAAGCGACGCTCGTCGATCGGAGACCACCTGGATCGTGGCGACGCCGGCGAAGAGGGCGCCGGTGGCGAGGTGGAAGATCGCGTCGGCGGAGTTGTTGGGGAAGGTGAAGACCCAGGCCGGCTGTTCGTCCCAGAGCGCCCAGATCCCGGTCGCGAACAGCGCCCCGGCGGCGTAGATCGCGTAGTAGAGCGCCCAGTCGGGACGCAGCGCGAAGTAGAAGGCGGGGCCGAAGAGCAGCAACCCGGCCAGCGCGTGGTAGCCGTTGAAGTCGACCCCCAGCACCCGCTCGGTCGGCGCGTCGTCCCCGAGCGCGAAGCTCGGTTCGGCGATGAACCCCGCCAGCGCCCAGGCCAGCTGGATCGCGGCCAGGACCACGATCCCCTTCTGCGCAAAGGTCCACTGCGCTTTCGGTACTGCGGACGCCTCCATCCGAGGCGCCAGGGTATCGCCCGGCCTCAACCCGTGGCCAGCCGGAGGCGGGCTAATCGCGGGCGATCAGGAAGGCCGGGTGGTCCGGGGCGATGCGGCGCAGCTCCTCGTCGGACGAGTCAGGGCCGACGCTGCCGAAGAAGGCGCCGACCTCCCACTTCCACTTCTCCAGGTAGGCGCGCAGGAGGGCGGGGCGCTCGTCTTCGGGCACTTCGACCGCGGTGAACTCCTCGACCCGGCGGCCGAGCACCAGCCGCCCGCCGCCGCTGGCGCGCATGTTGCGCACCCACTGAGTGTGGCCGCGCGGGGAGACGAGGTAGCGGTCGCCGCCGAACTCGAGCAGGTTGACCGGCGTCCGCCGCCACTCGCCGCTCTTGCGCCCGCGCACTTCCAGCATCCGCGAGCCGGCGACGCTGATCCCGGCCCGGGTGAGCCCGGCGACGATCCGGTTGAAGACGTTCTTCGTGAGCCAGCCGGGCTCCTGGAATCGAGGTGGCGCGTCGCTCATCGCTCGATTGTCGCAGCGTCCGGGCGGCGCATCCCGTCGCGGGGGGGAGAGGACGAGCCCGATTTTTGCGCTTGGACATCCGATGGCCGTTCGAGAACCATTGGTTAGCATATGGTCGATGCCGGAGCCCAAGCGTACGCAAACCCTGGTTCAGCTCAACGACGAGCTGCTCCGGCGGCTCGATGAGCGGGCCGCGCGGGGGGGGCGCTCGCGATCGGCCTTGATACGGGATGCGATCGAGGCATACCTCTACGACGAGGAGAAGGCCAGGATCGATCGGGAAATCATCGAGGGGTACAAGAGGATCCCGACCACGGACGAGGAGATGGCGTGGGCTGAAGCGAGCACGCGCGAACTGATCGAAGAAGAGCCATGGTGAAGCGGGGCGACGTCTGCTGGGCAGAGCTTCCCGAAACCGGACGTCGGCCGGTCTTGGTGCTGACGCGCTCGGAGGCGATCCCCGTCCTGCGGCAAGTGCTTGTCGCTCCCCTCACCAGGACGATTCGGGACATCCCGACCGAGCTCAGGCTTGGCCGGGACGACGGGATGCCGGAGGAATGCGTCGTCAGCTTCGACAATGTGCAGCAGGCGGCGAAGATCCTCCTCGGCGAACCGATCGCCAGCCTCTCCGGCGCCCGCATGCACGAGGCCTGCCGGGCGCTGGCGATCGCGACCGGCTGCGACTGAGCCGCACGGCCCCTCAGCCCAGCGGCCGGTACTCGCCGCCGTGGAAGACGAGCGGGTCGCCCTCGTTGGTCTCCATCTCGGTCACCTCGCCGGTGACGATCACGTGGTCGCCGGCGGCGATCACGTCGCGCAGGTCGCAGGCGATCCAGACGAGGGAGTCGTCGATGGCGGGGACGCCGGCGCGATCGGTCCACGCCACTCCGTCCCACTTCTCGGCCACCGGGGCCTTGGTCGCGAAGCGCCTGGCGATCCCCTCCTGGCCCTCGTGCAGGACGCTGATCCCGAAGCGGTCCGCGGCCTGGACCGCGAGCAGGGTGCGGGAGCCGCGGTCGAGGCAGGCGAGCATCAGCATCGGCTCGATCGAGAGCGAGCAGACGGCATTCGCGGTCGCTCCGGCGGCCCCGTCGGAGCCGTTTGCGGCGACGATCGTGACCCCGGTCGGCAGGCTCGCCATCGCGGCGCGGAAACGGGATCGGTCGGGCGGCGGCATCGTCAGAAGATCGGGATCGGCTCCAGACAATATGATGCGCGCCGCGTGCGTCCAGTGATGCTCATAGGAATGGTTGTCGCCGCCGCGCTCGGCCTCACGGCCTGCGGATTCGGCGAGGAGGGGATCTCGGTCTCCAAGGACGACCCCAACTACGAGGGGGCCGTTCTCTTCGCCGACCACTGCTCCGGCTGCCACACGATGAGCGCCGCGGGCACGCAGGGAACCGGCAATCGTGGCGAGCGGACGCAGGGTCCGAACCTCGACCAGCGAACCGAGACCTACGACGATGCCCTCTTCGCGATCCAGAACGGCGGCTTCTCCGGGGCGATCATGCCCCAGAACATCGTCGTCGGCGACGAGGCCAACGCGATCGCCCGCTTCGTCGCCGAGTACGCCGGCGAAGACGCCGAATCATCGCCGCGGCCCGGCGAGACCTCGCCCTAGCGCGGGACTCCCATGCTTGACCTGAAGTTGATCCGCTCCGACCCCGAGCGGGTCAAAGCGGCGCTGGCACGCCGCGGCGCCGCCGAGCAGGTCGACGAGCTGCTCGCCCTCGACGCTCGCCGGCGCCGGCTGTTGCCCGAGGTCGAGAGCGCCCAGGCCGAGCGCAAGACCCTCTCCAAGCAGATTGGCGAAGCCAAGCAGGCGGGGGGGGACGCCGAGGAGCTGATGGCCACGGTGCAGGGGCTGAAGGAGCGGATCGAGTCCGGCAAGGAGGGGCTCGAGGAGGTGGAGCGGGAGCTCGGGAAGCTCGCGCTCTCGCTCCCCAACATGCCCGACCCCGACGCCCCCGACGGGATGACCGAGGAGGACGCCGTGGTCGTCCGCGAGGTCGGTGAGCGGACCGAGTTCGACTTCGAGCCCCGCGACCACCTCGAGATCGGCACCGAGCTTGGCCTGATCGACATGGAGGCCGGCGCGCGCCTCTCCGGCTCCCGCTTCGCCTACCTGAAGGGCGACCTGGTGATGCTCGAGCTGGCCCTGGTCCGCTTCGCGATCGAGCTGGTGCGGGCCGAGGGGCACGAGCCGGTCGTGCCGCCGGTTCTGGTTCGCGAAGAGGCGCTGGAGGGGACCGGCTTCCTCCCCGGCGACCGCGACCAGATCTATGAAATCCCCAAGGACGAGCTGTTCCTGGTCGGCACCTCCGAGGTGGCTCTCGCCGGCCTGCACGCCGACGAGATCCTCGACCCGGCGTCGCTGCCGCTGCGCTACTGCGGCTTCTCGACCTGCTTCCGCCGCGAGGCCGGCGCCGCCGGCCGCGACACTCGCGGCATCTTCCGCGTCCACCAGTTCGACAAGGTCGAGATGTTCTCGTTCGTCGAGCCGTCCGAGTCGGCGGCCGAGCACGAGCGGCTGCTGGCGGTCGAGGAGCGGATCCTGACCGAGCTGGAGATCCCCTATCGGGTGGTCAACGTCGCCGCGGGCGACCTTGGGGCCCCGGCGGCGAAGAAGTACGACTGCGAGGCGTGGATCCCAAGCCAGGAGCGCTACCGGGAGCTGACCTCCTGCTCCAACACCACCGACTACCAGGCGCGTCGCCTCGGCTGCAGATACCGGCCGGCTGATGGCGAGGCGCCCGAGGCGGTGCACACGCTGAACGGGACCGCGGTGGCCGTGGGCCGTACGATCATCGCCCTGATCGAGAACCGGCAGGAACGCGACGGCGGTTTCACGCTACCCAAAACTTTGCATCGATACGGCTCTCCTGACAGAATCGCGCCGCAATGAGCCCAAGCGTGCGCGAGGCCAAGCGGGTCGTGCTCTGCGATGACCACGAGATAGTCCGCGATGCGATCAAGGCGCGGATGGCGGACTCGAGCATCGTCGAGATCGTCGGCGAGGCCGGTAACGGCCGCGATGTCGTCGACGTGGTCAAGGAGCTCGAGCCCGACGTCCTCATCATCGACGTCGAGCTGCCGAAGCGGGACGGGATCGAGGCCACCAAGGAGGTCCTCAAGGTCCGGCCGCGGACCAAGGTGATCGTCTTCACCGCCCACGCCCAGCCGGACCTGCTGGCCCTGGCGCTAAGGGCCGGAGCCTCCGGCTACGTGCTCAAGTCGGCACCGGCCGAGGACATCGCCCGGGCGGTCAAGGCGGTGACCAGCGGTGGCACCTTCCTCGGCGGCGACTTCGCCGGCGGCAAGCCCTCCGAGGTCGAGAAACTGCTCGACCTCTCCCCGCGCGAGCGCCAGATCCTCGAGCTGCTGGCCGAGGGGCTGCGGGTGAAAGAGATCGCCGAGCGGCTCGCGCTCAGCCCGGCGACCGTCCACACCCACGTCCGCAACGCGATCGCCAAGCTCGAGGTCGACACCCGCACCGAGGCGGTCGCGCTGGCCGTTCGCTTCAGCTACCTGGGCGCCGGCGGCGGCGCTCTGTAGGCAAGCGCCGCCTTCTCCGCGTCCCGTCTACTTCTTGTCCAGCGTCAGGGCGCAGCCGTTGATGCAGTAGCGCTGGCCGTTCGCGCCCGGCCCGTCGTCGAAGACGTGCCCGAGGTGGGCGTCGCAGTGCTTGCAGACGACCTCGGTCCGCTGCATGAAGTGGCTGTTGTCGGGCCGCAGCTCGACGTGCTCGAGGTTCGCCGGCTCGGTGAAGCTGGGCCAGCCGGTCCCCGAGTCGAACTTGGTGTCGGATGAGAACAGCTCGGCGCCGCAGCAGACGCAGCGGTACGTGCCCTCGCTCTTCTCGTCCACGTAGGGACCGGTGAAGGCGCGCTCGGTGCCAGCCTTGCGGGTCACCTCGTACTGCTCGGGCGTCAACTGCTCGCGCCACTCCTGCTCGGACTTCTCGATCTTGGTCGCCATCGTGCTCCTCTCGTGTCTATGTCCAGGGTACGCCGTCCGCATTACAGGGAGGTGAGGTTGCGGCCTAGCCTTGCCCGCTCGGGTCGCACCGACGAGCTCCCGCCAGCTTCAAGCACTCAAGACGTTCCGCTGTTAGTTATCCGCGCATAGCGCGGCTAACTCACAGCGGAAGCAAGGGACGGGTGCCTCAGCGCTTCGGACTTTGACCCCACCAGAGGTGGGTGAAGGTCGGCAGCGGTCATCCAGGCGCTGGTGTCCGGGCGTCTCTGGCCGTGGCTTCGAGCGAGGGCTCCCCTGGCCCACGCCCCGAATCGAGCAGCATCCGCTCCCCTCGCACGCGCCTTAGGATGCCGCCGTGCCTGACGCCTTCTACGAGCGCCGCGGGGCTGGCTACGTCGCCACCGAGCTGACCCGTGGCCCGTGGGACCCCGGCGCGCAGCACGCCGGCCCGCCCGCCGCTCTGCTCGGTCGCGAGCTGGAGCGGCTTCCCGAAGCCGAGCAGTTCCAGGTCGGCCGGGTCACGTTCGAGATCCTGCGCTCGGTACCGATTGCGCCGGTCCGCCTCAGCTCTCGCGTCCTGAGGCCCGGGCGCCGGGTGCAGCTGGTCGAGGCCGAGCTGAGCGTCGACGGGGAGGTGCTGATGCGCGCGACCGCCTGGCGGATCCGCATCGCCCCGGTCGAGCTGTCGCCGGGAGCGCCGGCCGCGGCCGAGCCGCCGCCCGGGCCCGAGCTCGGCGGGGACGCCGACTTCTTTCCAACCGACCAGGAGCACGGGTACCACAGCGGCATGGAGGTCCGGTTCCTGTCGGGGGGCTTCATGGAGGCGGGCCCGGCGGCGGTCTGGCTGCGGATGCGCCAGCCGCTCGTCGGCGGGGAGGAGCCCTCGCCGCTGCAGCGGGTCCTGATCGCCGCCGACGTCGGCAACGGGGTCAGCTCCACCCTCGACTACCGCCGTTTCCTCTTCCTCAACGTCGAGCTGACGGTCCACCTGGAGCGGATGCCGGCGGGCGAGTGGGTATACCTCGATGCGGTCATGCGGCCGCAGCCCAACGGGGTGGGAACCGCCGAGTCGGAGCTCTGCGACCGCGGGGGCCGCATCGGCCGGGCGCTGCAGACGCTGCTCATCGCCGCGCGCTGAGCGCGGCGAGCGCGCGGTTGTGCGGGGCGATGACGAGGGTGATCATCGCCGCCGCGCCGACGGCGACCGCCGCTCCGAGCAGGAAGGAGCCCTCGTAGCCGCTCAGCGCCGCGGCGAGCCCGGCCAGCGGCGCTCCGAGGCCGATGCCCGCGTCGAAGAAGGCGGTGAAGGTGCCGAGGGCGGCGCCGCGGCGGGCCGCCGGGACCTGTTCGACGACGATCAGCGAAAGCGACGGGTAGAGCAGGGAGAAGGCCGCGCCCATCGCCAGCGCGCCGGCGATGGCGACCGGGAGGCTGTGGGCGAGCCCGATCGTCGTCAGCCCGGCGGCCTCGACCAGCGCCGCCGCGGCTCCCACGCGAGCGGGTCCGACCCGATCCGGCAGGTTGCCCGCGAGGAGCCGGGTCAGCACGACCATCGTCGCGAAGGCGCCGAAGACGAGCGCCCCGTGGCCGACGTCGCGCGCGTCGAGGTGGAGGACCACGAAGCTGGCCATCGCGGCGTAGCCGATCGACCCCATCGCCAGGGCAGCTCCGGGACGGATCGCCTCGCGGGCGATCAGCGAGTGGTGCTCGTGCTCGCTCGACGGGTGCGGGCGGAACGGGTCGGGGACTCGGGCGGCGAGGGCGGCGCCGAGCAGTGGCGTCACCCCGGCGAAGATCCAGACCGCGCTGTAGCCGGCGCCGTGCTTGATCAGCTCGCCGAGCAGCGGCCCGGCGCTGAGGCCTCCCCAGACGGCGAGCCCGTAGAGGCCGATCACGCGGCCGCGCCGCCCCGGGGGCGCGAGGTCGACGATCCAGGCCGAGCCGGCGGTGAACACGGTTCCCTCGCCCGCCCCCAGCACCAGTCGGGCGACGATCAGGCCGCCGATGCCGAGCGGCACGAGGTAGAGGAAGCCGGCGGCGGCCGTCAGCAGCGAGCCGACCAGCACCGTCGAGCGGCGCCCGCGGCGGTCGGCGAAGCGGCCGGCGAAGGGGCGGAGGAGAAGGCCGGTTATCGCGTAGCAGCCGATTACGATCCCCACCTCGATCTTGCCGCCGCCAAGCGGCCCGTCGACGTAGTGGGGCAGCACCGGCAGCACGGCGCCGATCGCGACCATGCCGAGGAAGGTGACCGCGAAGATGCCGGCGAAGGCGACCCCGGGGCGGGGGATCGGCGACGCCGGTTCGTCGCTCACGGCAGCAGGCCGGCGAGGCTCTCGAGGACGTGGTCGGGGGGCGGCGTGGCCGCCTCCGCATCCTCGCGGGTGCTGGCGCCGCTCAGCACCAGGACCGTCGCCAGCCCCGCGGCCCGGCCGCCGTCGATGTCTGAGGCGATCCTGTCCCCCACCATTGCCACCCGCCCGGGTGCCCCGATCACGCCCAGCGCCATCTCGAACAGGTGGCGCTCCGGCTTGCCGGCGATCTCGGCGCTGCGGCCGGAGGCGGTTTCGACCGCGGCGAGGACGGCGCCGGTCCCGGGCCAGGCGCCGCCGGGCATCGGCATCGTCGGGTCGTGGCTGGTGGCGAGCAGCGCCGCCCCGGCGTCCAGCGCCAGCTTCGCGGTCAAGAGCTCGTCGTAGTCGAAGCCGCGATGGCCGGCGACGACCACGACGCTGGCCTCCCTGGCGGGCTCACCGTCCAGCAGCGTCGCGCCGGCCGTGGCGACCATCTCCTTCAGCGCTGCCGGGCCGATCACGAAGGCGCTGCCGCCCGGCCCGGCAGCCTCGGCCGCCAGCCGTGCCACCACCATGCCCGCGGTGACGATTCGCTCCGGGCCCACGTCGACGCCGATCCCCCGCAGCCGCTCGGCGTACACCGCGGGATGGCGGTCCGGGTTGTTGGTGACGAAGACGATTCCCTTGCCCGCGTCGAGCAGCGCCGCCAGCGTCTCGACCGCTCCGGGCACGGGCTCGCGGCCAAGCCAGACGACCCCGTCGAGGTCGATCAGGAAGCCGTCGAAGTCGTCGGCGAGAGCCACCGGGCGCAGGCTATTGGCCCAGCAGGCGATACGGTGCGCGCAGTGAGCGCCAGCGGACAGGTTGTGATCGCCACCGGCGTAACCCGTCGCTACGGCGAGGGTCACGCGGCGGTCGATGCGCTGGCGGGGATCAGCACCGGCTTCGAGCGGGATCGCTTCACCGCGATCATGGGCCCCTCCGGCTCGGGCAAGTCGACCCTGATGCACATCCTCGCCGGGCTCGACAAGCCGACCAGCGGCACGGTCGAGCTCGACGGGGTCGAGATCACCTCGCTCGACGACGGCGAGCTGACCAAGCTGCGCCGCGACAAGCTCGGCTTCGTCTTCCAGTTCTTCAACCTGCTGCCGGTCCTGACCGCGGAAGAGAACATGCTGCTGCCGCTCTCGATCGCCGGGCGCAAGCCGGATAAGGAGTGGGTCGAGCGGCTGATCCGCACCATCGGCCTCGAGGACCGGCGCACGCACCGGCCCTCCGAGCTCTCCGGCGGCCAGCAGCAGCGCGTCGCCGTCGCCCGCGCCCTCGTCTCCAAACCGGCCGTCGTCTTCGCCGACGAGCCGACCGGCAACCTCGACTCGAAGTCGAGCGCCGACGTGCTGGCGCTGCTGCGTCAGGCCGTGGACGAGTTCGGGCAGACGGTGATCATGGTCACCCACGATCCGGCCGCCGCCGCCCACGCCGACCGGCTGATCACCCTCCGCGACGGCAAGCTGGTCCAGGACGGCGCGCCGGGCTCGGCGGACGAGGTGATCGAGTTGATGAAGCAGATTGACTAGCCTCGCCCTCAAGAGCCTCTGGGCTCGCAAGGTCCGGGCGATGACGACGACCTTTGCCGTCGTGATCGGCGTCGCCTTCGTCGCCGGGTCCTACATCCTCACCGACACGATCTTCGCCGCCTTCGACGAAATCTTCAGCGAGTCGCTGGCGGGCACCAGCGTCGTCATCACCGCCGAGAACCCGGTCGAGCAGGAGAGCGGCGAAATCCCGACGATCAGCGCCTCGCTGCTGCCCCGGGTGCAGAAGACCCCGGGCGTGAAGCTGGCGGCCGGCGCGATCTTCACCCCGGGCGGGTTCTTCGACGCGCAGGGCGACAAGATCGGCAACAAATTCGCCCCGAAGTTCATCTCCTCGACCCTGCCCGGTCCGCTGGAGTCGCTCAACTACGTCGACGGCCACCAGCCGCGCGGCCCGACCGAAGCCTCGATCGACAAGGCGGCGGCCGAAAGCGCCGACCTCGAGCTAGGGGAAAAGATCGAGCTGATCGGCCAGGGCAGCGCCAGGAAGTTCACCCTGGTCGGCTTCAGCCAGCTCGGCAGCGCCTCCTTCGGCGGCGCCAGCATCGCCCAGGTGACGCTGCCGGTGGCGCAGCGGCTGACCCACAAGGTCGGGCGCTTCGACCAGATCTCCGTCGCGGCGGAGAAGGGGGTGCTGGCGACGGTCCTCAAACGCCGGATCGAGCGCGAGATGCCGCCCGGGGTGCGGGTCGAGACCGGCAAGGAAAGCGCCGACCGCGGCTCCGAAGAAATCCGCGACAGCCTCAGCTTCCTGCAGACCTTCCTCCTGGTCTTCGGCTTCATCGCCGTCTTCGTCGGCTCCTTCCTGATCTTCAACACCTTCTCGATCACGGTCGCCCAGCGCGTCACCGAGTTCGGGATGCTGCGCACGCTCGGCGCCTCGCGCCCCCAGATCCTCACCTCGGTCCTGGTCGAGGCGGTCGCGATCGGGTTGATCGGGGCTGCGATCGGGATCCTCGGCGGGTTCCTGATCGCGCTCCTGCTCAACTCCCTCTTCGTGGCGCTCGGCGTCGATCTGCCGACGACCGGCCTGGTGATGGAGTCCCGCACCGTGGTGGTCGGGCTGCTGGTCGGCGTCGTCGTCACCTTCGTCGCCTCGCTGATCCCGGCGCTGCGCTCGACCCGGGTGCCGCCGATCGCCGCCCTGAACGCCTTCGCGCCGACCCCCTCGCGACGCCGCCGCCTGCTCTACGCGGTGCTCTCGGTCCTGCTCGGGGCGGCCGGGCTGGCGATGGTGCTGATCGGCCTGCTCGGCGACGCCGCCGCCGGCGCCGCCGCCGGCCTGATGGGCGGCGGGGCGGTGGTGATCGTGTTCGCCGTCTCCCTCTTCAGCCCGCGCCTGGTGCCGGTGCTGGCCACCATCGCCGGCTGGCCCTTGGAGCGAGCCCGCAAGCTGATCGGCCGCCTCGCGCGGGAGAACGCCCAGCGCAACCCGAGCCGCACCGCGGTGACCGCCGCGGCGCTGATGATCGGGCTCGCCCTGGTCACCTTCGTCACCGTCTTCGCCGCCGGGCTGAAGAGCTCGGTCGCCCAGATCGTCGACGAAAACTTCGCCGGCGGGCTGATCATCCAGAACAGCGACGGCTTCTCGCCGATTCCCAACGGGACCGCGACCGCCGCCCGCAAGGTGCCCGGGGTGGAGCTCGTCGCGACGATCCGCTCGACCGAGGCCGAGCTCGTCGGAGGCGGGTCGAAGGCCCGGGTCACCGCCCCCACGCCGGACACCGGCGAGACGGTGAAGATCGAATGGAAGCAGGGCGGCCCGGACACCCTGCGCAACC
This sequence comes from Solirubrobacterales bacterium, assembly GCA_040900615.1. GTDB lineage: Bacteria > Actinomycetota > Thermoleophilia > Solirubrobacterales > 70-9 > VAYN01. The sequence goes on along the minus strand of JBBDYP010000013.1, from coordinate 12,695 downwards.
TCGGCGACGAGGAAGCGATCCTCTCCGACTCATACGCCTCCGACCACCGGCTCGAAGTCGGCGACCGCTTCCGCCTGCTCAGCCAGACCGGCGCCCGCCCGGTCTTCCGGGTCGCCGGCACGTTCGACTCCAAGCTCGGCGTCTTCGGCAGCGTCATCGTCACCCAGGCGGTCCTCGCCCGTGACTTCAGCCAGACCCAGGACACGATCGACTTCGTCAGGACGGAGCCGGACGCGGACGCCGCGACGGTGCAGGTGCTGCTGACGAAAGTGGTCGGAACCGCCTTCCCGACGGCGGAAGTGCTGAACCAGCAGGAACTGAAGGAAAACCGCGAAGAACAGGTCCAGCAGCTGGTCAACCTCGTCTTCGCCCTGCTCGCCCTGGCGATCGTGATCTCGCTGTTCGGGATCGCCAACACCCTGGCCCTCTCGATCCACGAACGCACGCGCGAGCTGGGGATGCTGCGGGCGATCGGGATGTCGCGGCGCCAGGTGCGCTCGATGATCCGCTACGAGGCGGTGATCACGGCCCTGATCGGGGCGATCCTCGGGATGGTGCTCGGGGTCGTCTTTGCCGCCCTGATCGCGCAGCCGCTGAAGGACGAAGGCTTCACCCTCTCCTACCCGATCGGCTCGCTGATCGTGCTGCTCGTCCTGGCGGCGTTCGCCGGCGTCCTCGCCGCGATCCTGCCGGCCCGGCGGGCCTCGCGCCTGGACGTTCTGCAGTCCCTCCAGTACGAGTAACCGAGACGTAGCGTGGCGCTGCCACGCTACGTCTCGGTGGCGATTTTTCCCCTTCTTAGAGAGAGGACTTCGTCGAACATCGAGAGGTCGTGGGCCTCGTGGGTGATGACGAGGACGCCGGGGCCGTTGTCGGCCAGTCCGGCGAGCGCACCCTGCAGGGCCGCGGCGCCCGCCGGGTCGAGGTGGGCGGTGGGCTCGTCGAAGATCAGGAAGCGGGCCTGGGCGAGGAAGAGGCGGGCGGCGGCGATGCGCTGGCGCTGGCCGCCGGAGACCTGGGCGCCCGCCTCGCCGACCTCGGTCGCGAGGCCCTCGGGCAGGGATGCGAGCCATTCGCCGAGGCCGACCGCCTCGAGCGCGGCGACGATCTCCCCGTCGCCGGCGTCCGCCCGCCCGATCGCGACGTTGTCGCGCAGGCTCGTCGTGAACAGGAAGGCGTCCTGCGGGGCGAGGCGGACGGCTGAGCGGACCTCCTCGCCGGCTGCCGCTCGCAGGTCGGTGCCGCCGAGCAGGATGCCGCCCTCGACCGGATCGCGGAAGCGAACCGCCAGCTCCGCCAGCGTGCTCTTGCCGCAGCCGCTCGGTCCCAGCAGCGCGACCGAGCGCCCCGGCGCCAGCCGCAGGTCGGCTCCGTCGAGCACCCACGGCCCCTCCTCCTCGTAGCGATAGCGGACACCGCGCAGCTCGAGGTCGCCGCCGGGGCCCAGCGGCAGGGGGGACTCAGGTTCGCGCACCGGCGCCTCGCGATCGAGCACGCCCTCGATCCGCAGCGCCGCGCCGGCGCAGGCATCGACGCTGGCGGCCGCCGCGCCCAGCGGCGCCACCGCCTCGAAGGCGCCCATCGCCAGCAGCGCCAGCGCCGCCAGCATCACTCCCGCGAGGGCACCGCTCTCGACAGACGGGATCGCAACCGCGGTCATCAGCACCGCCCCGCCGGCGGCGATCGCGGTGCCCAGCCCGACCGCGAGTCCACCGCTGAGCGCGTCGCGGCGCTGCAGGCGGGCCAGGCTGGCGCTGGCGCGCTCGGAGCGCTCGATCCACTCCCGCTCGCGGCCGGCGACGGCGATCTCGGCCGAGCCGGAGGCGATCTCGACCAGCTCGGCGCCGAGCGCGGCCCGGGCGCCGGCCTGCCGCCGCCCGGCGGCGCGCGCCGACCAGCGGGTCAGGGCCGGGGCGAGGACGCCGGCCGCGAGCAGCATCAGCGCCAGGGCGAGGCCGGCCACGGGCAGGATCAGCGCCGCGACCGAGACCGCGATGCCGCCGGCCAGGACGGCGACGATCGGCGGTCCCAGCGCCCGCAGGTAGAGATCCTGGAGGCGGTCGACGTCGCCGACGAAGCGGCTCAGCAGGTCGCCGCGACGGAGGTCGGAGACGCCGCCCGGGACGAGCGGCACCAGGCGCTCGAAAAACTGGGCGCGGAGGTCGGTCAGCGTGCGGAAGGCGAGGTCGTGGGAGGCGAGGCGTTCGGCGTAGCGCAGCAGCGCCCGGCTGATGCCGAAGAAGCGGACGCCGACGATCGCCACCCCGAGGGCGAGGATCTCCGGTCGCTGCGCGGCGCGGCTGATCAGATAGCCGGAGGTCGTCAGCAGGCCAACCGCGGCCAGCACCGCGCCGGCGCCGAGCGCCACCGACAGCCACAGCAGCCGCCGCCGCGACCGCGTCGCCGCGACCGCCCGCCGCAGCGCCGCGCGAGCCTCGCCGCGTGGTTCCTTTTGCACCTCTGAGGTAACTGAGGAACCAGGCGCCGTCGTGACGTGCCCGTTCACGCGGCCACCGCCTCGGGGACCGCCGGGGCAACGTCGCGGAGCAAGCCGTCGCGCAGCTCGACGACCCGATCGGCGCGCCGCGCCAGCTCGGGCCGATGGGCCACCACCAGCGCCGTGCGGTTCACCGCCAGTTGCTCGACCGCGGCGGCGACCTCCAGCTCGGTCTCGTCGTCGAGATGCGCGGTCGGCTCGTCGAGCAGCAGCAGCGGCGCGTCGCGGAGGAAGGCGCGGGCCAGCGCCAGCCGCTGCGCCTGTCCGGCCGAGAGCCGGCGACCGCCCTCGCCGACCGGCGTCGCCAGTCCTTCCGGCAGCGCTCGCACGAGGTCGGTGAGGCCTGCCCGGCGCACCGCCTCGAGCAGGCGCCAGCCGGAGGCGTCGGGGTCGGCGAGCCGCACGTTCTCCTCGATCGTCCCGGCAAAGACGGTGGGCCGCTGCGGCACCCAGGCGATCCGCCGCCGCCACTCGGTCGGGTCGACGCCGAGCAGGTCGACGCCCCCGCAGGAGACCGATCCCTGGCCCGGGTCCGCGAGTCGCAGCAGCAGCGACAGCAGGGTCGTCTTGCCACCGCCGCTCGGCCCGACGACGGCGACGGTCTCCCCGGGCTCGAGCACCAGGTCGGCGCCGCGCAGCACCTCGTCGCGGCCGGGATGGGAGAAGCACACGCCCGAGAGGACCAGTGCCGAGCGGCTCGGATCGGGCGCCGGCACGGGCGCGCTGGGCGGGGAGACGGCGGCCGGCTGGTCGAGGATCTCGAAGATCCGTTCCGCCGCCGCCATCCCGTCGGCGCTGGCGTGGAACTGGCTGCCGAGGCGCCGCAGCGGCATGTACAGCTCGGGGGCCAGGATCAGCACGGTCAATCCCGCCGTCAGCCCCAGCGCCCCCTCGGCCAGCTGGATGCCGACCGTGGCGGCGACCAGAGCGACGCCGATCATCGACAGCAGCTCCAGCACGAGGGCGGAGAGGAAGCCGATTCGCAGCGTCGCCATCGTCTCCCGCCGGTAGCCCTCGCCGGCGGCGGCGATCGAGCGGGTCTGCGCCTCGGCGCGGCCGTGGGCGCGCAGGGTCTCCAGGCCGCTGACGAGGTCGAGGAACTGGGCGCTGAGCCGCGACAGCCGGCGCCAGCGGCGCCGCGTCGAGCGCTCCGCCAGGCGCCCGATCAGGACCATGAAGATGGGGATCATCGGCGCCGTCACGGCGAGGATCGCCGCCGCCGGCCAGTCGCGAGGGATCGTCCAGGCGAGGATGAAGAGCGGCGCCAGCGCCGCCAGGACCGCCTGCGGCAGGTAGCGGGCGAAGTAGGCCTCGAGCGCGTCGACCCCCTGCACCGCCGAGGTGGCCAGCTCGCCCGAGCGCTCCGATTGAAGTGCCCCGGGGCGGGCGAGGAGCAGGTGGCGGACCAGGCGCGAGCGCAGCTCGGCCATGACCCGCGCCGCGCCGATCCGCCCCGTGGCCTCGAAGCCGGCGTCGATCAGCCCGCGGGCGACGGAGATCGCCGCCAGCCAGACCAGCTGCGGCGCCACCGTCCCCAGCGTCGCGCCGCCGAGGAAGACGTCGGCGATGACGTGGGCCAGCAGGGTCGCCTGGGCGACGATCAGCGCCGTGGCGACGATCCCGAGTCCGGCGGTGCTGGCCAGGTGCGCCCTGGCGGCGGCGCTGGTCCGGGTCAGCCGGCGCTGGACCTCGCGGGCGCGCGACCTAGCCTGGGGATCCTGCGCCTGCGGGCTCGCCACCGGAATCATCCCCTTCGCTCTCGCCTCCTCCGCCCGGCCCCTTGCCTTTGTCAAGGAGATCGAGCGGAGATTTGACCTCGCCAAAGCCCTCGGCCGAGACGCGGTGGCGGAAGACCCAGTAGGTCCAGGCCTGGTAGGCGAGCACGACCGGGACCAGCAGCACCGCGACCACGGTCATCACGGTCAGCGTGTAGCTGGAGGAGGCGGAGACGTTCAGGGTCATGTCGAAGGCGGCGCTGGTGCTGGAGATCATCGTGTGCGGGAAGAGGTCGACGAAGAGGGCGCAGAAGAGGGTGAGGATCGCGGCGGTGGTGGCGGCGAAGGCGCGGCCCGGGCTGCGGTCGGCGAGGATCGCCGCGGCGATCAGCGCCAGCGCCGAGACCGCGGCGAGGATCGCCGAGGCGACGTCGATGCCGCCGCGGTGGGAGGTCACGGTCCAGATCAGGAAGGCGATGCCGACGACGGCAGTTACCGGGGCGAGCGAGGCGGCGATCGACTTCGCCCGCTTGCCGATCTCGCCGGTCGTCTTCAGGTTGAGGAAGATCGCGCCGTGGGTGAGGAAGAGCGTCAGCGTCGCCAGGCCGCCCAGCAGCGCGTAGGGGTTGAGCAGGTCGAAGAGGGTGCCGGTGTACTCATGCTGGGCGTCGATCGGGACGCCGTGGACGATGTTGGCCCAGCCGACCCCCCAGAGCAGCGCCGGCAGGAAGCTGCCGCCGATCATCGCCCACTCCCAGCGGCTGCGCCAGCTGTCGGAGTCGACCTTGCCCCAGAACTCGAAGGCGACGTTGCGGACGATCAGCCCGAGCAGGATCAGGAACAGCGCCAGGTAGAAGCCGGAGAAGAGGGTCGCGTACCACTCCGGGAAGGCGGCGAAGGTGGCGCCGCCGGCGACCAGCAGCCAGACCTCGTTGCCGTCCCAGATCGGGCCGATCGTGTGCAGGACCGCTCGCCGCTCCTCCTTGCTGCGGCCGACCATGCGGATCAGCATCCCGACCCCGAAGTCGAACCCCTCGAGCACGAAGTAGCCGAGCCAGAGGATCGAGATGAGGACGAACCAGACGACCTGGAGGAAGGTATAGGCGTCCATCTCAGTAGGTGAGGGCCAGCTCCTGGCCCGGCTCCTCGGCTTTGCCGGCCTCGACCGGCCCTTTCTTCACGGCGTTGAAAAATACGCGGCCGGCGATCGCCGCCAGCACCCCGTAGATCAGCGTGAAGCCGAGCAGGGTGATCCAGACCTCCGCCGCGCCGACGCTGGGCGAGCCGGCGACGTCGGTCTTCAGCAGCCCGAAGACGACCCAGGGCTGGCGCCCCATCTCGGTGAAGATCCAGCCGGTGGCGCTGGCGATGAACGGCAGCGACGCCGCCGGGACCGCCCATTCCAGGAAGCGCTTGGACTGCTCCAGCCTGCCCCTGCGCAGCAGCCACCAGCCGTAGGCGGCGAGGAGGAACATCGCCACCGCGCAGCCGATCATCGCCCGCCAGCTCCAGTAGGCGACGGCGACGATCGGCGCGTACTCACCGGGTCCGTACTTGCGCTGGTATTCGCGGTCGAGGTTGTTGATGCCCTTGATTTCGCCGCGCGGGTAGCCGGTCGAGATCCAGGAGAGCAGGTTGGGGATCTCGACGTTGCGGCTCAGCCCCTTCGGGTTCTGCTCGAGGTCGCCGGTGGCGAAGACGGAGAGGCCGGCGCCCTCCTTGGTCTCGAAGACGGCGTCGGCGGCGGCCATCTTCATCGGTTGCTGCTCGGTCATCAGGATCCCGTTGAAGTGGCCGACGCCCATCGTCACCACCGCGGCGACAGCCACCATCGGCAGCGCCAGCCGCATCGCGCCGCCGAAGACCTCGGTCTCGCGGCCGCGCTTCAGGTGCCAGGCGGAGACCGCGATCAGGATCATCCCGGCGGTCAGCAGCGCCGCCAGGATCGTGTGGACGAAGGCGTAGATCGCGGTGCTGTTGAACAGCACCGAGGCGATGTTGGTCAGCTCGGCTTTGCCGTCGGCCATCTTGTAGCCGACCGGGTGCTGCATCCAGGAGTTGGCGGCGAGGATGAAGTAGGCCGAGAGCGCGGTCGAGCCGGCGACCAGCCAGATGCAGACCAGGTGGACCTTTTTCGAGAGCCGCCCCCAGCCGAAGAGCCAGAGGCCGAGGAAGGTGGACTCGACGAAGAAGGCGGCCAGTCCCTCCATCGCCAGCGGCGCTCCGAAGATGTCGCCGACGAAGCGCGAGTAGTTGGACCAGTTCATCCCGAACTGGAACTCCTGCACGATCCCGGTCGCGACCCCCAGCGCGAAGGAGACCAGCATCAACTTCCCCCAGAAGCGCGTCGAGCGCAGCCAGTGCTCCTCGCCCGTCCGGTACCAGCGGGTCTGGAAGTAGGCGACGCAGATCGCCAACCCGATCGTGACCGGGACGAAGATGAAGTGGTAGAGCGTGGTGATGCCGAATTGCCAGCGGGCGAGCTCGAGGGCGGTCACACCCGGGAGCCTAGGTTTGGCCGCCCGGCGATTCATCCCGGCGTTACCCGGTGATTTTTGCGGTGAACTACGTAGGGGGGATCAGCGAGCGCCGTGCGGCGCCAGGCCCATCCGCAGCGCGCCGGCGGCCTCGAGCATCGCGGCGAGGGAGCTGCGGCTGACCGCGGTCTGGTTGGCGAAGCCGTGGATCAGCCCGGGATGGCGGCGAAGCGCCACCGTGACGCCGGCCTCGCGCATCCGCAGCGCGTAGGCCTCGCCCTCGTCGCGTAGCGGGTCGAACCCGGCGGTGGTGACGTAGGCGGGCGGCAGGCCGCCGAGGTCGGGCGCCTCCAGGATCGAGACCCGCGGGTCGTGGGCATCCGTGCCGGGGGGCAGGTAGAACTGCTCGAACCGGTCCATGTCGTCTTTGGTCAGCATGTAGCCGTCGCAGAACAGCCGGCGCGACGGGAACTCCCCCGCCGAGTCGGTGACCGGGTAGATGAGGAGCTGCATCGCCGGCATCGCGCCGCCGTCTTCCCGCGCCAGCATGCTGACCACCGTCGCCAGGTTGCCGCCGGCGCTGTCTCCCGCGACGGCGATGCGGGCCGGGTCGACGCCGAGCTCCGAGGCGTTGGCGGCGGCCCAGGCGAAGCCGGCCCATGAGTCCTCGACCGCGGCGGGGAAGGGGTGCTCCGGCGCCAGCCGGTAGTCGATCGAGAGCACCGCGGTGCCGGCCTCCGCGGCGAGGAAGCGGCAGACGCCGTCGTGGGTGTCGAGGTCGCAGATCACCCAGCCGCCGCCGTGGTAGTAAATGAGGAGCGGCGCCGCGGCGCCGGGAGCCAGCCCGCGCGGAACGTAGAGCCGGGCGGGTATCGGTCCGGCCTGTCCGGGGATCTCGATCGGCTCGACCCGTGCCATCGGGATCGGCGGCCTGCGCTCCGCCGCCGCCGCCGCGAGGCGGTTCTCGGCCCGCGCCTGCGCCGGCGGCAGGCCGTTGGTGAACGACGTGGTGCCGGCGATCTCGGCCGTCCGGAGCAGGGCGTGGATGTCGCTCGCCAGCACCTGGCCGTCGACGCTCGGGGGAGGGCCGAAGAGCCGCCGCTGCAGACGCGGCGACAGGCCGCAGACGGCCTTGAGGATTCGGTGCTCGGCGGGCGTTGAGAGGCGCGGGGGAGCGGCCATCGGCGCCGCAAGGCTACGCCAATCCGCGTTGAGTTCGCATTTCTTCCCGGTATCCGGGAACAAACGCGAACTCAACAGGGTTCCGGGGGACATCGGGGGAGAACCGGCGCCCGTCTGGGACTTGGGCTCTCGTGAGATTCCTCGTGCCGCTCCTCGTCGCGTCGCTGACGCTGCTGGCCTTCTCCGTCTCCTCCGCCGGGGCGCCCGGGCTGGGCGCGGGCGTCGAGCGGGCGCGGCAGGGCCTGGGTCCGGGCCGGGCGATCGGGTCCGAGCCCCGGGTGGGCCGGGCGAGACCGGTGGGCCCACCGCTTCGGGCCTTCTGCGCGCGTCCCCGCGCCCTGCGACTGCGCCGCTTCGAGGACGGCTCGGCCCGACTCGAGTGCGCCCGGCGCACGCTGGTCCGCGTCGCCGTGCCGGGCTGAGCCCCGCAGCGGATCGCGTCGGGCCGCGCTCGCTCGGCGCCAGCACGGATATTGTCTGGGAACAAGCCGAGTACTCAGACTCCGGGAGGCCCAGATGTCCGTATCCGCTGCTCGACGCCTTGTCGCGTCGACCCTCGCCTTCGCGCTGCTCGCGGCCGGCGTCGCCGCGCAGCCCGCGGCCGCCTACGATCGCGACTGCTCCGACTTCAAGACCCAGAAGCAGGCGCAGCGCTTCTACAAGAAGCACGGCGGCCCGAAGCGCGACCCCCACCGCCTCGACGCCGACCGCGACGGCGTCGCCTGCGAGTCCCTGCCGTAGGAGCGCCGGGGCGCTTTTGTCAACCACAGGGGGGACAAAAGCGCCCCTCGAGCCTCTCCGGACCAAAGTCACACTTCGGCCGGAATGGGGCGAGGTAGCGTCGTAGAGTCCCATGGAGGCGACCGTGACATCGGCGGAGGCATCCGCACCGGCGCAGGCGATACCCGGCCTGCCACCCGGCCCGCGGATGCCGCGGGCGCTGCAGACGGCGATCTGGTCGCGCAAGGCGCAGTGGATGCTGGAGCAGAGCCGAGCTCGCTTCGGCGACATGTTCACGCTGAAGATCGCCCACGAAGGGACCTGGGTGATCGTCTCCGACCCGGAGGCGATCAAGCAGGTGTTCACCGGCGACCCCCGCGTCTTCCACGCCGGCGAGGGCAACCAGCTGCTGCGGCCGATCCTCGGCGAGAGCTCGATCCTCGTACTCGACGAGAAGCAGCACATCGGCCAGCGCAAGCTGCTGCTGCCGCCGTTCCACGGCGAGCGGATGCAGGGCTACGGCGAGAAGATGACCGAGATCGCCGCGCGCGAGATCGAGAGCTGGCCCACTGGCACCCCCTGCAAGCTGCGGCCGCGGATGCAGGCGATCACGCTGGAGATCATCCTCGAGACCGTCTTCGGCGTTCACGGCGGCGAGCGGATGGAGGCGCTGCGGGGCGCCTTGCGCGACTTCCTCGACCTCACCTCCGATCCTCGCCTGCTGGCACCGGTGATCCTGATCGGGCCGGAGCGGATCCGCGGCATCCCGGCCTTCCGCCGCCGGATCGACCGCGTCGACGAGCTGATCCGGCGGGAGCTCGCCGAGCGGCGCGCGGCCGACGACCTGGCCGAGCGCGACGACATCCTCTCGATGCTGCTCGCCGTCCGCCACGAGGACGGCAGCCCGATGAGCGACGCCGAGGTCCGCGACGAGCTGCTGACGCTGCTGGTCGCCGGCCACGAGACCACCGCCACGGCGCTCTCATGGGCGATGGAGCGCCTCGTCCGCCACCCGCGAAAGCTAGAGCGGCTGCGCGACGAGGCCCTGGCCGGCGAGGACGCCTACCTGACGGCGACGATCCAGGAGACGCTGCGCCTGCGTCCGGTGCTGGTCCTGGTGCTGCGAAAGCTGACCGAGCCGGTCGAGATCGGCGGTTACGAGCTGCCCGCCGGCGCCTCGGTCACTCCCTGCATCCACCTCGTCCACCGCAACCCGGAGATCTACCCGGCGCCCGACAGCTTCATCCCCGAGCGCTTCCTCGACGAGCCGCCCGGCACCTACACCTGGATCCCCTTCGGCGGTGGCGTGCGGCGCTGTCTCGGCGCCTCCTTCGCCCAGTTCGAGATGCAGGTGGTCCTTCGCGAGCTGGTCAAGCGCCACGAGATCGAGCCGGCCGACCCCACCCCCGAGCGCCCCTTTCGCCGCGCCATCACCGAGACCCCTCGGCACGACGCCACCGTCGTTCTGCACTGAGGTCGACGGGTCGATTTGTCGTCCTATAGGGGGTGTTTTCGGCCCGTCGACCTAGACCCTGGGTCGACCCAGGCGTAGGTAGCGCGGTGCGGCGCCCTCGACCGTGACGGTCAGATGCACCGGGGCCGTGCCCTTGACCCTTATTCCTCCGGGCCAGGGCGTTCGCGGTCTGCCCGGGCAAGGTTCGAAGCGGGTCCTCGCGTATCCGGTGGCGTTCTTGAACGAGGACGTGGGGTGGCCGTCGCGATCGAGGATGCGCCCGTAGTAGAGGAACACCCGACCTCTCAGGCGAGCCGGGACGGACACGATGGCCGCCCTATGGCCTTCGACGATGATCGGCATCTTCGCCAGCAGCTGCCCGTTTGCGGAGCGCGACATCGCCCGCAACGGATGGCGGAAGACCCCGACCGACCCTGCTCGCTCCGATTCCCGCTTCCAGTTCGGTGGCCCGCTCCCGCGGACGGCGTCATCGCATCGCGCGACGTTGGCTTCGTCCTCACCCGCCGCAGCCGAACCCGCCAGCAACAGGCCGAGGGCCGCTGCGACCGCGGTGGCCGCCAAGCGTCTGGGCAGCGCGGAATGCCTCATCAACCCCAGACTATTTGACCACTGCTGAGGTTCTACGACCTCAGATCAGCCGCAGCCGGTGTTGTTGCCGCACGAGGAGCACGTGTAGCAGGACCCCGTCCGCTGCATCATGCCGCCGCACTGCTCGCAGGCCGGGCCGAGGTCGAGGCCGGACATCCTCGCCGGGACGACGGGCGGGGTGTCGGTCAGGGCCGCGGCTGCGGGAACCGCCTCGCCGCCCGCCTTCGCCTTCGCGACTCCGCCGCCGTTGGCCGGGCCGGCGGTGTCGGTCGTCGCGATCCCGAGGCCGAGCTGGGTCGTCTCGGCGTCCCGCTTTGCGCGCACCTCCTGGGTGAGGATGCCGAGATCCTCGAGCGTTCCGGTGTCCTCGATGAAGCGGCTCGCCAGCCAGCGCATGATGTAGTCGGGCAGCGATTTGGCGAAGGGGATCTCCGGGTTGCCGGTGATGCCCTCCGGCTCGAAGCGCATGTAGCTGAACTTGCGCACGAAGACCTCGAGCGGGACGCCGTACTGGAGGCCGAGCGAGATCGCCGTCGCGAAGGCGTTCATCAGCCCCCGCATCGTCGAGCCCTCCTTGCCGATGTCGGTGAGGAAGATCTCGCCGACGTTGCCGTCGTCGTACTTGCCGGCGGTGATGTAGCCCTCGTGGCCGGCGATCGAGAACTTGTGGGTGATCGATTCGCGCTCGCGCGGCATCTTCTTGCGCTCCGGACGCGCCATCGCCACCTCGGCCTCCACCTCCTTCTTCTCCTGCGCGTCGGTGCGCAGCGCCTGCGCCGTCTTGGAGCCGTCGCGGTAGATCGCCAGCGCCTTGAGGCCGCCCTTCCAGCCGCGCGTGTAGGCGTCGGCGATGTCGGCGACCGTCGCCGACTGGGGCAGGTTGACGGTCTTCGAGATCGCCCCGGAGATGAACGGCTGCGTCGCCGCCATCATGTCGATGTGGCCGGTGTGGGAGATCGCCCGCTCGCCGACCGCGACGTCGAACACCGGCAGGTGCTCGTCCTTGAGGCCCGGCGCGCCGACGATCGTGTTCTTCTCGGCGATGTGGGCGTTGATCTGGTCGACCTCCGCCTCGCTGTAGCCGAGCGTCCGCAGCGCCAGCGGCACCGAGCGGTTGACGATCGTCATCTGACCGCCGCCGACCAGCTCCTTGAACTTGACCAGGGAGAAGTCGGGCTCGATCCCGGTCGTGTCGCAGTCCATCAGGAAGCTGATCGTCCCGGTCGGCGCCAGCACCGTCGCCTGCGCGTTGCGGTAGCCGTGCTCCTCGCCGAGCTCGACTGCTTCGTCCCAGCTCCGCTGCGCGGCCCCGAGCAGATTGCCCTTGATCCCGGTCGGGTCGACGTCGTAGGAGGCGTCGCGGTGCATCCGCATGACCCCGTTGTGGGCATCGCGGTTCTTCTCGTATTCGTCGTAGGGCCCGGTCGCCCCGGCGGCGATCAGCGCTGACTGGCGGTAGGCGCGGCCGGTCATCAGCGCCGTGATCGCGGCGGCGACGTTGCGGCCGGCGTCGGAGTCGTAGGGCAGCCCGTCCGACATCAGCAGCGCGCCGAGGTTGGCGTAGCCGAGGCCGAGCTGGCGGAAGGCGTTGGCGTTGGCGGTGATCTCCTCCGTCGGGTAGCTGGAGTAGCCGACGACGATCTCCTGCGCGAGGAAGACGATGTCGATCGCGTGCTCGAACGGCTCGACGTCGAAGCTGCCGTCCTCGCGGCGGAACTTCATCAGGTTGAGCGAGGCCAGGTTGCAGGCCGAGTCGTCGACGTGCATGTACTCGCTGCAGGGGTTGGAGGCGTTGATCCGGCCAGACTCCGGGCAGGTATGCCAGCGGTTGATGATCGTGTCGTACTGGACGCCAGGATCGGCGCAGCGCCAGGCCGCCTCGGCGATCTGGTTCATCAGATCCCGCGCGTCGAGGGTTTTGACCGATTCGCCGGTCGTGCGCGCCGTCAGGTGCCAGTCCTCGCCGGCCTCGACCGCCTCCATGAACTCGTCGGTGACCCGGACCGAGTTGTTGGCGTTCTGGTACTGGATCGAGGTGAAGC
>JBBDYP010000012.1:0-8419 GCA_040900615.1 Solirubrobacterales bacterium | reverse complement strand
TCGCCCTGCGGGCGCCCGCAGGGCGCGCGACTGAATTCGCCCGCAGGGCGACCGGATCCCCTCCACCATCGGCACCAGGACGCGACTCGATTGGCCGATGGGTGGGCGGGTTCCCCGCCCGTTCAGCGACCCCGCCTCCCGAAGCTGTGGCCGGTGGGGGCGACGGCGCGCAGCTCGGCGACGGCGAGCTCGCGGGCGCGGCGGGAGGGGGCGCCGGGGGGCGGTTCGACGCGGTCGGGTCGGGCGATGTCGGGAGGGATCTCCCGACGCGGCTCTCGCTCGGGGCCGGTGGGCCCGTTCGGGGGCTCGGTCCGCTCCAGCGCCCGCAGCTCGGAGACGAGGACGTTGGTCGCGCCTTCGCGGCGCTCGAGGCGGCCGCGGGCGCGGAGCAGGGGGGCGGTGCGGACGAGGGAGCGGTGGCGGTCGTAGACGGGCGGCGGCACGATCAGGTTGACGGTGCCGCGCTCGTCCTCCAGCAGCATGAAGACGATCCCCTTGGCGGTCTCCGGACGCTGGCGGGCGACGACCATGCCGGCGACCTCGACCGTGGCGCCGTCGTCGATCCGCCTCAGGTCGGTGCTGCGGGAGATCGCCGGGTCGAGGCCAGGGCGCAGCAGCTTCATCGGGTGCGCGCCGAGGGCGATCCCGGTCGAGCGGTAGTCGGCGATCAGCTTCCCCCAGTCCCCCAGCGGCTCCAGCTCGGGTGGCTGTGGCGGCTCGATCGGCAGCGCCAGCTGGGTCCCCCCGCGGGCGCCTCGACCTGTGCCGGTGACACCTACGCGCCAGAGCGCCTGGCGGCGCTCGCTTCCTCCGTCGACCGGGATCCCGTCGAGCGCCCCCGCCCAGGCGAGCCGTTCAAGGCTCGGCAGCCCGGCCCCCGAGCGCGAGGCCAGCTCCGCGATCCCCCGGTAGGCCCCGCCGCGCTCCCGCTCCGCGACCAGCGCCTCCATCTCCTCCCTGCGCACCCCCTTCACGTATCCCAACCCGATCCGCACCACGAGCCCACCCCGCACCTCCGGTGCCGACGGGCCGATTTGTCGCTCTAGAGAGGACTTATCGGCCCGTCGGCCGCGGTCCCGGGGGGATTCGACGTGGCAGAGGATCCGGCTGCGGTTGGCGTCGGGAGGGGCGACGCGGATGCCGCGGCGCCGGGCCTCGTGGACGAGGGAGTCGGGCGGGTAGAAGCCCATCGGCTGCTCGTTCAGCAGCGAGCAGAGGAACTCGGGGGCGTAGTGGATCCGCAGCCAGGCCGACTGGTAGGCGAGCAGGCCGAAGGCGGCCGAGTGCGCCTTCGGGAAGCCGAAGCCGGAGAAGCCCTGGACCCGCGCCCAGACCCGCTCCGCCACCGCGCTCGGGACGCCGCGCTCGGCGGCGCCGGCGAGGAAGCGCTGGTGGTGCTCGCGGATCGCCGCCTCGGAGCGCTTGCGGCTCATCGCCCGCCGCAGCCCCTCCGCCTCCGAGGAGGTGAAGCCCGAGAGCGCCATCGCCACCTCGATCACCTGCTCCTGGAAGACGATCGTGCCCAGCGTCTCCTTCAGCACCGGCTTCAGCAGCGGGTGTTCGTAGGGGACCTCGAAGCCGGGGTCCTCGCGCAGCCGCTTGCGCCGCTCTATATAGGGGTGGACGGCGCCGCCCTGGATCGGGCCGGGGCGGACCAGCGCCACCTGCACGACGATGTCGTCGAGGTCGCGCGGCTGGGTCCGCGGCAGCATCTGTATCTGCGCCCGGCTCTCGATCTGGAAGACGCCGGTGGTCTCGGCGGCGCGGATCGATTCGAAGGTCTCCTCGTCGTCGAGCGGGATCCGCGAGAGGTCGAGCCGCTCGCCGCGCGCGCGGCCGATCTCCTCGACGCAGCGCTCGACCGCGGAGAGCATCCCCAGCCCCAGCAGATCGATCTTGAGGAAGCCGGCGTCGGCGCAGGAGTCCTTGTCCCACTGGACGATCTGGCGGCCCCTCATCGCGGCCGGCACGATCGGGCAGACGTCGACGAGGGGGCGGGTCGAGATCACCATCCCGCCGGGGTGCTGGGAGGCGTGGCGGGGAAGCCCCATCGCCTCGCCGGCGAGGAAGAGCAGCGCCCGCCAGCGCGACGAGGCGGCCCGCTCAGGGCCGAGCGCGGCGGCGAGGTCGCGCTCGATCTCCCTCGATGTCTCGTGGAAGCCGACCGTCTTCGCCACCTTCTCGATCTCCTCCGGCGGCAGCCCCAGCGCCTTGCCGAGGTCCCGCACCGCCCCGCGCGGGCGATAGGTCGGGAAGGCGGCGACGAGGGCCGAGCGGTCGGCGCCGTAGACCTCGTGGACACGGGGGATCAGGACCTCGCGGATGTCGCGCGGGAAGTCGAGGTCGATGTCCGGCATCGCCGTCGTTTCCGCGTTGAGGAAGCGGCCGGAGAAGAGGTCCGCCTCGACCGGGTCGACGTGGGAGAGCCCGGTCAGGTAGCAGACGATCGAGCTGACGCTGGAGCCCCTTCCGCGTCCCGGAGGCAATATGGATCGCGCTGACTCGGGCCCCCGCACCTCGGCCGCGACCTCGCGGGCCAGCTCCAGCAGGTCGTGGTGGAGAAGGAAGAACCCGGAGAGGCCGAGGTGGCGGATCGTCGCCAGCTCCTGCTCCAGGCGGCGCTCCGCCTCCGCCCAGCCCTCGCGGGCGGTGTAGCGGGAGAGGAGCCGGTGCCGGCAGATCTCGGCCAGCTTGTAGTCGGCGTCGTCCTCCTCGGGGTAGCGGTAGCCCAGCTCGGTCGTCAGGTCGAAGCGCAGCCGCTCGGCCAGACGCGCGGTCTCGGCGACGGCCTCGGGGTGCTCGGCGAGGCGGGCCGCCATCGCCCGTGGTGCCGCCAGGGCCGAGGTCGAGTTGCCGCGGCGGCGCGGCTCGGACTCCTCCAGCGTCTCCCCCAGCCCGACCGCGACCAGGGCGTCCTGGAGCGGCGCGCGGCGGCGGTCGTGGCAGTGGACGTTGCCGGTCGCCACGCAGGCGACCCCGAGGCGCTCGGCGAGGACGGCGAGCCAGCGGTTGCGGGCGCGGTCGCGGCGCCAGTAGGGGCGCTGCAGCTCAACCCGGAAGCGGTCCGGCCCGAAGGCCGCGAGCAGGCGCCGGCCGAGGCGCTCGCCGGTGGCTGTGTCCCCCCTCTCCCAGGCCCCGGCCAGCGCCCCGTCGCGGGCGCAGCCGGAGAGGCAGACGAGCCCCTCCGCGTGCTCCTCCACCTGCTCGAGGGTCGCCCACGGCTGCTCCGCGGTCCGCGCCGTGTTGTCGCGCGTATGCGCATGCGCCCCGGTCAGCAACCTGCACAGGTTCCGGTACCCGACCGCGTCCTCCACGAGCAACGTCAGATGAACCAAGGGTCGATGGGCCGAAATGTCACCCTGGGCGCGACTTATCGGCCCGTCGGCCTCCACCGTCAGCTCGGCGCCGGTGATGGGGTGGATGCCGAAGGCCTTGCAGGCGTGGGCGAACTCCATCGAGCCCCAGATTCCGTCGTGGTCGGTGAGGGCGAAGGCGGGGTAGCCGAGCGCGGCGGCAGCGGCGGCCAGCTCCATCGGCGTCGAGGCACCGTCGAGGAAGGAGAAGGCGGAGTGGGCGTGCAGCTCCACGTAGGGAGCGGCGGCGGATGCTCTTGCTCGCCCCGCGTCCATCACGCCCGCTGCCGGTACCAGCGCTCGCCGCGGGCGCGGCGGAAGACGGTGATGGCGCGGCCGTCGGCCAGCGCCAGCTCGAAGTAGTGGCGGCGCAACGGCCGCGGCGTCCACCAGCGGTCCTCCACCAGCCACTCCTCGCGGACCGCCTCGACGGCGACGCCGTCGACCTCCAGCGGCACGCCGCCGGGGGTGGCACGAACGTCCACCGGCCGGGGAGAGTAGAGGCGGCGCAGCCCCGGGGTCACAGTTCCGGGAAGGGAGTCAGCATCGCCCAGCGCTCGGGGACGCGCGAGGCGGAGTCGACCGGGAGGATCTTCAACAGCGCCTCCGGCCCCTGCGCCGCGCGGACCTCACGCACCGCCTCGCCGAGCCGGCGCCGGCGTGGCTCGGAGCCGCCGACCGAGAGCTCCAGCTGGTCGCTGGCCGGCGGACCGAGCCCGAGCGCCCGCAGCCGCAGCGCCTCGGCCGGGCCGGGCAACGCCTCCAGGCGGGGCAGGAGCAGGCGACCCAGGACCCGGGCCGAGGCGCTCGGCCGGCCCAGCCCCTGCTCGACGCTCCAGCTGCCGCCGCCCGAGAGCAGCGCCCCGAGCCGCAGCCCGAGCAGCGTCCGGCCGCCCCGCTGCGGCGACGACAGCAGACGGTCGACCAGCAGCTCCAGGGCGCGGTCGAGCTGACGCCCGGCGGTCCCCTCGGGCAGGTCGATCTGCTCGGCCAGCTCCTCGTGGGGTGTGCGCGGCCGCAGCGGCTCGTCCTCGCCGCGAGCCAGGCGCAGCGCCCGCAGGCCGAGCGGGCCGAAGCGGTCGGCGACCTGGTCCGGCGAGAGCCGGGCGAGCGCCCGCAGGGTGCCGATCCCCAGCCGCTCCAGGGCGACGAGGAGATCGCCGGCCTCGCGCTCGGAGACGCCGAGGCGAGTCTCCAGGGCCTCGATCGGGACAGGCCGCCGCCAGCCGATGGCGGCGACGAAGGCTGCGAGGCGGGTGGGGCCGGTAGCCACCCGAACCGGCGCCGTCACCCCCTCGCGCCCCGCCACCGCCACCGCCTGGCTCGCCGCCGCGAGGACGCCGGCACTGTCGCCGCCGTGGATCCCGCGCAGGCCGCCGACGGCGAAGAAGGCCTCGCCCACCCGCTCGGACTCGACCGCCGCCCCGATCGCCTCCAGGGCCCGCACCATCGCCTCGGTCGCCTCCGCCGCCTCGACCGGGTCGGGAAGGGCGGCGCGCCCGGGCCGAGGCCCCCCGGAACGACCCGGGCGCGCGGGAGACGCCAGACGGCTATCTATGGCGCAGGCGATCTCCATACGAACATATGTTCGTATATGAGGGCGACGGAATCAAGGGCAACTCGCCGGGGACTCGCCGGCGATCGGCCGCCTGGGCGGCGCCGCCGGGACCGTCGAAGCGGTCGAGAAGGCTCAGCAGTGCCGGGTCAGCTCTCGCGGGCTACCTTCGCCGCTTCGGCACTGCCGAGGTACGGCGTCAGGGTGAACTCGACGAGATCGGGAAGAAGCGACTCCAGCTCGGCTGTGCGGCCGGCGAAGATGCGGCGGGAGATCAGCGAGACCATGCCACCGACCAGCGCCTCCTCCGTCGTCGGCGAGAGGCGGGAGAGGACGTCGGGGGAGCGGCCCTCACGGCCCGCCTGGAAGTAGGGGACCAGGCTCTGGATCGCGGCGTCGTAGCGCTCGACCACGACCGGCCCGGCGACCAGCGCCTCGACCATGCAGAGGCGGGCCAGGTTCGGCTCGGCGGCGAGGAAGCCCAGCATCGCCCCGATCCCGGCCTTGACCGCCTGCGGCCATTCGTCCTGCTCCTCGAAGGCAGCGCCAACGCACTCACGCAGCTCGGCCATGACCGTGTCGTAGGCCGCGACAAAGCACTCGTCCTTACTGCTGAAGTGCTCGTAGAAGGTTCGTCGCGAGACCGCCGCGTGACGGGTTATGTGGGCGATCGTGGTCTTGGCGTAGCCGTTTTCGGCGACCGCCTCGGCGAGGCCGGCGATCAGCCGCTCGCGCTGGTTGTGGATTACGAACTCGCGTGGCAGACCGTGCCGGCCGGGGGGAAGGCGGGACAGCTCGGGTGGGTAGTCATGAACTGACTCGACGGGAGTGTCGGTGGGATCTGCGACCACGAGGCGACGATACCGGTCAGGAAAATTAGAACGTAGGCCGTCTACAGCGCGGTTCGGCTAGGAACCCGGCTTCTGCCTAAGCGGCGGTGACGGGCGCTTCCTCGGACGCGGCTCGCTTTGCCGCCTCGGCGCCGATGTAGGGGGTCAACGTGAACTCGACCAGCTCCGGAAGGAGCAGCTCGATCTGCTCCGTCTCGCCCAGGACGATGCGCTGGTAGATGATCCAGAAGACGCCGCCGATGATCGTCTCCTCGAGTGTCTCGGGCAGCTCGTCGCCGTGTGGGGAGATCCTGCGGCCGACCCGGAAGAGGGGGACGAAGGCCTGCAGCGAGTGCTCGTAGCGCTCGATCGCGGCGGGGCCGACCGAGAGCGACTCGACGAAACAGGCGCGGGCCAGGGCGGGCTCGGTGGCGACCGAGTGGAGGAAGGCGGCGAGGCCGGCGTTGACGCGCGCCTGCCAGCTCTCGACGCTGCTGGCCGCGTCGACGACCCGGCGCAACGCCTCGTCGACAGCGAATTCCTGCGCGGCGAGGAAGCAGTCTTCCTTGGAGGAGAAGTTCTCGTAGAAGGTGTTGCGGGCGATGCCTGCCCGGCGCACGATGTCGGCGACGGTCACGGCTCGGTAGCCCTTGGCCATCGACTCCTCCGCCATGGCCGAGATGATCCGCGCTCGCTGATGCCGGGTGATGAACTCCCTGGGCAGCTGCTGCCGGCCGGGTGGAGGCCGCATCGTGGAAGCGCGTTGAGTCACGAACGCCAGAGTACCTGAGGCGGATGGGATTCCCCACGAGGGGGCCCGGCGAATACCTCTAGGGTACCGGGAGCAGACAGGGCGTTCTCCTAATCAACTTGGTGAAGCTCCCGGGCGGGGGGCGTAACTCGTGACCTCTTCGAAGCGTGAACTGATCCTTGCGGGAATGCTCGAGGCAGTCGGGGCGGAAAGCTACGCCCGCACCTCGGTCCGCGCGGTGCTCGATCGGACCGGTCTCTACCGGCAGGCCTTCTACGACAACTTCGTGGACAAGCAGGAGTGCTACCTGCACGCCTACGACGCCGGCATCGAACGGGTGGAAGCGCAGGTGCGCGAGGCCATGACGGACGCGATGACGTGGCGTGACGAGCTGCGGGCGGGGCTGGCCGCGATGCTCGACTTCCTCGACGCGGAGCCGGACGTCGGGCGAGCGCTGATCGTCGAGGTCCATGCGGCCGGCCCCGCGGCGCTGGCCAAACGCGACGCGGCCGTGCGCCGGGTTGGCGCCTACCTCGGGCGCGGGCAGGCGCTCGGCGACGGCGCCGCGACGGCGCCGTCGATCGCGCCCGAGGCGGTCGCCGCCGGCATCCACTCCGTGCTCCACACGCGGCTCGCCGCCCGCGACGACGGCGAATTCCGGCGGCTGCTGCCCGAGTTCATGTACATAGCGGTCCTGCCCTATTTCGGGGCCGAAGCGGCGAGCGCCGAGCTACGCGACGACGGCCCATGAGGCGCCGCCCGCTGGCCCTCGCCCCCGGTGGGCGAGGGGATGGACACGCTGTGGCCGCTGCCCTACGCTGAGTTGGATGGATTCGTCCTCTGCATCGAATCCACGGTCTCGGTCAGCTGCGGGCGCGGCGCTGCCGAAGGCCTACGCGGTCCGCTCAGAGCGCGAGCGGCTGCTGGAGGCGATGGTGCGCGTCGCCGCCCGGAAGGGCTACGAGGCGACGACAGTGGGCGACGTCACCGAGGCCGCGGGGATCCCGCGGGAGACCTTCGACGGGATGTTCGCCGACAAGGAGGCCTGTTTCCTCGAGGCCTATGACGCGGTCAGCGACGTCCTCATCGCCCACGTCGCGGCCGCCTACGAGAGCGCCGCCGATGAGCCCTGGCCGGCTCGGATCGTCGCCGCGCTGAGGGCCCTGGTCGAGCTGCTGGCCGTCGAGTCCGACATCGCCCGGATGACGATGGTCGAGGCAACCGCCGTAGGCGAGGAGGCCCGGATCCGCTACCGGGCGGCCCTCGGGCGCTTCGTCCCCTTCATCGAGGAGGGCCGCGCCGTCTCCGCCCAGGGGGACGAGCTGCCGGCCGACACCGCCCGCCTCGCGATCGGGGGAGCGACTTCGATGATCTTCGACGAGGTCCGGGCCGGGCGCGGACCCGAGCTACCGCGGATCCTCCCGGAACTCACCTTCGCGGTGCTGATGCCCTACCTCGGCGCGGTGGCGGCGGAAGAAGAGATGGAACGGGTCGCCGCGGCTGGCTGAGGCGGCGTCCCTGGCGGAGGGGAGCCGGTCACCCTGCGGGGCGAATTTGTCGGGTGCTTGGCCGGGGGAGGGGATCCGGTCACCCTGTGGGCGAATTCAGTCGCGCGCCTGGCCGGCGAAGGGGATCCCCTCCACCGACGAGCCCCCGCCAGCTTCAGGATCCCCCCGACGAGCTCCGCCAGCTCTAAGCACAAGGGCTCGAACGGCTGAAGGGTTCTGGTGCCCATGGGCACCACGAAGCTTCGGGCCCACAGCCGCTCCGTCGCTCTGGGGGACGGGTGCTTGGGCGCTGCCGACCTTGACCCCACCAGAGGTGGGTGAAAGTCGGCAGCGGTCATCCAGGCGCTGGTGTCCGGGCGTCTCTGGTCGTGGCTTCGAGCGAGGGGAGCCGATGCCCCGAGGCGGGAATGTGGCCGCAGGCC
>JBBDYP010000011.1:0-8546 GCA_040900615.1 Solirubrobacterales bacterium | reverse complement strand
CGGCGTCGCGGTCGTCGTAGAGGACCTCGACGCCGGCGGCGAGCAGCTCGTCGTAGATCTTGTCGGCGGCCTCGCGCTCGGGCTCCCCCGCCTTGGCGAGCGAGACAAGGTGCACCTGCCACGGGGCGAGCGCCGGCGGCCAGACGATGCCGCGCTCGTCGGCCCGCTGCTCGATCGCGGCGGCGACGATGCGGGCCGGGCCGATCCCGTAGCTCCCCATCACGATCGGGCGCTCCTTGCCGTTCTCGTCGAGGAAGCTGGCGCCGAGCGGCTCCGAGTAGCGGGTCCCGAGCTTGAAGATGTTGCCGACCTCGATCGCCGGCTCGATCTCGATCCGGCCGCCGCCCGGAGCGATGTCGCCGGCCTCGACCGTGCGCACGTCGAGCTCCTCGAAGGAGAAGTCGCGGCCGGGCTCGACACCGCGCAGGTGGGCGTCGGGCTCGTTGGCGCCGCAGATGAAGGAATCGCCCGCGATCGCGGCGTCCTTGACGACGGGAACCTTCGCCCCGACCGGGCCGATGAAGCCGGCCGGGCCCAGCTCGGCGGCGATCTCCTCCGCCCCGGCCTGGCGGAAGTCGGCGCCGAGGGAGTTGCGCAGCTTGATCTCGTTGAGGCGATGGTCGCCGCGGAGGAGGACGAGGACCATGCCGCGCCCCTCGACGATCACGGGCAGCGCCTTGATCAGCGCCCCGGGCGGGACCCCGAGCGTGCCCGAGACCTCCTCGACCGTCGTCCGTCCGGGCGTCTCGACCCGCTCGGGCGCTGGCAGCGGCGCTGGCAGCTCGACCGGCTGCGCCTCGGCCGAGGCGACCTCGACGTTGGCGGCGTAGCCGGGCGCCAGCGCCACCTCGTTCTCACCCGCCGGGCAGGGCGCCATGTACTCGTCGGCTCCGGAGCCGCCCATCATCCCGACGTCGGACTCGACCCTGTACCAGCGCAGCCCGCAGCGGTCGAGGATGCGGTCGTAGGCGCCCGCCTGCAGCTCGTAGGAGCGGGCCAGGCCCTCCTCGTCGCGGTCGAAGGAGTAGGCGTCCTTCATCGTGAACTCGCGGGTGCGCAGGACGCCGGCGCGCGGCCGCGGCTCGTCGCGCTCCTTCGTCTGGATCTGGAACAGCATCAGCGGCAGGTCGCGGTAGGAGCGAACCTCGCGAGCGACGTGGTAGGTGACGCACTCCTCGTGGGTCATCGCCAGCACCAGCGGCGAGCCCTTGCGGTCATCGAGCTTGAACAGCTCCTCGATCGCGTAGCGCCCCGTCTTCTCCCAGGGCTCAGCCGGCTGCATCACCGGCATCAGCATCTCCTGGCAGCCGATCGCCTCCATCTCCTCGCGGACGATCGCCTCGACCTTGCGCTCGACCCGCCAGCCGGCCGGCAGATACGTCCAAAGCCCCGCCCCCAGCTGCCGGATCAAACCCGCCCGCACCATCAGCTTGTGCGAGATCGCCTCCGCATCGGCCGGGGCGTCCTTGAGCGTCGGCAAAAACGCCTGCGAGAGTCGCGTCACCCGAGGAAACCTATCCGCTGCCCGGGCGGGCGTTCAGATCGCCCCTCCCTTGCCTCCGCCGGTCGGACGGCGGAAGGTCCGCTGCGACTTCTCGCCCGCCGCAATCGCCTAGGCCCGCGTGAACCGTCTCCCCGCCGTCGGCGAAGCCTCCTCGTCAAGGAGCACCCGGTCCGACTCTCCCTTTTCGACCGCCTCGCGCTCCAACTGCGCGATCTTCTCCGGGGTGAGGTCGCCGGCGTTCTCCTCCTCGATCTTCGCCAGCCAGGCGCCGCCCTCGGCGGACCTGGCGGCGTCGACCTCGACCTCGCCGCGGTCCAGCGACTTGTCGATCTCCTCGAAGAGGGCATCGACGAGGCTCGCCTGCGGCACCTTCCGCAGCGGCTTGCCGTGGGCGAAGATCAGGCCCTCGTCCTTGGCGCCGGTGATGCCGAAGTCGGCGTGGCTGGCCTCGCCGATCCCGTTCACGGCGCAGCCGAGCACCGCCACCTCGACCGGCTCGGCGTAGCTCTCCAGCCGCTGCTCGATCTCCGCCACCACCGAGTCCATGTCGAACTGGAGGCGGCCGCAGGTCGGGCAGGCGATCAGGACCGGGCCGCGCTCGCGCAGCTGCAGCGCCTTGAGGATCTCCCAGGCGACCTTGACCTCCTCCTCGGCGTGGAAGGTCGAGAGGCTGATCCGGATCGTGTCGCCGATGCCGTCGGCGAGCAGCGTCCCCAGCCCCACCGCGGATTTGAGCGAGCCCGACCATTTCGTCCCCGCCTCGGTGATGCCGAGGTGCAGCGGGTAGGGCACCTTCTCGGCCAGCAGCCGGTTGGCGGCGATCGTGTTGGGGACGTTGGTCGACTTGATCGAGATCTTGAAGTCCTCGAAGTCGAGCCCCTCCATCAGCTCGACGAACTCGACCGCGGCGGCGACCAGCGCCTCGACCGGCGCTTCGCGCTCGAGCTCGTGCAGGTGCTTGGGCAGCGAGCCGGAGTTGACCCCGATCCGCATCGGCACGCCTGCCGCAGTCGCCTTCACCGCCACCTCGGCGACTTTCTCGCGACCGCCGATGTTGCCGGGGTTGAGGCGGATGCAGTGGGCTCCGGCGTCGATCGCCTTCAGCGCCAGGGTGTGGTTGAAGTGGATGTCGGCGATGATCGGGATCGGCGATTCGGCGACGATCGTCTTCAGGGCCTCCGCGTCGCGCTCGCGCGGCACCGCGCAGCGGACGATGTCCGCGCCGGCGTCGGCGACCTTGCGGATCTGCTCCATCGTCGCCGCCAGGTTGGCGGTCTCGGTCTTGGTCATCGTCTGCACGGCGACCGGGGCGCCGCCGCCGATCGGCACGCCCCCGACGAAGATCTGGCGCTTAGAAGACATGCTCTAAGCGTATCCGGGCCGCGGCGCGGGCCCGTTACCGGATTTTGAACCCGTCGCCGTTGATGCGGCCGATGTCGTTCGACAGTCCGATGAAGAACAGCATCGCGACGAGGGCGAACCCGACCACGGTGGCGCGCTCCATCACCCGCAGGGAGACCGGCCTTCCGCGCAGTTTCTCGACCACGCTCCAGAATATGTGGCCGCCGTCGAGGGGCAGGAAGGGCATCAGGTTGATCAGGCCGAGCGAGAGGCTGACCAGGCCGAGCAGCAGCAGCGAAGGCCAGATCCCCACGTCGATGGTCTGGTTGGCGACGTCGCTGACACCGACGATCCCGGAGATCTGCTTGCGCTGCTCCGTTTCGAAGATGCGGGAGAAGATCGACCCCGTCCGCTCGATCACCAGCCACATCGAGTCCCAGGAACGGGTGGCCGCCGTGCCGACGCTGATGTCCGCCGGTTCGGTGCCGTAGGAGAACCCGATCAGCGTGCGACCCGCCGCCTCTTCGTACACCGGGGTCACCGAGACGGTCTCGACCCTGCCGTCGCGGCGGATCCGCAGCGACACCGGCGTCGCCGCCTTGCACCCCTGGACCTGCGTGCCGGCGCACTCATGGGAGGCGACCTGGTCGCGGAAGCGTTCGAGCCGCGCTTCCCGGTCGATGCCCGGATAGCCCCTGCCGTCGACGGCGAGGATGTCGTCTCCGGCCCGCAGGGCCCTCGCCGCGGGCTTTCCCGCCATCACTTCTCCGACCGACTGGGTCACCTGCTGCGCGTTGGCGAAGTAGACGAGGAAGAAGATCGCGAAGGCGAGGACGATGTTGACGCCCGGCCCCGCCGCGATCACCACGATCCGCTTCCAGACCGGCTGGCGGTAGTAGGCCCGGTGCTCGACCTCGGGAGGAACGTCCTCCTCCGGGTTCATGCCGGTGATCTTCACGTAGCCGCCGAGCGGGATCGCTTTGACGCCGTACTCGGTCTCGCCCCGTTTGAACGACCACAGCGTCGGCCCGAAGAAGAGGAAGAAGCGCTCGACGCGCATGCCGGTCGCCTTGGCGGCGGCGAAGTGCCCACCCTCGTGGAGGATGATCAGCAGCGAGAAACCGAGAAAGATCCAGAGCCAGTTCATGCTGGAGTCAACCCGCGAACGTGGTCCTCGGTGCGCTCACGTGCCTCGGCGTCGGCCGCGAAGAGGTCCTCGAAGTGGCCGATCGAGTGGACCGGCATCTCCTCCAGCACCCGCTCGATCACGGCGGCGATCCCGGTGAACGGTATGCGCCTGTCGAGGAAGGCAGCCACGGCGACCTCGTCGGCGGCGTTGAGGACGCACGGCGCCGTCCCCCCCGCTCTGCCCGCCTCGAGCGCCAGGCGCAGGCAGGCGAAGGTCTCCAGATCCGGCTCCTCGAAGGTCAGCTCGCCGGCCGCGGCGAGGTCGAGCTGGGGCACGTCGACGTCGGCCCGCTCGGGGAAGTGCAGCGCGTAGGAGATCGGCACCCGCATGTCCGGATAGCCGAGGTGGGCGAGCGAGGAGCCGTCGTTGAGCTGGATCAGGGAGTGGACCAGGGACTGCGGGTGGACGACGACGCCGATCCGCTCGTAGGGAACGGCGAAGAGATGGTGGGCCTCGATCGCCTCGAAGCCCTTGTTCATCAGGGTGGCCGAGTCGATCGTGATCCTCCCTCCCATCTTCCAGGTCGGGTGCGCGAGCGCGTCCTCGACGCTGACCCCGGAGAGGTCCTCGCGACCGCGGAAGGGCCCTCCCGAGGCGGTCAGGACCAGCTTCTCGACCGTCCCCGGCGCCTCGGAGCCGATCAGCTGGTGAAGCGCCGAATGCTCTGAGTCGACCGGCAGCAGGCGGGCGCCGGTCGCCTCGGCCAGGGCCATCACCAGCTCACCCCCGACGACCAGGCTCTCCTTGTTCGCCAGGGCGACGTCGATGCCCTCGGTCAGGGCGACCACGGTCGAGCCGAGCCCGGCGGCGCCGACGATGCCGTTGAGGACGAGGTCGGCCTCGGAGCTGGCGATCAGCTCCCGCACGCCCTCCTCGCCGGCCAGGACGCGCCCGCTCCAGCCCTCTGCGGCCCGCGCGGCGGCATCCGAGCCGGCCAGCGCGATCGCCGGCACGCCGTGCTCGCGCGCCTGCTCGACGGTCAGCGCCCAGCCGCTCCCGGCCGCGAGCCCGACCACCTGCAGCTCGGCGGAACCGGCCACGACCTCGAGCGCCTGCGTCCCGATCGACCCCGTCGACCCGAGTATCAAGACCTTCTTCATCGGTACCCAGAGGATAGGGAGGCGCCGAGGTTGCATTTACCCGCCATATGCGCGGGTGAATGCAACCTCGCCTCAGTAGACAATCGCGACCGAGAGGTAATAGCCGACGACGACGGTGAAGAGGACGGCGTCGAGGCGGTCGAGGATGCCGCCGTGGGGGCCGAAGAGGGAGCCGGTGTCCTTCTTGCCGAGGTCGCGCTTCAGCATCGACTCGAAGAGGTCGCCGATCGGCGCGATCGCGGCGACCGCTGCGCCGATGATCAGGGCGTCGGCCCCGGAGAGCCAATCCTGGTAGAGCCCGGCGAACCAGAAGCCCATGGTGCCGATCAGGAAGCCGCCGATGAGACCCTCGATCGTCTTGTTGGGAGAGATGCTCGGGGCGACCTTGTGACTGCCAAACATGCGCCCGGTCGCGTAAGCGGCGGTATCGGCGACGAAGGTGCCGACCAGCACGTCGATCAGCAGCGCGGCGCCGTGGTCGGGAAGATCGCGGAGCAGGACCGCGTGGGCGAGTGGGATCCCGATCCAGACGATCCCGAGAAGGGTGACGCCGAAGGAGACCGTCACTCCGTCGCGTTGGCGGTGGCCGGCGCCGAAGGCGAAGAGCAGCGGGAAGGCGGCGGCAAGGATCATCAGCACGTTGAAGGCGGTGCCGAAATGGGCGGCGACGATCAGGGCGGCGACGGCGGCGTAGGCGGGGATCTCGAGCGGCCGGTCCTCCGCGGTCATCGCCAGGTACTCGTGCAGGCAGACGGCGCCGATCGCGATCATCGCCAGCGCGAAGACGATCCCGCCGGCGACCGTGATCGCGATCGCGAAGGCGATCCAGGGCAGCGCCACCAGCACGCGCCTCGCGGTCTCGCCGCTCGGTCCGCGGCGCCGCCGCGGCTCACGGGGCGGTTTGGGGGGCGGCGCCGGCTCGTCCTCGAACATCTCGTCGTCGAAGAGTTCAACGGTCATGCTCGCGCTCCGAAGCGCCGCTGGCGGCTCTCGTACTCGCGCAGGGAGTCCTCGAAGGCGGCGCGGTCGAAGTCGGGCCAGAGCTCGTCGCGGAAGACCAGCTCCGAGTAGGCGCACTGCCAGAGCAGGTAGTTGGAGATGCGCCGCTCTCCGCTGGTCCGTATCAGGAGGTCGGGGTCGTGCATCTCAGGTGCGTAGAGGTGGTTGCGGAACTCATCCTCGGAGTCCCCCTGGAAGCTTCGCGCCGCATCGACGATCTCCGCCCTGCCGCCGTAGTTGAAGGCGACGTAGAAGACGATGCGCTCGTTGCCGGCCGTCGTCTCTTCCGCCCACTCCATCCGTTCGATCAGCCCCGGCTTCAGGCCCTCGCGCCGGCCGATGAAGCGCATCCGCACGCCCTCTTCGTCGAGCTCCGGAGTCTCGCCGGCGATGCGCTCGTCGAACATCGCCATCAGGCCCTCGACCTCCTCGGCGGGCCGGGTCCAGTTCTCGGTCGAGAAGGAGAATACGGTCAGCTCCTCGACACCCAGCTCGACCGCGTCGCGCAGCCGCGCCTTGACCACGTCGGCGCCGGCCCGATGGCCCTCGACCACCGGCAGCCCACGCCGCTGTGCCCAACGGCCGTTGCCGTCGGTGATGATCGCTACGTATCTGGGAGTGGTCACGGGCGGTGGGAGGTCCCGAGATGCGCCGGCCGCAGCGGCCTCAAACCTCGAGGATTTCCTCTTCCTTGCCCTTCAGCAACGTGTCGATCTCGGCGATCGCGTCGTCGGTCTGCTTCTGCAGGGCCGCCTCGGCCCGGCGCTCGTCGTCCTCACCCGCTTCGCCCTCCTTCTTCAGCTCGCGCAGGTCATGCATGACGTCGCGGCGGACGTTGCGGATCGCGACCCGCCCCTCCTCGGCGACTCCGTGGACGACCTTGACCATCTCCCGCCGCCGCTCCTCGGTCAGCTCGGGGATCTGGAGCCGGATCACGTTGCCGTCGTTGCTCGGCGTCAGGCCGACATCCGACTCCTGGATCGCCTTCTCGATCCCGCCCAGGGAGCCCTTGTCGAACGGCGTCACGGTCAGCAGGCGGGCGTCGGTGGTGGCGATGTTGGCGAGCTGCTTCAGCGGCGTCGGGTTGCCGTAGTAGTCGATGGCGATGCGGTCCAGCAGGTGCGGAGAGGCACGGCCGGTGCGGACCGTGGCCAACTCGCCACGGCTCGATTCGACCGACTTGGCCATCCGCCCCTTGGCGTCCTCGAGCAGTTCGTCGATCAGCTCCACTTGGCTCCCGTCCTCGCTTAAGCGGCGGGACCGTTGGACACCAGCGTGCCCACCTTCTCGCCGGAGACGATCCTATCTATGTTCCGCTCGTCACCCATGTTGAAGACGTAGATCGGCAAGTCGTTGTCCATGCAGAGCGAGAGCGCGGTCGAGTCCATCACCCGCAGGCCGCGCTCGATCGCCTCGCGATGGGTGATCGCGGGAATGAACTCGGCCTCGGGATTCGTCGCCGGGTCGGCGTCGTAGACCCCCTCCACCCCGTTCTTCGCCATCAGGATCGCCTCGGCATGGATCTCCAGGGCTCGCAGCGCGGCGGCGGTGTCAGTCGTGAAGAACGGGTTGCCGGTGCCGGCGGCGAAGATCACCACCCGTCCCTTCTCCAGGTGGCGCATGGCGCGGCGGCGGATGTAGGGCTCGGCCACCTCCTTGACGTCGATCGCCGACATCACTCGCGTGTGCTGTCCGAGGCGCTCCAGCGCGTCCTGCAGGGTGAGCGCGTTCAGCACCGTTGCCAGCATCCCCATGTAGTCGCCGGTGGCCCGGTCCATGCCGCCCGCGGCGCCGTCGAGGCCGCGGTAGATGTTGCCGGCGCCGACCACTATCGCCACCTCGACCCCGCGGTCGCGCACCGCTGAGACCTGGCGGGCAATGCGGTCGACCTCGGCGGCGTCGGTGCCGTACTCGAGGCTGCCCATCAGGGCCTCGCCGGAAAGCTTCAGCAGGATGCGCCCGAAGCGGGGCTCGGGAGAAGTAGTCACGTGGGGACGACTCTAGTCTTCGCCGACCCGGAAATAGGCGAAGCGGGCGATGCGGATGTTCTCGCCGGTTTTCGCCGCCATCTCCTGGCGCAGCTCCTCGATCGTCTTGGAGCCGTGCTTCTCGGTGTTGACGTGAGTCTGGTCGAGCAGCGCGACCTCGCTCGCCCACTTCGAGAGCTGCCCGGCGACGATCTTCTCGACCACGTTGTCGGGCTTGCCTTCCTCTCGCGCCTTCTCCTCGAAGACCCGCCTTTCGGCCTCGCGTTCCTGCTCGGGGATTTCGTCGGTGGAGACGTAGCTCGGGGCCGTGGCGGCGGAGTGCAGCGCCACCTGGTAGGCGAAGACCCGGAACTCCTCGTTGCGGGCGACGAAATCGGTCTCGCACTGGACTTCGACCATCGCCCCGACCTTGTCGTTGGCGTGGA
>JBBDYP010000010.1:0-8636 GCA_040900615.1 Solirubrobacterales bacterium | reverse complement strand
CGCCCGGAGGGCGCGCGACTGAATTCCCGCGGAGGGGCATCGGCTGCCCTGGCCCGCCGCCGCCAGGCCGTGCGACCCTCGATTCCCGCGGAGGGGCATCGGCTCCGCTCGGACGCCGCCGTCAGGCCGTGCGACTCAGTTCCCCCGGAGGGCGACCCGGATCCCCTCGGACGGGCTTCGTCGGATGCCTCTAGTCTTATCCCGAACCCTTCGAGAGGAGCGGGAGATGCCTACATATCTGATGTTGACCAACCTGACCGCAGAGGGCGTGCGGACCCTGAAGAACAACCCCGGCCGGGTCGCCGAGGTGAACAAGGAGGTCGAACAGATCGGCGCCAAGGTGGTGGCGCAGTACGCGACGCTGGGCCAGTACGACTTCGTCACCGTGATCGAAGCGCCCGACGAGAAGACGATGGCCAAGGTCTCAGTCGAGCTGGGCTCGCGCGGGACGATGACCTCGCAGACGCTGACCGCGATGCCGGCCGAGGAACTGGCCGGCTCCCTCTAGACGCTGGTGCCCTTGAAGGTCCTGGTCGTCGGCGGAGGCGGGCGCGAGCACGCGATCGTGCGGGCGCTGCGGCGCTCCGCCCACGCCCCTGAGGTCCTCTGCGCCCCCGGCAACGCCGGGATCGCCGCCGACGCGGAGTGCCTGCCGGACATCGCCGCCGATGACGTCGAGGCGATCGTCGTCGCCGCGAAGGAGCGCCGGGCCGACCTGGTCGCGATCGGCCCGGAGGCGGCGCTCGTCGCCGGCGCGGTCGACGCGCTGGAGGAGGCCGGGGTGCCGGCCTTCGGGCCCAGCCGCGCCGCCGCCGAGCTGGAGGGATCGAAGGCCTTCGCCAAGGATCTGATGAAGGAGGCGGGCGTGCCGACCGCGGGCCACGTTTTGCTGCGAAGCCGCGAGGAGGCCGTGGAGCACCTCGCCTGCGCCCCCTACCCGACCGTGCTGAAGGCCGACGGCCTGGCGGCGGGCAAGGGCGTGATCATCTGCCAGACCGAAGCCGAGGCCCGGGCGGCGCTCGACGTCTTCTTCACCGAGCGGCGCTTCGGCGAGACGACTGTCGTGCTCGAGGAGTTCCTCGAGGGCGAGGAGCTCTCGCTGCTGGCGATCTGCGACGGCGAGAACGTCGTGCCGCTCGCCCCGGCCCAGGACTACAAGCGGATCTTCGACGGTGACCAGGGGCCCAACACCGGCGGCATGGGCAGCTACTCGCCGGTGCCCGGCTTCGGGCAGGCGGAGGTCGAGGAGATCGTCGACAGGGTGCACCGGCCGGTCGTCGCCGCGATGGCGCGCCGGGGACGGCCCTTCCACGGCGTCCTCTACGCCGGCCTGATGATCGGCGCCGAGGGCCCCAAGGTGCTGGAGTTCAACACCCGCTTCGGCGACCCCGAGACCCAGGCGGTGCTGCCGCGGATGCGCTCCGACCTGGTCGACCTCTTCCTCGCCGCCCGCGAGCCGGGCGGACTGGAGGGCACGACCGCCGAGTTCGGCTCCGACTGGGCCGTGACCCTGGTCCTGGCCTCGGCCGGGTACCCGGAGACCTCGTCCAAGGGCGATGTCATCCACGGCCTCGCCGAGGCGGCCGAGCTGGCCGAGGTGACGCACGCGGGGACGGCGCGCAGGGGCGGGGAGATCGTCACCGCCGGTGGTCGCGTTCTCAACGTGACCGGGCTGGGCGCAAGCCCCGCCGAGGCGCGCGATCGGGCGTACGATGCGGCGAGCCGGATCAGCTTCGAGGGTATGCAGATCCGCACCGACATCGCCGCCCGCGCCGTCGAGCGGGTCCCGAGCTGAAATGACTGATCCAGAGAGGAAGAGATGAGCGAGATCTCAGAGGAGCCGCAGCCGACCGGGTCTGTCGGGTCGGCCACGATGCCGGCGGTCGAGGAGGCCTTCGAGGAAATCGCCGTCGACGAGCCGCTGGTCGGGATCATCATGGGCTCGAAGAACGACAAGCCGAAGATGCAGCCGGCCGGAGCCGCCCTGCACGACGCCGGCATCCGCTACGAGGTGCGGGTGATGAGCGCCCACCGCGATCCCGAGGCGGTCCGCGAGTACTGCACGAACGCCCGCATGAGGGGCCTGAGGGTGATCATCGCCGGAGCCGGTATGTCGGCGGCGCTGCCCGGGGTCGCCGCCGCCCACACCGACCT
Organism: Solirubrobacterales bacterium; assembly: GCA_040900615.1. Taxonomy (GTDB): domain Bacteria; phylum Actinomycetota; class Thermoleophilia; order Solirubrobacterales; family 70-9; genus VAYN01. The sequence goes on along the minus strand of JBBDYP010000010.1, from coordinate 6,482 downwards.
GCCGGTGATCGGCGTGCCGATCCTCGGCAAGGCGCTGGGCGGCCTCGACGCGCTGCTGTCCGCGGTGCAGATGCCACCCGGGATCCCGGTCGCCTGCGTGGCGATCGACGGGGCGAAGAACGCCGGCGTCCTCGCCGCGAGAATCATCAACTGCTGATGATCCCTCGCTACACCCGCCCGGAGATCGGGGCGGTCTGGACCCCCCAGAGCAAGATGGAGTCCTGGCTCGAGGTCGAGCTGGCGGCGACCGAGGCCTGGGCCGAGGAGGGGGTCGTGCCGCGCGAGGCGGCCGAGGCGGCGCGGGCCAGGGCGGCCTTCACGGTCGAGGCGGTCGAGGAGCGCGAGCGCGTCACCGATCACGACGTCGCCGCCTTCGTCGACGTCGTCGCCGCCTCGGTCGGCGAGCACGGCCGCTGGATCCACTACGGCCTCACCTCCTCCGACGTCCTCGACACGGCGCTGGCGCTGCAGCTGCGCCGCGCGGGCGAGATCGTCGTCGCCGGCGCTCGCGCCTACCGCGACGCCCTCGTCACCCGTGCCCTGGAGCACCGGGACACGCTCTGCGTCGGCCGCACCCACGGCGTCCACGCCGAGCCGACGACCTTCGGCCTGCGGTTGGCGGGCTTCGCCTTCGAGGCCGACCGCAACGTCGAGCGCCTGGCCGCCGCCTTCGAACAGCTGGCGTTCGGCAAGCTCTCGGGCGCGGTCGGCACCTACGCGTCGATTTCGCCGGCGGTCGAGGCGCGGGTGATGGAGCGGCTCGGCCTCGGGCGCGAGGACGTCGCCACCCAGGTGGTTCCGCGCGACCGCCACGCGGTCCTCACCTCGGCGATCGTGATCGCCGGAGCCGGGCTGGAGCGCTTCGCCACCGAGATCCGCAACCTGCAGCGGACGGAGGTGCGCGAGGTGGAGGAGCCCTTCGCCGCCGGCCAGAAGGGCTCCTCGGCGATGCCGCACAAGCGCAACCCGATCCGAACCGAGCGGATCACCGGGCTGGCCCGGGTGCTGCGCGGCTACGCCCAGACCGGGATCGAGAACGTCGCCCTCTGGCACGAGCGCGACATCTCCCACTCCGGCGCCGAGCGGGTCATCCTGCCCGACGCGACGATCCTGCTCGACTACACGCAGGACCTGGCGACGAAGGTGGCGGCCGGCATGAACGTCCACGCCGAGCGGATGCGCGAGAACCTCGGCCTCACCCACGGCGCCCTCTTCAGCCAGCGCGCGCTGACGGCGCTGGTCGAGTCCGGCATGACCCGCGACGACGCCTACCGCGTCGTCCAGGAGAACGCCCAGCGAGCCTGGGACACTCGCACCGAGTTCCGCGACCTGCTCGCCGAGGCCGCCCCGGACCTGGACCTCGACGCCGTCTTCGACTACGGCGCCTACCTCACCCACCTGCCCGAGATCTTCGAGCGGGTCGAAGCGCTCACCGCCCCCTCCGCTTAGTGACTATCCGAAAACTCGCGTGTGCGACTGGCGAGCGCCGGACCGAGCGGGGCCAGGATGCAGGGAGGCCTAATGGCAGCGCCATTTGGCCGATCGAGGACGCCGCCCCGCGAAGTGTGTCCGCCGCCGCCAGGCGTGCGTGGGGGTTTTCGGATGGTCACTTAGACCCGCCACGCGCCGCGCCGCTGCGCGGCTGGACGGGCCTGGACCCGCGGTCCAGTTGCGTCCGTCGAGTCGCGGGCCGGCGTCGTTCCGGCTAGGGTTGCGGTGTGATCCTCTACACCTGCGGACGCAAGACTTTCGGCCCCGGCCTGCTCCATCCCTGCGCCAAAGCGGGTAAGGCGCTCGAGGCAGCCGGCTACGAGTACGAGCTGAAGACCGTCGGCGGGTACCGGTTGATGCCCTGGACCTGGGGCAGCCGCAGCGAGGACCGGACCGAGGTGAAGGAGCTGAGCGGCACCAACGAGGTGCCGATCCTCGTCCTCGACGACGGCGAGGTCGTCTCCGGCTCCAGCAGGATCGCGCGCTGGGCCAGGGAACACCCCGCCGCCCGCGCCGCCAAAGCCGAGTAGCGCCGCGCCGACCGGCGCTCGCGCTTCGCGGGCCGCCCGCGGTTTCAGGCCACGGCTATTCCGATCACGGTGCCGCAAGTGACGATCAGCGTGCCGATCAGGCCACCGCCCGTGACGATGATCGTTTGCTGGAGCCGATCGATGCGCGATTCGGTCTGAACGTGGTGCGTACTCGCTTCGGCGCGGATCTCGGAGACGATCGTTTCCACCCGGTTGAACCGATGGTCGGTCTCGCTGTGGCGCCAGCGGATTTCCCGTTCGACCTGGTCGAACCGCTCGCCGACGTGCTTGAACTCGGCATCGACCCGCTCGAACCTCTCGTCGATGCGCTGAAGGGTCGCGTTGATGCTCGCGAGCGTCTTGTCGATGCTGCCGAATTCCTGACCGACGCGCTCGAACCGCTTGTCCATCCGTTCGAACTGCTCGTCCATACGCGCAAACCCATCGTCCACCCGCGCGCTCAGGTCGTCGAGTCGGTCGTCGCTCCATCCCTGCCTCATCGTCATTACCTCCATGATGGCAGGACTGTAGACAGAACGTTTCAACGTCCGGCGGCCTGAGAGTGAAGTTTCCGGGAGGCTTGCGCTAGACCGTCACCAGCTCGCGCTCGCGCGCCGGGCGCCGGGCGGTGACGACGACGGGAGTTCCGTCGCGGGGCGAGAGGGTGATGTTGCGGCGGCCGATCCGCTCCGGCGCCGGGCTGGCCTTGCGCAGGTCGCAGCGGGTGAGGACCTCGCGCAGGGCGATCCGCATCTCGAACTCGGCGAAGGAGGCCCCGAGGCAGCGGCGGATGCCGCCACCGAAGGGGATCCAGGCGTAGGTGTCGGGCGCCTCGTCGAGGAAGCGCTCGGGCTTGAAGGCGAACGGCTCGGGATAGACGTCGGCGCGGGTGTGGGTGAGCCAGATCGCCGGGGTGACGTCGGTGCCGGCGGGCAGGGTCAGGCCGTCCACTGAGAGCTCCTTGGCGAGGCGCCGGCCGGCCAGCGGGACCACCGGGCGCAGCCGCAGCGACTCGGAGATCGTCGCCCGCAGGTAATCCTCCTCGCCCGCCTCGAGCGAGTCGCGCAACCGTTGCAGCTGCGCGCGGTGGCGCAGCAGCAGGTCGAAGGTCCAGGCCAGCGCCGTCGCCGTCGTCTCGTGGCCCGCCAGCAGCAGCGTCATCAGCTGGTCGCGCAGGTCGACGTCGCTCATCTCCGAGCCGTCCTCGAAGCGGGCGGCCATCATCATCGAGAGGATGTCGTCGCGATCCTCGAGGTCGGGCTTTGAGCGGTGCTCGGCGATCTCGGCGTAGAGCAGCTCGTCGACCGCCTTCAGCTGCCCCTCGAACCGCGCCCAGGGCCCGCCCCCGCCGAAACGCTGGAAGGCGAGGCCGACCAGCTGCGCCCGCGGCGAGGCGGTTTCCTGCAGGACCGTGCCGAGCATCTCCCGCAGGGCCTGCAGCCGCGGCCCCTCGCTGACGCCGAAGACGACGCGCAGGATCACCTCGAGGGTCACGGCCTGCATCCGCGGGTGGATCGCGAACTCGCGCGCGAGCGGCCACGAATCGATCTCGGCCGTGACGATCTCCTCGACGACCGACTCGTAGGAGCGCATCCGCTCGCCGTGGAAGGGCGGCAGCATCACCCGGCGGTGGGCGAGGTGGTCGGCGCCTTCGAGCAGCAGCAGCGACCTCGAGCCCAGAACCGGTTCGAGGACGATGTTGCGGCCCGGCGGCAGCCCGTGCTCGCGCTCCATGTAAAGGGCCTTGATCGCGGCCGGATCGGAGATCAGCACCATCGGGCGCTCGAAGCCGAGGAATTTGACGCTGAAGGCGTCGCCGTAGCGCTCGCGGCACGCCTCCATGAAGGGGAGCGGCCGGAAGGCCCACTTCAGGGTCTGCGTCAGTGCGGAGCTGCGCGGTTCTGGCGGAAGCGCCACCAGGCAAGGATCGCAGAGCGACGCCACCACGTGGTCCGCTTCCCGGATGGTTAGCATCGACTTAATGCCGGCCCTCGCGGACCTCAAGCTCCACTCCTCGGGAAAGGTGCGCGAGATCTACGAGTGGGAGGACGACCTGCTGATGGTCGCCTCGGACCGGATCTCGATCTACGACGTGGTGATGCCGACGCCGATCCCCGACAAGGGCAAGGTGCTGAACCGGATGTCGGTCTTCTGGTTCGGGCTGACCGGGGACATCGTCCCCAACCACTTCATCTCCGAGGACGTGCCGGAGGACGTGGCCGACCGGGCGATGCGAGTTCGGCGGCTGGAGATGTACCCGGTCGAGTGCGTGGTCCGCGGCTACCTCTCCGGCTCGGGCTGGAAGGAATACCGCGAGACCGGGGCCGTCTGTGGGATCGAGCTGCCGTCCGGCCTGCTCGAGTCCGACAAGCTGCCGGTTCCGATCTTCACCCCGGCGACCAAGGCCGAGATCGGCGACCACGACGAGAACGTCGACTTCGAGCGGGCGGCGGAGATCGTCGGAGACCGGGCGCTGATGGAAGAGCTGCGCCGCATCTCGATCGACGTCTACCGGGCCGGCGCCGAGCACGCGGCCGAGCGCGGGATCATCCTCGCCGACACCAAGTTCGAGTTCGGGCGCCACGCCGGCGCCGAGATCGTCCTCGGCGACGAGGTGCTCACCCCCGACTCCTCCCGCTTCTGGCCGGCCGACCGCTACCGGCCCGGCGCCACCCCGCCCTCCTTCGACAAGCAGTTCGTCCGCGACTGGGCGACGGGGAGCGGCTGGGACCGCACGCCGCCGGCGCCGGAGCTGCCGCCCGACGTGGTCGAGCAGACGCGCGGCAAATACGTCGAGGCCTTCGAGCGGATCACGGGGACGAGCTTCTGATGGCGAAGGCACGGGTCCTGATCCGGCCCAAGGAGGGGATCCTCGACCCGCAGGGCAAGGCGGTCGAGCGCGCCCTGCCGGCGCTCGGGTTCGAGGGAATCGAGCACGTCCGGGTCGGCCGCATGGTCGAGCTCGAGGCCGAGGACCCGGAGCAGCTGGCGGAGCTCTGCGAGAAGCTCCTCGCCAATCCCCTGATCGAGGACTACGAGATCCAGACCCTGTGATCTGGGGCGTCCTCCAGTTCCCCGGGTCCTGTGACGAGCGCGACGCGCTGCACGCCTGCTCGCTGATGGGCGAGGCGCGGCTGATCTGGCACGAGAGCCGCGACCTCGGAGGCGTCGACGGCGTCGTCGTCCCCGGTGGCTTCTCCTACGGCGACTACCTGCGGGCGGGGGCGATCGCCCGCTTCTCGCCGGCGATGGAGGCGGTCGCCGAGCTGGCCGCGGCGGGGGGCCCGGTGCTCGGCATCTGCAACGGCTTCCAGGTCCTCTGCGAGGCCGGCCTGCTCCCCGGCGCCCTCCTCCTCAACGAGAGCATGCGCTTCATCTGCCGCCAGCTCGACCTTGTGGTCGATGGGCCGAAAAGTGGAGCCAGGGGCGACATATCGGCCCATCGGCGGGGGGATCGGCTTTCGATTCCGGCGAAGCACGGGGAAGGGCGGTACTACGCGCCGGAGGAGATGCTCGACCGGCTGGAGGCGAACGGGCAGGTCGCCTACCGCTACGCGCCGGGGCAGAACCCGAACGGGTCGGCGCGGGACATCGCCGGAGTGACCAACGAGGCCGGCAACGTGCTCGGGCTGATGCCGCACCCGGAGCACGCGGTCGACCCGCTGACCGGATCGACCGACGGGCTGCGGATCTTCGAGGCGATGGCCAGGGTCGCGGCATGACCGTCGGCATGGCGAAGCACCGCGAGCTCGGGCTGACCGACTCCGAGTACGAGCTGATCGTCGAGAAGCTCGGGCGCGAGCCCAACGCCGTCGAGCTGGCGATGTTCAGCCTGCTGTGGTCCGAGCACTGCGCCTACAAGCACTCGCGCAAGCTGCTGCGGCGGCTGCCGACCGAGGGCGAGCGGGTGGTGATGGGGCCGGGCGAGAACGCCGGCGCCGTCGACGTCGGCAACGGCTACGCGGTCGCCTTCAAGGTCGAGTCCCACAACCACCCGAGCGCGGTCGAGCCGTTCCAGGGCGCCGCGACCGGGGTCGGCGGCATCCTCCGCGACGTCTTCGCCCTCGGCGCCCGGCCGATCGCGATCCTCGACTCGCTGCGCTTCGGCGAGCTCGACTCGGTCCGCTCGCGCCACCTGCTGGACGGGGCGGTGCGGGGGATCGGCCATTACGGCAACTCGATCGGGGTGGCGACGGTCGGCGGCGAGATCTACTTCGAGGAGCCCTACGAGCACAACTGCCTGGTCAACGCGATGTGCGTCGGCCTGGCGAAGACCGAGGACATGGTCCGCGCCGCCGCCGCCGGCGTCGGCAACGCGGTGGTGCTGATGGGCGCCTCGACCGGGCGCGACGGGATCGGCGGCGCCTCGGTGCTCGCCTCGGCCGAGCTCGGCGAGGGCGACGAGGCGAAGCGGCCGACGGTGCAGATCGGCGATCCCTTCGAGGAGTCGAAGCTGCTCGA
>JBBDYP010000009.1:0-1329 GCA_040900615.1 Solirubrobacterales bacterium | reverse complement strand
CCCGCTCGGTCCGGCGCTCGCCAGTCGCACACGCGAGTTTTCGGATAGTCACTTAAGGAACCACGCGACGGCGAAGCTTGTGCACCATGCGCGTCTTCAGGTTGAGGGCGCCGGTCATCGCCCGCTCCGGCGGCGAGCCCGCGGGCGGCAGTGCGCCCAGCTGCCGTGCCATCTCGGCGCCGTTCATGTAGGCGTCGTTGCGGACGACCAGCCCGTCGCGCACGGTGAGCACGTCGCAGCCTTCGATGTCGACGGTTTGGCCGTTGGGGAGTAGCCCCTCGAAGCGGCCGGAGCCGTTGAAGGTCCCGGTCGCACGCCACCGCACTGCGGCTTTCTCGCCGCCGGTGAGCACGTCGAGCACCTCGAAGCTGAAGTCGGGGAAGGCGGCGAAGAGGGCGCCGAACCAGGTGCGGAGGTCCTCCGGCACGCGCAGCTCGGCGGTGCCATGAAGGATGTCGAGGCCGCCGGGCTCCCAGCAGGCCGCCATTGCCTCCAGGTCCCGAGTCGCGACGGCGTCGAAGTAGGCGCGGGCGACGGACGCGGGGTCGGCCTGGGTGCTCGTGGCCATGCGACCAGGTTACCCGACGCGTAGCTCGGCTCGCTTGATCTTGCCGGTGCTGGTCTTCGGCAGCTCCGCGGCGAAGTCGACGATGCGGGGGAACTTGTAGGGGGCGGTCTCGCGCTTGCAGTGCTCCTGGAGCTCGCGGGCCAGCTCCTCGCCGGGCTCGCGGCCGCGGGGGACGACGATCGCCCGCACGACGCTGCCGCGCTCGGGGTCCGGGGCGGCGACCGCGGCTGCCTCGGCGACGGCGGGGTGGGAGAGCAGCGCCGCCTCGACCTCGGTCGGCCCGATCCGGTACCCGGAGGAGAGGATGATGTCGTCGCCGCGACCTTCGAAGTAGAGGTAGTCGTCGTCGTCGGCGCGGACCAGGTCGCCGGTCGGCCACCACTCGTCCTCGAAGCGCTCGCCGTCGAGGTAGCGGGAGAAGAAGGTGGGGGAGGAGGCGGCACGCAGCTGCAGTTCGCCCTCGACGATGCGCGTCTCGATACCCGGCAGCGGTTTCCCCATCGAGCCCAGGCGCACGGGCTCGCCGGCCAGGTTGGCGGTGACCTGGCCGGTCTCGGTCTGGCCGTAGCCGTCGGCCGGTTCGAGGCCGGTCGCCTCGCGGAAGGCGGCGATCGTGTCGGGGTCCAGCGGCTCGCCGGCGGAGACCATCCGGTGCAGGGCGGGAAGCGGTCGCAGGGTGGTCCGCTTGGCCAGCATCCGGTACTCGGTCGGCGCCTGGCAGAGCACGTTGACGCCGAGCGCCTCGGCGAGGTCGAGCCGCT
>JBBDYP010000008.1:0-8746 GCA_040900615.1 Solirubrobacterales bacterium | reverse complement strand
GTCGGCGCCTGGCAGAGCACGTTGACGCCGAGCGCCTCGGCGAGGTCGAGCCGCTCGGCCGGGTCGAAGCGGCCGTCGTGGATGACGGCGGCGGCGCCGGTCAGCCAGGGGGCGAGGAAGACGTTGCGGGCGGACTTCGACCAGCCGGGGGCGGTCGTGCACCAGGCCAGGTCCCCTTTGCGCGAGCCGAACCAATGCTCGGCCTGGATCCACTGTCCGAAGAGGTAGCGGTAGGCGTGGACGACGCCGCGCGGCTCGCCGGTCGTCCCCGAGGTGAAGACGATCAGCGCCGGGTCCTCGGCGCCCATCTCCTCGACCGCGGCGGGGGTCTCCTGCGGCTGGTCCTCGTCGAGGACGTCCGCGACCTCGGTAAGGGTCATCGCCGGGACCCCCGCCGGCATCCCGGCGAGCATCTCCTCCTCGCCGACGCAGAGCTTCGGGGCCGCCACGTCCACGCGAAGCTCGAGATCGTGGGGCCGCAGCTGCGTGTTGCAGGGCAGCGCCACGGCCCCCATCCGCCAGCAGGCGAGCAGGCTCAGCACCCACTCGATCCGGTTGCCGACCAGGGTCATGACGACGTCGCCGCGGCGGACCCCCCGCGCGGCGAAGGCGCCGGAGAGCCCGGCCGAGCAGGCGATCAGTTCGCCGAAGTGCCAGTCCCGCCGGCTCCCCTCCGCGTCGATCGCGACGACCCCCAGCCGCGAAGCCGGCGACCGCTCCAACAAATCGTCAATCAGGTTCACGGAGCGCCAGTCTGCCTGATGGAGGAGGGGTCGGGTGTCCCTCCCCCGGAGGCCGTCGCGCAGCTGAAACGCCTGCTTGGGCTCGAGTTGTTGGTCCTCGAGCCTCCGGGGGAGGGACACCCGACCCCTCCTACCTCAGTTCGCTGGAGCTCTTGCCGAGGAGTTGGCGGGCGACGATCAGCAGCTGGATCTGCTGGGTGCCCTCGAAGATGTCGAGGATCTTGGCGTCGCGGGCCCACTTCTCCAGCAGCTCGTTCTCGCCGTAGCCGACGCTGCCGCAGAGCTCGACGCAGCCGAGGGCGACGTCGACGCAGGTGCGGCCGGCCTTCGCCTTCGCCATCGAGGCCTGCAGCGAGTTCGGCTTGCCGTTGTCGGCCATCCAGGCCGCATGCAGCGTCAGCAGCCAGGCGGCCTCGTAGTCGGCCTCCATCTCGAGGAAGCGCGCCGCCGCCGCGTGCTGGCCGAGGGCCGGGGTCGAGTAGTCGACCTCCACGCTGGCTTCGGCCAGACGCCCGCGCGTCTCCTCCAGGGCGGCTCGGGTGAGACCGACCGCCATCGCCGCGACCAGCGGCCGCGTGTTGTCGAACGTCTGCATCGCGCCGGCGAAGCCCTCTTTGACGTTGACCTCGGGGCTGCCGAGCAGCGCCTCCTTCGGCACCCGGCAGTCCTGGAGGGTGAAGTTGGCGGTGTCGGAGGCCCGGATCCCGAGCTTGTGCTCGAGCCGGTCGAGCTTCAGGCCCGGGTTGTCGCGCTCGACGATGAACGACTTGATCGCCGCCCGGCCCTTGGAGCGGTCGAGCGTCGCCCAGACCACGATCAGGTCGGCGCGGTCGCCCGAGGTGACGAAGATCTTCTCGCCGTTGAGGACGTAGGAGTCGCCGTCGAGCTCGGCCGTGGTCCGGATCGCGGCCGAGTCCGAGCCCGCTTCGGGCTCGGTGATCGCCATCGCCGCCCACTTGCCGCCGTAACGCCCGAGCTGCTCCTCGGTCGCCACCGAGGCGATCGCGGAGTTGCCGAGGCCCTGCCGCGGCATCGAGAGCAGCAGGCCGACGTCGCCCCAGCAGAGCTCGATGATCCCGAGCACGGTCGAGAGGTTGGAGCCGTTGCGGTTCTCGCCGCCGTCCCCGTTGGCCTCGCGGCGCACGCCGGCGGCGCCGGCGCCGCCGCTGTCGGAGCCCTCGTTCATGCCGTCGATCAGCGAGGCGAGCATGTCGAGCTCTTTCGGGTACTCATGCTCGGCGATGTCGTACTTGCGCGAGATCGGCCGGAAGACCTCCGTCGCGACCTGGTTGGCCTGGCTGGCCAGCGGCTTGAACTTCTTCGGTATCTCGAGGTTGATCATGGCTCTCCTTCGCTCTAGACGAGCAGGGCGCCCTCCATCACGCCCGCTGCTCGGAGGTCGCGGTACCAGCGCTCGACCGGGTGCTCCTTGACGAAGCCGTGGCCGCCGAGCAGCTGCACTCCTTCGGAGCCGATCCGCATCCCCTTGGTCGCGCAGAGGCGGCGGGCTATCGCCGCCTCGCGGGCGAAGTCGTCGCCGCGGTCGGCGCGGCTCGCGGCCCGGTAGGTGGCGAGCCGCATCCCGCCGGTCTCGATGCCGATGTCGGAGACCGCGAAGGCGACGCCCTGGCGGTTGGAGATCGGTTCGCCGAAGGCGGTCCTCTCGTTCACGTAGGGGATCACGTAGTCGAGCACCGCCTGAGCGGCGCCGACCGCGAGCCCGCACCAGGCGACCCGCGAGCGGTTGACGCAGTCGATGTAGTCATCGCGCCCGCCCTCGCCGAGCAGGGCGCCGGCGGGCAGGCGCGCGCCCTCGATCAGCAGGCAGCCGGTGGCGGCGGGCCGCAGGCCCATCGCCGGCTCGGCTTCGACCGAGAGGCCCTTTGTCCCGGACTCGACCACGAACAGCGCCGGGCCGATGCCCTCGGCCTCGGCGGCGATCACGAACAGCTCGCAGTCCTTGGCCCGGGCCAGCAGCGACTTGGCGCCGTCGAGGACCCACTCCTCGCCGTCCTTGCGCGCTTTCGTCTCCAGCTTCAGTGGGTCGAACAGCGGCCGCGGCTCGAGGGTCGCCAGGGCGGCGACGGGCACGTTCTCGCCGGTGAAGGACGGCAGGTAGGTGGCCTGCTGCTCGGCGCTGCCCCAGAGGCCGATCGCGGTCGCGGCCGCGCCGGGGGCGAGCGCCGCGTAGGCGATCCCCATGTCGCCGTGGGCCAGCGCCTCGCCGATCAGGACGCTGGTCACGGCCGACTGCTCGTGCATGACGCCGCCGAGCTGCTCCGGGACGCCCAGCATGCTGACTCCCAGCTCCGCGGCCTGGTCGAGCAGCTCCTTCGGCGTCTCGAGGCCGTTGTCGGCGTCGAGGGCGGCGGGACGGATCTTCTCCTCGGCGAAGGCTCGACCGGCCTCCTGGAACATCTGCTGCTCGTCGTCGGGCGTGACGTCGAACAGGCCCTTCGACTTGCTCTTCGCCTGCCGCGCCGGCTTCCCCAGCTTCTGCGCCGCCTTGAAGGTGCGTCCGGCGGCGGTCGCCGAGCGGAAGCCGCTCTTGGTGCCCTGGAAGACCACCCGCTCGACCGGTTTGCGGATCCGCATCCGGTCCAGCAGGTTGGAGCCGGCGAGGCGGCTGAGCGCCCGCAGGCCGAGGCCCATGCTGCGCTCGGCCACCCCCCTGTCCTTGTCGGTCGTCGTCGTCACTTTGCGTTCTTCCTCCCGGTCTTGGCTTTCTGCTTGCTTTCGGCGGGCCGCATCAGGCCGTCGAGGTGAGGTGATTTCCGCTTGGCGTCGCGCACGGCGAAGACGATCTCCTCGCCCTCGTCGGCGCTGGCGAACTCGACGCGCCCCGGCAGCAGGATCGGCTTGCGGAAGCGGACGCTGACGGCGAAGGCGTCGGGGAGGCGGCTCTCGAGCGCCGCCAGGCAGCGGGCCTTGGTCCACATCCCGTGCGCGATCGCCGCCGGGAAGCCGAGCGGCTTCGCCGTCAGCGCGTGCATGTGGATCGGGTTGCGGTCGCCGGAGACGGCCGCGTAGCGGCGGCCGAGATCGCCGCCGAGGCGCCACTCGGCGCTCGCCGGGGCGTCGGCGGGCAACGACTCGAATCCCTCCCCCTGCCGAGTTGCCGTTTTGTCTCTCTCCGCGGAACTATCCGGCAACTCGGCGGGGCGGCCGCGGCGCAGCATCGTGCTGGCGCTCGTCCAGGCGAGCTCGCCGCCGGCGAGCGCCTCGGTCACGAGCGAGAAGGTGCGGCCCTTGGGATGCGGCTGCAGCTTGGTCGGGCGCACCCGGAGCGTCAGCTCCTCCTCGATCCCGATTCGCCGGCGCTGGTCGATGCGGTTCTCGACGTGGACGAGGCCGACGGCGCCGAAGGGGAAGGAGCCGTCGGCCATTACCGCCATGTGCAGCGGGAAGGCGAGCACGTGCGGGTAGGTGGGGGGGAGGTGGTCGCGCAGGGCGAAGCCGCAGACCTTGGCGTAGGCGGAGACGGCGGCGGGGTCGGCCCGCACGCCGGTCAGCTCCAGCTCGAGGTCGGGGATCTCGCCGCCGCCGCCGGGGACGAACGGCAGCAGCGAGGCGCCGGGGACCAGCGGCGCCGCCGCGCGGGCGTAGAGCGGCAGGATGCTCGGGGCGCTGGTCAGGGTCCGGCTCTCCCGGGCTGCGGAGTCGGCCATCGTCAGGCCCCCAGCAGGTTCTGGCCGCAGACGCGGACCGTGTTGCCGTTGACGCCGGTCGAGCCGGGGCTGGCGAACCAGGCGATCGTCTCCGCCACGTCGACCGGCAGGCCGCCCTGGGAGAGGCTGCTGAGCCGCCGCCCGGCTTCCCGCGGCCCGATCGGCATCGCCGTGGTCATCTGCGTCTCGATGAAGCCGGGGGCGACGGCGTTGATCGTCGCCCCGCGGCCGGCCAGCTCGGGGGCCAGCGCTTCGACCATCCCGATCACCCCCGCCTTCGAGGCGGCATAGTTGGTCTGGCCGGAGTTGCCGGCGATCCCCGACATCGAGGAGACGCAGACGATGCGCCCGTTGGCGGCGAGCAGCTTGCCGTCGAGCAGGGCGTCGTCGATCCGCTCCTCGCTGGAGAGGTTGATCTCCATCAGCTGCGTCCAGCGCTCCTCGGGCATCTTCGCGATCGTGCGATCGCGGGTGACGCCGGCGTTGTGGACGACGACGTCGACCCCGTCGGCGAAGCGCTCGGCGATCCGCTCCGGTGCGTCGTCGGCGGTGATGTCGAGCGCCAGCGCCTCACCGCCGATCTCGGCGGTGACCTTCTCCAGCTCGCCCGCGGCCTGCGGCACGTCGAGCCCGACGACCCTGGCGCCGTCGCGGGCGAGGGTCCGGGCGATCGCCGCGCCGATCCCGCGCGAGGCGCCGGTGACCAGGGCGACCCTGCCGTCGAGCGGGCGCTCCCAGTCGATCTCCGGCACCGGCGCGACCCCGGCGCCGATCCGCACCACCTGGCCGGAGACGTAGGCCGAGCGCGGCGAGAGCAGGAAGCGGAGCGTCGAGGCGAGCTGGTCCTCGGCCCCCGGGGAGACGAGCACGAGCTGGGCGGTGGCCCCCCTGCCGCCGATCTCCTTGGCGAGCGAGCGGGTGAAGCCCTCCAGCGCCCGCTGGGCGGTGTGGGCGCGGGGGGAGCCGGCCGCGGCCGGCGGCGTCCCCAGCACGACGACGCGGCCGCTGCGCTCGAGCCGGCCGACGGCCGGGTAGAAGAAGCGCTGCAGCTCGACCAGCTCGGTCGAGTCGGCGATGCCGGTGGCGTCGAAGACCAGCGCCTTGGCCGGGCCCTCGGCGCCGGCGCGTTCGGCCCTGATCTCGTCGAGGAAGGTCGAGAGCGCCCTGCCGAGCCGCCCGCCGGGGGCGGCTCCGGAGAGCACCGGGCCGGAGACGACGGGCGCGCCGGGCACGTAGCGGTCGAGCGTGACCGGCTGCGGCAGCCCCAGCTGGCGGGCGATCGTCGAGACGACCGGGGCGTTTACGAGCTGTGAGTAGCGGTCGCTCATGACCCCGGTCCTTCCAGCACCGCGACGACGCCCTGGCCGCCGGCGGCGCAGATGCTGATCACGCCGCGGCCCCTGCCGTCTTCGTGAAGCTGCTTGGCGAGGCTGGCGACGATCCGCCCGCCGGTCGCCGCGAAGGGATGGGCGGCGGCGAGCGAGCCGCCGTTGACGTTGAGCTTGCCGCGGTCGATCGAGCCGAGCGGCTGCTCGCGCCCGAGCTTCTCCTCGCAGAATGCCGGGTCCTCCCAGGCGGCCAGCGTGCAGAGGACCTGGGCGGCGAAGGCCTCGTGGATCTCGTAGTAATCGAAGTCCTGGAGCCCCAGCCCGGCGCGGTCGAGCATCGCCGGCATCGCGTAGGCGGGGGCCATCAGCAGCCCTTCGCGCTTGTGGACGTGGTCGACGGCCGCGGTCTGCGCCTCGGTGACGTAGGCGAGGACCGGCAGGCCGCGTTCCTTCGCCCACTCCTCGGAGGCGAGCAGCACCGCCGAGGCGCCGTCGCTGAGCGGGGTCGAGTTGGCGGCGGTCAAGGTCCCGTCGGGGCCGCCGAAGACCGGCGCCAGCTTCGCCAGCTTCTCGACGCTCGAGTCCGGCCGCAGGTTCTGGTCGCGCTCGAGCCCGAGGTATGGGGCGATCAGGTCGTCGAAGAACCCGCGCTCGTACGCTGCGGCGAGGTTGCGGTGGCTGGCGACCGTCAGCTCGTCCTGCTCGGCCCGGCCGATGCCCCATTCGGTGGCCATGGTCGCGCAGTGCTCGCCCATCGAGAGACCGGTGCGCGGCTCCTCGTTGCGGGGGATCGCGGGCACGATGTGGCCCGGGCGGAACCCGGTCAGGGCGCGCAGCTTGCCGGTCGCGGAGCGCTGCCGGTTGACCTCCAGCAGCGTCGCCCGCAGCTGTTCGTTGAGGGCGATCGGCGCGTCGGAGGTGGTGTCGGCCCCGCAGGCGATGCCGCAGTCGATCTGCCCGAGGGCGATCTTGTTGGCGACCAGGATCGTCGTCTCCAGCCCGGTGCCGCAGGCCTGCTGCACGTCGTAGGCGGGGGTCTCCGGCGCCAGCCGCGTGCTGAGCACGCTCTCGCGGGCGAGGTCGCGGTCGTGGGAGTGCTTGAGGACGGCGCCGCCGGCGACCTCGCCGAGCCGCTCGCCCTGCAGGCCGAAGCGGTCGACCAGGCCGTCGAGCGCGGCGGTGAGCATGTCCCGGTTGGAAGCGTGCGCGTAGGCGCTGTCGGAGCGCGCGAAGGGAATCCGGTTGCCGCCGACGACGGCGACGCGGCGCGTCTTGCTGTTCATTCGGTGGGGGTTCCTTTGTCGGGGGACTGGGAAGCGGGGGGGAGCGCCGAGCGGGACCGCAGCCCCGGCTCGATCGTCGAGATCAGGAGCTCGGCCGCGTCCTCGGCGCTGAGCGCCCCGGTTCGCAGCCACCAGCGCGCCAGCGCCTCGGCGGCCCCGAGGACGGCGATCGAGAGGGCATCGACTTCGGTCCGGGCGGCGTTGCGGCGGCGCTGCGGAAGCTGCTCGACCATCGAGCCGGAGACCAGCGCGGCGATCTGCCCCCGGTACTCGGCGACGCGGTCGGCGACCTCGCCGCTGCGCGGCAGCGTCTCGTCGAAGAGCACGGCCCAGGCGGCGCGATCCGAGTCGAGGAAGCCGAAGAAAGCGCGGACGCCCGCCCCGAGCGCGTCGCCGGGGCTGGCCGTCGCCGCCACCGCCTCGCCGATCGTCGTCGTCAGCGCGTCGCCCGCCCGCTCCATGCAGGCGATGTAGAGCCGCTCCTTGTTGCCGAAGTAGTTGTAGAGGAGCGGCTTGGTGACGCCGACCGCCGCCGCGATCTCGTCCATCTTCACGGCCGCATAGCCATGCTCGGCGAACAGCCCGTGCGCCGCCTCGAGCGTCTGCTCCATGCGGTCGTCGCGCGAAAGCCTGGATCGGGCAACCGATGCATCCATCGGTGTAGACGTTACCCGACTATAAATTCACATGCGCGTCATGTGACGCAACGCACACGCCCGCCCAGTCGCTACCGAACTGCATCAACTTTTCGGCCTCCTGGGACTGGACCTTGATGCAGTTCGCGAGGCCGCCGGGCGTGCCGGGCGAGCGGGCCGGGCAGGGGTGAAGCGTCTTGTACTTTTTCGGCGCTTCGAACCTCGGACGGCCGGAGTACGACCGTCGAAAAAGTTAAGCGGAACCCCTGCCCGGCCCGCTCGGGACGCTACGCCAGCTCGGTGCCGTCGTAGAGCTTGCGGACGTGGACGGTGCCCGTGGGGGACGCTTCGATGCAGAGGCGGCAGAGGACGCACTCGTCGAGGTTCTCCGTGACGACCTCGACTCCGCCGGCCCCGGCCTTGTAGATGTCGACCGGGCAGACCTCCTCCAGCTTCGCCGCCAGCGCCGGGTCGGAGGCGACGGAGGCGTCGACCTCGACGTCGATGAAGACCTTGTTCAGCTTCTCGGCCATCAGGCGGCAACCTCGAGCTTCTGCTTGACCGCGTCGGGGATCTCGTCGATCCGCTCGACGACGCGGATGCCGGCGGCTTCGAGGCGGGCGATCTTCTCGGTCGCGGTGTCCTCCTTGCCCTCGACGATCGTGCCGGCGTGGCCGAAGCTCATCCCCTTCATCTCCTCGTCGTCCATGAACTTGCCGGCCATGAAGGCGACGATCGGCAGGCGGCTGTCGTGCTCGGCGACCCACTCGGAGAGCTGGGCCTCCATGCGGCCGCCGGGCTCGGTGTAGATGACGATCGCCCTGGTCTCCTCGTCGGCCTCGAAGTAGGGCATCAGCTCGGCGTAGGTGGAGCCGATGATCGCGTCGCCGCCGATCGAGACCGCGGTGGAGACGCCGAGGCCGGCCTGGGTCAGCGAGGAGGAGATCTCGGTGGTCATCCCGCCCGAGCGGCTCATCACCCCGACCGGGCCGGGAGCGTAGGCCTTCGCCGCGTCCTTCGCCGGGCCGCCGATTCCGCCCATCTTGCAGACCTCGGGGACGATCAGGCCGAGGCAGTTGGGGCCGATGA
>JBBDYP010000007.1:0-8791 GCA_040900615.1 Solirubrobacterales bacterium | reverse complement strand
GGGCTCTCGCGTGGCTCGGGGGACCAGCCTGAGCGAACCGGATACGCATCAGCCGGCTACACCGGCGCCACCACCGAGATCCCCGGCTACGCGATCCGCGAGGAGCTCTACGAACTCGCGCGCTTCGAGATCCTTGGCTCCAGTGGAGTCTCAGGTCTGGCGGAAGACCCCCGGGCTGGCTAGAGCCGCACGGGGATGCCGTCGGCGGCGAGCCGTTCCTTCGCCTCGCGGACCCGGTAGGTGCCGTAGTGGAAGATCGAGGCGCAGAGGACGGCGTCGGCGCCACCCTCGGCGATCGCCTCGCTGAGGTGGGCCAGCTCGCCGGCGCCGCCGGAGGCGATCACCGGCACCGGCACCGCGTCGGCCACCGCCCGGGTCAGGGCGATGTCGTAGCCGTCGTTGGTGCCGTCGCGGTCCATGCTGGTCAGCAGCACCTCCCCCGCCCCGCGCTCGACCGCCTCCTTGGCCCAGCCCACCGCGTCGCGCCCCTCGACCCGCTTGCGGCCGCCGTTGACATAGACGCCCCAGCCGTCGTCCTCGCGCTTGGCGTCGATCGCGATCACCACGCACTGGGCGCCGAACTGGTCGGCCAGCTCGCTCAGCAACTCGGGGCGCGCCAGCGCCGCGGAATTGACGGAGACCTTGTCGGCACCGGCGTCGAGCACGGCCTGAGCGTCCTCCACCGAGCGGATGCCGCCGCCGATCGTGAAGGGGATGAAGACGTTGTCGGCGGTGCGGCGGGCCAACTCGACGATCGTCTCCCGCTTCTCGTGCGAAGCCGTGATGTCGAGGAAGACCAGCTCGTCGGCGCCCTCCGCGTCGTAGCGCTCGGCCAGCTCGACCGGATCGCCGGCGTCGCGCAGGCCGACGAAGTTCGTCCCCTTGACGACGCGCCCGGCATCGACGTCAAGGCAGGGGATCACTCGCTTCAGAACCATGGCGTAAGCGTAGAGGTGGCGTTAACGGCTCAGCGCCGCGATCCCCTCGGCGACGGTGAAGCGACGCTCGTAGAGCGCGCGGCCGACGATTGCGCCCTCGACGTTCGCGGCGGACTCGCACGCCAGCGCTTCGAGGTGGGAGAGCTCGCCGACGCCGCCGGAGGCGATCACCTGCGCCTCGGTCGCGGCGGCGATCCGATCCAGCTCGCCGAGGGCGGGGCCCTCCATGGTCCCGTCCACCTCGATCGCGGTGCAGAGGAAGCGGGCGACGCCACGTTCGCCCAGCTCGGCGATTGCGGTGGCGACGTCGACGTCGCTGGTCTCGGTCCAGCCGGCGAGGGAGACCTTGCCCTCGCGGGCATCGACAGAGACGACGACGCGCTCGCCGTGCTCGGCCAGCGCCTGGGCGAGGAAGTCCGGGTCCCGCAGCGCGGCCGTCCCGATCACCACTCGCTCGGCCCCGGCCTCGAGCAGGGAGGCCACCGAGCCGGCGTCCCGCAGCCCGCCCCCGACCTGGATCGGACACTCGACTGCGGCGGCGATCCGGCGCACCGCATCGAGATTGCGCGGCTCTCCGGCCTTGGCCCCGTCGAGGTCGACCACGTGAAGGAACTCGGCCCCTTCGCCGGCCCAGCGGATCGCGGCGTCGGCCGGATCGGCGTCGTAGATGGTCTCGCGCTCGTAATCGCCCTGAAGCAGCCGCACCGCCTGCCCGCCGCGGATGTCGATGGCCGGGTAGAGGATCACGCCGGCACGGCGGCGCAGACCCCGGCGAAGTTCGACAGCAGCCGCAGGCCGGCGGCACTCGACTTCTCCGGGTGGAACTGGACGCCGAAGACGTTGTCGCGCTCCGCCGCGCAGGCGAAGCGCTCGCCGTAGGCGGCGCTGCCGAGCAGGTCGGCGGCCGCCGGCCGGGGCGCGAAGGAGTGGACGAAGTAGAACGGGGTCTCGGAGTCGATTCCCTCGGTCAGGCGGGAATCGTGCTCCCAGCGGACCGGCGACCAGCCGATGTGCGGAACCTTGAGCCCGCCCGCCTCCAGCTCGGCGACCTCGCCGGCCAGCAGTCCCAGGCCGGTTGCCCCACCCAGCTCGGTGGTCGACTCGAAGAGGAGCTGCAGGCCAAGGCAGATGCCAAGCATCGGCACACCGGCCTCGCGCCGCTCGGCGATCAGCTCGTCGATCCCGCGCTCGCGGATCCGCTCCATCGCCCGCGGGAAGGCGCCGACACCCGGCAGGATGACGCCGTCGGCGGCCTGGACCTCGGTCGGCTCGTAGCTGATCGTCGCGGTCACGCCGACGTGCTCCAGCGCCTTCTCGACCGAGCGCAGGTTGCCCATGCCGTAGTCGAGGATCGCGATCCGCGTCGTCATTGGCTCAGCGTCCCCTTGGTCGAGGGCACGCCGCTCTCCTCGGGGTCGATCGAGACCGCCACGCGCAGGGCGCGGGCGAAGGCCTTGAAGCAGGCCTCGATCATGTGGTGGGCGTTGGTCCCGTAGCGGACGGAGACGTGCAGGGTCAGCTTGGCGCTGTTGGCGACGGCGCGGAAGAACTCCTCGGCCAGCTCGGTGTCGAAGCCGGCGATCGAGGTGGTGGGAAGGTCGGCGTCGAAGACGCAGAGCGGGCGGCCGGAGATGTCGATCGCACACTCCGCCAGCGACTCGTCCATCGGCACCACGGCGGAGCCGTAGCGCCTGATCCCGGCGCGGTCCCCCAGCGCCTCGTCGAGCGCCTGGCCGAGGACGATGCCGACGTCCTCCACGGTGTGGTGGGCGCCCGTCTCCAGGTCACCGCTCGCCTCCACCCGCAGGCCGAGGCGGCCGTGGCGTGCCAGCAGGTCGAGCATGTGGTCGAGAAACCCGACCCCGGTCCCGGCGCTCGCCTCACCGCCGTCGAGGTCCAGCGACAGCCGGATCTGAGTCTCCGCCGTCTGGCGTTCTCTGCTCGCGACTCTGCTCATCGCCTAATCATCGCTGACTCGCCGTGGACGGGGAACCCCTCGGCGCGGGAGAGGACGTCGACGTGCAGCGCCAGGGCGACCGCGGCGTCGGCGGAAACCTCGACGGTGGCGATCCCGCGGCGGAAGGCGGACGGGCCCAGCGGACCCGAGAAGCGCCCGGCGCCGCCGGTCGGCAGCACGTGGTTGGAGCCGGCGACGTAGTCGCCGAAGGCGGTGGCGCCGAAGCGGCCTGCGAAGACGCAGCCGGCCGTCGTCACCCGGTCGGCGAGCAGCGCTGCGTCCTCCTCGAGCAGCTCCAGGTGCTCGGGCGCGTAGGCGTTGGCGAGGTCGATCGCGTCGCTGAGGTCGGGTACCTGGACGAGGGCCAGGGGCGCGTCGCCGACCCCCGGCCGGGCGGCGGCGGCGCGCTCGGTGGCGCTGGCGACCGACTCGAGGACGTTCACCTCGACCGCGACGGCGACCAGCGGGCTGTCGGGGCCGTGCTCGGCCTGGGAGCAGAGGTCGAGGGCGGCCCACTCGGGCTCGGTGTCGTGGCCGGCGACGAGCATCAGCTCGGAGGGCCCGGCGAGGGAGTCGATCCCGACGGTGCCGTAGACCGCTCGCTTCGCCTCCCGCACCCAGGCGTTGCCCGGCCCGGCGATGACGTCGACGGGCGCGACCGACTCGGTGCCGTGGGCGAGGGCGAAGATCGCCTGGGCGCCGCCCATCGCGTAGATCTCCTCGAGCCCGCACAGCGCCGCCGCGGCGAGCACCAGCGGGTGCAGGTGGCCGTCGGGACCGGGCGGAGAGGCCAGGGCGATCCGCTCGACCCCCGCGACCTGGGCCGGGATCGCGCACATGAGGACGCTGGAGGGGTAGGCGGCGCGCCCGCCGGGGGCGTAGACGCCGGCGGCGCCGACCGGCACCTCGCGGACGGTCACGGCCTGCCCCTGGGGAAGCTCGACCCGGCGCGGGTCGGAGAGCTGCACCTCGGCGACGGCGCGGACATTCGTGGCGGCGAGGTCGAGCGCCTCGCGCAGCTCGGAGTCGAGGGCGTCGAGGGCGGCCGTCGCCAGGCCGGGGTCGACCCGCAGCGCCGCCGGGGCGGTCTCGGTGGCGTCGAAGCGGGCGGTCAGGCGCAGCACCGCCTCGTCGCCCCCCTCGCGGACCTCGCGCTCGATCGGTCCGACGTCGACGGTCTCGGCCTCCGCCGCGGCCCAGGAGCGGATCGCGCCGGCGGTCGCGGCCGCACCCTCCCACTCGAAGCGGCGGGTCCTCATCCCCCACTCGCCTCTCGCAGCTTCGCGGTCAGCTCGTCGACCTCGGCCGCCCGCAGCTTGTAGGCGACACGGTTGGCGACGAAGCGCGCCGTGCACTCGACGATCTCCTCGCGCACCTCGAGGTCGTTCTCTTCCAGCGTGCGGCCGGTCGCGACCAGGTCGACGATCCCGTCGCCGAGCCCGATCAGCGGCGCCAGCTCGACCGATCCCTTGACCTCGATCACTTCCACCTGCCGGCCCGTCGACTCGAAATGGCTCTCGGCAATCCGCGGGTACTTGGTCGCGATCCGCATCATCCCCAGGCGGCGCTGGGACTCCCCCAGCTTCGCGTCGCCCTTGCGGCTGGCGAGGACCATCCGGCAGCGGCCGTAGCCGAGGTCGAGCAGCTCATAGACGACCCGGTCGGCCTGCTCCAAGAGCACGTCCTTGCCGGTGATGCCGACGTCGGCGGCGCCGGCCTCGACGTAGGTGGGCACGTCGGAGGGGCGCATCGTCACCAGGGTCATCCCCTCGGTCTCGAAGATCAGCGAGCGCGAGTCGCCGCGCAGCTCGGAGGTGTCGACGCCGGCCGCGTCGAGAATGTCGAGCGTCTCGCCGAAGAGGGCGCCGCGCGGCACCGCCAGCTTCAGCGGCCCGTCCACCTTTGCCCGGCTCCCGGCCACCTCGACGTTCACGTCGCCTCCTTCCCCCGCCTCGACTCCTCCTCCATCTGGGCGACGTGGACCCGCTCCAGGTAGAGGGCGAAGCCGGCTGCCGGCAGGTCGAGGCCGAAACGCTTCAGCAGTCCGTCGTAGCGGCCGCCGCCGCCGAGCACGTGCCCCAGCGCCGGGTCGTAGACCTCGAGGATGGCGCCGCTGTAGTAGCCGAGGTCGCGCAGCAGCCCGAGGTCGATCTGGACCCGATCCGCCGCGCCGCGCCGCTCCAGCTCGTCATAGGTCTCCTGCAGCCGCGCCGTCGCCCGTTCGACGGTGGCGCCGCCGAGGCCGCGGGCCTGCTCCAGCACTTCGGCGCCGCCGCGCAGCTGGGAGAGAGCGACGCAGGTGGCGACCTGCTCCTCGGCGATGCCGGCGACTTCGGAGAGCTCCGCCTCGAGGCCGACGAGGTCGTGTGTCGCCAGTCGCGCGAGGATCGAGTCGCGGGCGTCGCCCTCGAGACCGAACTCGGTCAGCAGCTGGCGGTAGAGGTCGGAGTCGCCGAGGCCGATCACGGCGCGGTCGAGCCCGGCGGCGTCGAGGGCGGCCTCCAGCACCTCGATCACCTCGACGGTCCCCTCCGGCGCCGGTGCGCCGATCAGCTCGACGCCGGCCTGGACGAACTCGCGCATCTGGCCCCGCTGGGGGCGCACAGCCCGGTAGGCGCTGGCGAGGTAGCAGAGGCGCAGCGGCGGCTCGGCGTTGGCGTAGCGGGTGGCGACCAGGCGGGCGATCGGCACGGTCATGTCGGAGCGCAGCGCCAGCAGCTCGCCGCTCTCGTCGAAGAAGCGGTAGGCGCTGGCGGCGGTGCGGCCGTCGCCACGGGCCAGCACCTCGTCGTACTCGATCGCCGGCGTCGCGACCTCGCCGTAGCCACGGGCTTCGAAGACCTCGATCAGGGAACGGTTCAGGCGCCGCAGCTCACGCATCTCGTCGGGCAGCACGTCCCGCGTTCCGGGTGGGATCGGATGGATCATCCGGCTGACCTTACGAGAGTCCGGGAGAAACCCCTGCTAGGCAGGGACCTCGGCAGAGACGCGTTCAATCTGGGCTCCGAGGGCGCGCAGCCGATCGTCGATCTGCTCGTAGCCGCGGTCGATCTGGCGGATGTTGCCGATCTCCGAGGTGCCGTCGGCCGCCAGGGCGGCGATGAGCATCGCCATCCCAGCGCGGATGTCGGGGCTCTCGACTCGCTCGCCATGAAGCCGGCTCGGACCGCTGACGATCGCCCGGTGGGGATCGCACAGCGTGATCCGAGCGCCCATCGCGACCAGCTTGTCGACGAAGAAGAGGCGGTTCTCGAACATCTTCTCGAAGATCAGGACCTCGCCCTTGGCCTGCGTCGCCAGGGCCAGGGCGATCGAGGTCAGGTCGGCTGGAAAGGCCGGCCAGGGGCCGTCCTCGATCTTCGGGATCGCGCCGCCGAGGTCGGCTTCGACCTCCAAGCCCTGTCCGGGCGGCACGATCACGTCGGAGCCCTCGATCTCCGAGCGCAGCCCGAGGCGGCGGAACTGGCGGCGGACCATCATCAGGTCGACCGGTTCGACGTCGCGGATCCTCACCTCTCCGCCGGTCGCCGCGGCGAGCGCCATGAAGCTGCCGACCTCGATGTGATCGGGCGAGATCGCGTGCTCGGCGCCGCCGAGGCGGTCGCGGCCGTGGACGGTCATCAGGTTGGAGCCGATCCCGTCGACCTCGGCCCCCATCTTGGTCAGCAGCCGCGCCAGGTCCTGGACGTGGGGCTCGGAGGCGGCGTTGGAGATGGTCGTCGGGCCGGGCGTCAGGGCGGCGGCCATCAGGGCGTTCTCGGTTCCCATCACGGAGGGCTCGTCCATGAAGATTTCGCAGGCGCGCAGCCCGCCGGGCGCGGTCAGCTCGATCCAGCGGTCGCCGTCGACCTGGGCGCCAAGGTCCTTGAAGGCGTCCAGATGGGCGTCGAGCCGGCGGCGGCCGATGAAGTCGCCGCCCGGCGGAGGCATGCGGGCCTCCCCGAAACGGGCGAGCAGTGGCCCCGCGAGGAGGAAGGAGGCGCGGATCCGCCGCGAGAGGTCCTCATCGACGGAGGCGTCGGAGACGCCGCGGGCACAGAGCCTGACGCTGTTGTCCGCGACCCAGGCAGCCTCGACCCCGAGCCGCTCCAGGAGCGCGATCTGGGCCTCGGTGTCGCGGATTCGCGGCACCCGGTGCAGCAGTAGATCCTCCTCAGTCAAGAGGCAGGCGGCCAGGATCGGCAGCGCGGCATTCTTGTTCCCGGCGACTGTGAGCTCCCCGGAGAGAGGGGCCCCGCCTTGGATTACGAACTTCTCCATGGTGCGGCTAGGGTAACGACCGGCATGGGGAGAGGTTGGAAGATCGGGTTCGGGGTGGCCGTTGGGCTGATCGCCCTGCTGCTCGTCAATACCCTGATCGTCGACGGCAGCACCAAGCCGGCGGGCGTGACGGAGCCGGACGGGCGGATCCTCGACCTCCCCGGAGGCGACATCCAGGTGGTCGACCGCGGGCCGCGCGACGGCGATCCGATCGTCCTCATCCACTGCTTCACCTGCGCGATCGACTGGTGGGACGCGATCATGCCCGCGCTCGAAGCCGACCACCGCGTGGTCGCGGTCGACCTGCTCGGCCACGGCGGCTCGGAGAAGCCCGGATCCGGGTACTCGATGGAGAACCAGGCAGATCTGATCGCCGCGGCCCTCGATCGGCTCGGAGTCGGCGAGGCCGTGGTCGTCGGTCACTCGCTCGGGGGCAGCGTGGCCGTGGCGCTGGCACAGGCCTCGCCGGAGTCGGTCGAGCGGGTCGTCATCGTCGACACCGCGCCCGATCACTCCCGCACGAGCCTCGGCCTTCTCGGCAATCTCCTCTTCGCTCCGGTCACCGGCGAGGCGCTGTGGACGGTGAAGCCGGACTTCGCCGTCCGCGACGGGCTCGGCGTGGCATTCGCGCCGGGATTCGACGTCCCCGACGCCTTCGTCGAGGATCTCGACAGCATGACCTTCACCGCTTACGACGATTCCGCAGCCGCGGGCGAGGACTTCGTCGACGAGGCTCCCCTGGACGAGCGGATGCGGCAGACCGGACTCCCCCTGCTGGTCATCATGGGCGCGGAGGAGCAGATCATCGACGGCCCCGAGGGCGCCCTGGACGAATACGACGGCACGGTGCCCGGCGTGCAGACCGAGCTGATCGCCGGCGCCGGCCACTCTCCGAACGTCGAGAGACCCGGCGAGACCGCCGCCCTGATCCTCGAATTTGCGAACGGCGCGGAGAGGCCCTAGGATCCGGCGAGCGAGGCGACGAGGAGCGTGGCGCCACGCCACATCGCAGCTCCGTCGACCTGCCTCGAGAGCGCGCTTCTGGGGGTTCGCATCGCTACTGTCGCCAGTAGCGATGCGGCATGCGCAGAGCCCTCTCAGGCACGGAATGCAATCGTCGTTGCAGGATCCCCTTGCCGTCCGGACCCCCACGTAGCGTACGAACCCATGTTCGATACGAAGACATCAATCGCCGGACGGCTGACCGACGCCGTCGACCTGCTGATCGACTTCGCCACGCTCGGCGAGTACGGGCTCGAGCCCGTTGGGAGAACGAGCCGGGCGTGCGCGGAGCGTTCGGTCACCCCGCGACAGCGCCCCAGCGCACCGCGCACCGCAGCCCGCACGACCCGATGCAGCCTGCTCCAAGAAGCCGGATTCCGCGGTTCGCGCCCGAATGCGGCGCGGCAGCAAGGCGTTCGAGGGGCAAGCGGGACGTCGCAGGCGAGCGGCGTGGCGTAGCAGCGCTACGCGAGCCGCTCGACGGCGACGTAGCGCGCCGCTCATCGGGGCGCCGCAGCCCGCGCCCCATTCGGGCGCGAACCGCTAAAGAAGAACCGGCGGCGACCTACTCTCCCAGGGGGTTGCCCCCCAAGTACCATCGGCGCTGAAAGGCTTAACTGCTCTGTTCGGAATG
>JBBDYP010000006.1:0-51193 GCA_040900615.1 Solirubrobacterales bacterium | reverse complement strand
GATCACGATCGGCTCGCGGAAGATGACGCCGCCGAGGATGTTGCGGATCGTCCCGTTCGGCGAGCGGTACATCTCCTTCAGGCCGAACTCCTCGACCCGGGCCTCGTCCGGGGTGATCGTCGCGCACTTGACGCCGACCCCGTGGCGCTTGATCGCGTTGGCGGCGTCGACGGTTATCTGGTCTTCGGTCGCGTCGCGGCTCTCGATCCCGAGGTCGTAGTAGTCGAGGTCGAGGTCGAGATACGGCAGGACCAGCTGCGCTTTGATGAAGGACCAGATGATGCGGGTCATCTCGTCGCCGTCGAGCTCGACCACCGGGTTCTTGACCTTGATCTTGGAGCTCATCCGGAAACTCCCCGTCTGCGACTGGCGAGCGCCGGACCAAGCGGGGCAAGGGCGCAGGGCGCAGCCTTTGGCGGTGCCAAAGGCAAGCCCGAGGACGCCGCACCGCGCAGCGTCCGCCGCCGCCAGGCGTGCGCGTGGGGTTTTTGGATGAGTTCCACAGCCACCGGCGGGCGATGCTATCTGTCCGGCGGCTTCGCTCGCGCCGCCGACGGGGATTGTGCTGGAAGTGTCACAATCCGTACCGGATGGCAACCGCGGAGCGCCATACGGTCGGCAATCACGAGGTGGTGAACCAGCCGCCGCCGCTGCTCGACTACAACGTCTTCGAGGCCGACCGGCCGCTGGTCGAGGCGGTGCGCCGCGAGGGCGCCGAGTGGGCGGAGTCGCGAATCTCGGCGGTCGGGGCGCTTGCCGGCAGCGAGCAGGTCCTGGCCCTGGGGGCGCTCGCGAACGAGAACCCGCCGAAGCTGCGGACCCACGACCGCTTCGGCCATCGCGTCGACGAGGTCGAGTTCCATCCCTCCTGGCACGAGCTGATGGCGGTCGCGGTCGAGCACGAACTGCACTGCTCCCCCTGGAAGGACCCGCGGCCCGGCGCCCACGTCGCCCGCGGCGCCGCCTTCATGTGCATGTCCCAGGCCGAGGCCGGGATCGGCTGCCCGATCTCGATGACCTACTCGGTGATCCCGGCACTGCGCACCCAGCCCGAGCTGGCGGCCGAGTGGGAGCCGCGCTTCTTCTCCACCGAGTACGACCCGACCAACGCGCCCGCCCCCGCCAAGGCCGGCGCGCTGGCGGGAATGGGGATGACCGAGAAGCAGGGTGGCAGCGACGTCCGCGCCAATACGACGGTGGCCCGGCCCGTCAACGGCGGCGGGCCCGGGGCCGAGTACGAGCTGACCGGCCACAAGTGGTTCATGTCGGCGCCGCAGTGCGACGCCTTCCTCGTCCTCGCCCAGGCCGACGGCGGCATCTCCTGCTTCCTCTTCCCGCGCTGGACGCCGGACGGCGAGCGCAACCGCTTCCGCCTGCAGCGGCTGAAGGACAAGCTCGGCAACCGCTCCAACGCCTCCAGCGAGATCGAGTTCGACTCGGCCTCGGCCTGGCTGGTCGGCGAGGAGGGGGCCGGCGTGAGGACGATCATCGAGATGGTCAACCACACCCGCCTCGACTGCGTGATGGGCGGCGCCACCGGGATGCGGGCGGGGGTCGCGCAGGCGATCCACCACGCCTCCCACCGCTCCGCCTTCGGCCGGGTGCTGGCCGAGCAGCCGTTGATGCGCAACGTCCTCGCCGACCTCTGCGTCGAGTCCGAGGCGGCGACGGTCTCGGCGATGCGCCTGGCCCGCTGCTACGACGAGGCGGGCGCCGGCGACGAAGAGGCCCAGAACCTGAAGCGGATCGCCAACGCGGTGCTCAAGTACTGGATCTGCAAGCGGGCGCCGATGCACGCCGGCGAGTCGCTCGAGTGCCTGGGAGGCAACGGCTTCGTCGAGGAGTCGGGGATGCCGCGCCTGTTCCGCGAGAGCCCGCTCAACTCGATCTGGGAGGGGTCGGGCAACGTCCAGTGCCTCGACGTCCTCCGCGCCATGGTCAAGACCCCCGCCTCCCTCGACGCCTTCTTCGCCGAGGTCGACGAGGGCGCGGCGGCCGAGCCGCGGCTGCAGTCCTACGCCTCCTCGCTGCGCGACGAGCTGCCCGGCGACGTCGGGACGATCGAGACCCGCGCCCGCCGCGTCGTCGAGAAGATGGCGCTGGCCCTCCAGGGTTCCCTGCTCGTCCGCTACGGCGACCCCGCGGTAGCCGACGCCTTCTGCGCCTCCCGCCTCTCGGGCGACTGGGGCCAGGCCTTCGGCACGCTCCCCGCCGGCACCGATTTCGGCCGCATCGTCGAGCGGCACCGCGCGACCGTCTGATCGCGGCGCGGTCCGCATCCGCTCAGCCGCCGAGCTCGCGCCGGCGCATCGCCAGCAGGCGCGCCACCCGCTCCATCACCCGCCGCGGTTCGCGCTTCAGGCGGGGGCCGGTGACGTGGATCATCTCCACCCCGGCCAGCTTCAGCTCCTCCTGTCGCACCGCGTCCTCCTCGAAGGAGAGGCGGCTGCCGTGAGTCTCGAAGACCTCGAGTTCGACCGCGAAGCGCAGCTCCGGCCAGTAAACGTCGAGCTCATAGCCGGCTTCGACGTAGTTGGTGGCGGGCCGCGGCAGGCCGTGGCCCAGGACGAGCTCGAAGAAGCGCAGCTCGAGGCCGGAGCGGGTGAAGGGCGGCGGCTCGTAGATGGCGATCGCGCGGCGCAGGGGCTTGGCCCCGCGGTGGCCCCTGTTGCGGGCGAGGACCGATTCGAAGTCCGGCAGGTCGAACAGCCCCAGCTCTTCGCTGCGCTGGAGCAGGCGGTTGACGCTGCGGGTGCGAACGCGGGCGGCGAGGTCGAGCGCGGTGCGGGCGACGGAGGTGACCGGTATCCCCTCCTCGAGCGCCCGGTCCTCGTCGGCGAAGGTGCGCGAGCGGTGGATGCGGATTCCGAGCCGGGCCCTGCGCGGGATCGGCGTGGTGACGTGGATCGGGATCGGCTGCGTCGGCATCAGCCCCCAGAGCCAGGCGGCGGACCAGTGGCTCAACAACGCCCCCCGCCCGCACCCGAGCACTGCCCCCAGGCATTTCCCGTGCAACGACAGATCCGTGTGCCCGACGGCGTAGACGCCCTGACGCAGGCGGTGGAGACGACCCTGAGTGCAGGCGTACTCGACTGAATCCTGCGAGTAGCCGAGGAGCGTTCGCAGTTGTCGAATCGAGACAACGCCATGCTGTCGACGCGCCAACTCAGCGAGCTCCTGATGCCGTGGCAGTCTTTTCCCGTACATATCCCGGGAAAGCTCTGCCACACGGGGGGTTCTCCCCCCGGGTGGCAGTTACGGGGACGTCGCGTCCCTGAGCGCGCGGCCGACCTGCTCGACGGTGACGACGCCGGAGAGGCGGCCTTCGGCGTCGACCGCCATCAGGGCGCCGAAGCGGCGCAGGTTCTGGTTCGACAGCAGCGAGTCCAGAGGGGTGTCGTCCCGGATGTAGAGACCGTTGTCGTGGTCGACCAGGTCGGAGACGTTGGAGCTGGCGCGGGAGATCTCGGGGACCTCGTCGGCGCGGTCGCGTTGCAGCAGCCCGAGGAAGCGGTGGGCGGCGTCGACGACCGGGAACCAGGGCCAGCGGTAGCGGAGGAAGTATTCGTCGCGCGCGCGCTCGACGCTGATGTCGCCGGGGATCGCCACCGGCTCGCGGTCCATCACGTCGGCGACCAGGACGTCGCCGATGCGGCTCGTGAGGGCGGTCTGCATCGCCGCGCCGCGGGCGGAGCCGTTGATGACCATGCCGATCAGGGCCAGCCAGACACCGCCGAAGACGCCGAAGATCGAATCGGTGATTGCCATGTAGATCCCGGCGCCGATGAAGAAGTAGCCGAAGAGCCGCCCGAGATTGGCCGCGAAGCGCGTTGCCCCGCTGCGGTCTCCCGTCCGCCACCAGGCGATTGCCCGGGCAACGCGGCCGCCGTCCATCGGGAATGCCGGGAGCAGGTTGAAGACCAGCAGCAGGAAATTGATCGAGGCGAGCCAGGCGACGACCGCCAGCAGGCCCGACGCACCGGAGTTGGGGTCGAGCACGGCCGCGTCCTCGAACTCGCTCAGCCCCCCGGCGGCGATGCCGCCGCCGGTGAGGAGGACGAAGAGGGCGAGGGTGACGAGCGGGCCGGCGAGGGCCACCTTCAGCTCCGCCCCGGGCGTCTCGGCCTCGCGGTCCATCCGCGCCATGCCGCCGAAGATCCAGAGCTGAATGCTGGAGATGCCGATCCCGTTGCGCAGCGCGGCGACGGCGTGGCCGAGCTCGTGCAGCAGGATCGAGCCGAAGAAGCCGGCCGCGCTGAGGACCGCCAGCAGGAACGGGGTCGTGGCGGAGCTCGACTCCCCGAGCAGGTCGCCGTAGGTCTGCGACATCCAGAAGATGACCAGGAAGAGGACGAGGAACCAGGACCAATCGACCGAGATCCTGATCCCGCGAACGTGGAACAGCGTTATCGAGCCACCACCCAGCATGTCCCAATGGTAAGCGGGTACCTTCATGGGGCACATGGCCGGGGGCAGCGCGAAGGACCAAAGGGCGGGCGACCGCAGCGGCGCGGCGGACCAGGACTGGCTGCGCGAGCGCCTCGAGGAACTGGAGCGGATCGAGCGTCCCTCGGCCTCCGAGGGCGAGCGCCGCGCCGCCGAGTGGCTGGTCGAGCGCTTCGGCGAGCTCGGCGCCGAGGCCCGGATCGAGGCCGAGCCGGCACACGGGACGTACTGGTGGCCGCTGGGCATCGGCGCCGCGCTGGGCGCGCTGGGCGCGGTCGCCGCGCTGCGCGGGCGGCGCCTGCTCGGCGCTGCGCTGGGGACGCTCGGCGCGGCCGGAATCGCCGACGACTTCCCGCCCGGCCAACGGCGGCTGCGCCGGGTGCTGCCGGAGCGCACCACCTACAACGTCGTCTGCGAGCTCGGCGACCCTGAGGCCGAGCGCACGGTCGTCGTCATCTCCCACCACGACTCCGCCCACTCGGGACTCGTCTTCCACCCCGAGATCCCGGAGATCGCCAACCGCCTGGGCCTGATCGAGCGCAGCGACACCAGCCCGCCGCTGATGGCGCCGGTCCTCGGCGGCCCGGTCCTCGCCGCCCTCGGAGCCCTCACCGGCAGGCGCCTTCTCGCCGAGCTCGGCCTGCTCCTCGGGATCGGCTCGGCGGCGGCGATGACCGAGATCGGGATGCGCAAGGTGGTGCCAGGCGCCAACGACAACGGCACCTCGGTGGTCGCCCTGCTGGCCCTGGCCCGGCGCTTCGCCGACGATCCGCCCGAGGGCGTGCGGGTGATCCTGCTCTCGACCGGGTCGGAGGAGTCCTTCAGCGAGGGCATGAAGGCATTCGGCGAGCGCCACTTCCCGAGCCTGCCGCGGGAGAGGACCTTCTTCCTCTGCCTCGAGTCGATCGGCTCGCCGCACCTGCTGGTGCTGCGCGGCGAGGGGTTCCTGAAGATGCGCGAGTACCCGCCGCGGGCGCTGAAGTTCATGGACGACCTCGCCGAGGAGATGGGCATCTGGCTCTTCCCCAACCTGCGCCTGCGCAACGGCACCGACGGGCTCGAGTCGTTGGCCGCCGGCTATGAGACGGCGGCGCTGTGCGGCTGCACCGATCTCAAGCAGCCGGCCAACTACCACTGGTCCCATGACCTCGCCGAGAACGTCGACTTCGACACCGTCGAGGACGGCATAAGACTGACCGACGCCGCGATCCGGCGCCTCGGCGAGCGCTGGCTCTGAGCCCGGGAGGGGCCGCCGGAGCCGCCTCCCGCGGCAGCGGGTTAGGGCAACCGCCAAGTGTGACGAATTCCGACTACGCGGTCGGGCTTCGCATGTATAGGGTTCTGCCCCGTGCCATCCCATGACGTTCTCGTAATCGGGGCCGGACTCGCCGGCCAGCGGGCCGCACTCGCCGCCGCAGAGCAGGGTGTGTCGGTCGGGATCATCAGCAAGGTCCACCCGGTCCGCTCCCATTCCAACGCCGCCCAGGGCGGCATCAACGCGGCGCTCAACCCGGAGGACTCCTGGGAGTCCCACGCCTACGACACGATCAAGGGCTCCGACTACCTCGGCGACCAGGACGCGATCGAAATCATGACCCGCGAGGCGCCGGAGGAGATCCTCCACCTCGAGCACCTCGGCGTCACCTTCCACCGCAACGAGGAGGGCAAGCTCGGCACCCGCGCCTTCGGCGGCGCCTCCGCCGCCCGCACCTACTACGTCGCCGACATCACCGGCCAGGCGATCATGCACGTGCTCTACGAGCAGCTGATGAAGTACTCCGAGCAGGTCGCCCGCTACGAGGAGTGGTTCTGCACCTCGCTGGCAATGGACGAGAACGGCGAGTGCTGCGGGGTCGTCACCCGCAACGTCGCCGACGGCTCGATGGAGCTCTTCCAGGCGAAGTCGGTGATCCTCGCCTGCGGCGGCAACGGCCAGGTCTGGAAGCCGACCACCAACGCCCTGATCTGCACCGGCGACGGCATCGCGATGGCCTACCGGGCCGGCGCCAAGCTGATGGACATGGAGATGATCCAGTACCACCCGACGACGCTGGCGGGCAAGGGCTTCCTGATCACCGAGGGCGCCCGCGGCGAGGGCGCCCACCTGCTCAACGCCAAGGGCGAGCGCTTCATGGAGCGCTACGCGCCGAACAAGATGGAGCTGGCCTCGCGCGACGTCGTCTCCCGCGCCGAGCAGACCGAGATCAACGAGGGCCGCGGCTTCCCCGACGGCACCGTCGCCCTCGACATCACGGTCGTGCCGCGCAAGCGCGTGCACGAGGCACTGCGCGAGATCGTCCTCGTCGGCCGCGACTTCGCCGGCGTCGACATCACCAGGGAACCGATCCGCATCAAGCCCGGCAACCACTACACGATGGGCGGCGTCAAGACCGACGTCGACGGCCGCACCGACATCCCCGGCCTCTACGCCGCCGGCGAGACCGCCTGCGTCTCGGTCCACGGCGGCAACCGGCTCGGCGCCAACTCGCTGCTTGACACTCTGATCTTCGGCCGCCGCTCCGGCGCCGACGCCGCCGCCCGCGCCAAGCGGATCGAGGGGTCGCGGCCCTCCAAGCAGGTGCTGGAGGGCGAGGACGCGCTGATCGCCGACATCAACTCGCGCCAGAAGGGCTCCGGCCGCCGGGTCTCCGAGATCAAGCTCGAGCTGGGGACGACGATGGACGCCAAGGTCGCCGTCTTCCGCGACGAGGCCGGGATCCAGGAAGCGCTGGAGACGGTCCGCCGCCTCAAGGAGGAGGCGAAGACCGCCTACATCGACGACCACGGCAGCGTCTTCAACCAGGACCTGCTTGGCGCGATCGAGCTGGGGTACATGCTCGACAACGCCGAGTGCACCTGCGTCTCCGCGCTGGAGCGCAAGGAGAGCCGCGGCGCCCAGTTCCGCACCGACTACCCGGAGCGCAACGACGATGAGTGGCTCAAACACATCGACCTCGAGCAGACCGACGAGGGGCCCGAGATCTCCTACTCCGAGGTGACCATCACCCAGTGGGAACCGGAAGCGAGGACCTACTGATGGCCGACTACACGATCAAAGTCCGCAGGTTCCAGCCCGAGAGCGGCGAGGGCCCCTACTGGGAGGAGTTCAACGTCGAGCTCGAGCCCTCGCTCTCCGTCCTCGACGGCCTGCTCCAGGCCAAGGACCGCGACGACGGCTCGCTCTCCGTCCGCTGCTCCTGCCGCGCCGCGATCTGCGGCTCCTGCGGGATGAAGATCAACGGCCAGTCCGGCCTCGGCTGCAAGACCCAGATCGGCGAGGCCCAGGAGCTGGCCGAGAAGAAGGCGAGCGCGGTCGGCAAGGACCCGGAGAGCGCCACGATCGTGATCGAGCCGATGGGCAACATGCCCGTGGTCAAGGACCTGATCACCGACATGGAGTCGACGCACTGGACCAAGATCCGCCGCGTCACCCCCTGGCTCCTCCCCCACGGCGAGCCACCCGAGCGCGAGTACATCGTCGAGCCGGAATCGATGCTGGACATCACCCAGTCGATGGCCTGCATCCAGTGCGGCGCCTGCGTCTCCTCCTGCCTCTCGATGGAAGCCGACCCCGACTTCATCGGACCGGCGGCGCTGGCCAAGGCCTACCGCTTCGTCGGCGATCCACGAGATGCCGAGACCGTGGAGCGCCTGCACGACCTCGCCGAGGACCCGCACGGGATCTACGACTGCACCCACTGCTTCAGCTGCGTCGACGCCTGCCCCAAGGACGTGGCGCCGATGGACCAGATCATGCGCCTGCGCCGCAAGGCCGGCGAAGAGGGGATCGAAGACCCCAACAGCGGCCACGACCACGAGATCGCCTTCGTCAAGATCATCGAGAAGAAGGGGACCCTGGACGAGTCCCTGCTGCTGCAGGAGTCCTTCGCGCCAGGAAT
The DNA here is from genome assembly GCA_040900615.1 of Solirubrobacterales bacterium. Lineage (GTDB taxonomy): Bacteria > Actinomycetota > Thermoleophilia > Solirubrobacterales > 70-9 > VAYN01. The sequence goes on along the minus strand of JBBDYP010000006.1, from coordinate 42,848 downwards.
AAAAGGCAAGCTGGTACCGAGCAAACGGGCGATCAAGGAAATGCTCGGCGCGCTGCCGACGGCGATCCGCGGAATCAAGACCGGCAAGATGCGCTCGCTGCCGAAGCTGATCCCGGGCATCCACCACAAGCTCCCCGACGGCGCCCAGGACGAGGTCAGGGCGATCTACAAGCACGCCGAGGAGCACAACGAGGAATTCAACCTGTACATCCGGGGCGAGGAGGGCGTCGAACCCGAGCCCGACGAGCCCACCGCGGAGGTGCTGGCCGCCGAGAGCTCGGCAGCCGCGGAAAGCGAGGAGTCATGAGCAACGGTCAGATCAAGGTCGCCTACTGGCCCGGCTGCGTCTCGCGCGGGTTCACCCCCGAGCTGCACGGCTCGATGGCGCTGGTCGCCGATCGCCTCGGGATCGAGCTGGTGACCCTCGACCGCGCCAACTGCTGCGGCGCCGGTGTCATCGCCGAGCACAACCAGGAGCTGGCCGACACGCTCAACGCCCGCACCTTCGCCCTCGCCCAGCAGACCGGGCTCTCGATGATGAACATCTGCTCGACCTGCCAGGGCGCGCAGTCGGAGTGCCAGCAGCGCCTCGACGCCGACTCCGCCTACCGCGCCCACGTCAATGAGGCGCTCTCGGGCCAGGGCCTCTCCTACGAGAAGGGCAAGAACGGCTTCACCAACAAGAACTTCCTCTGGCTGCTGGTCGAGGACTACGGCCTCGACCGCCTCGCCGCGCAGGTCAAGCGGCCGCTGTCCGGCCTCAAGGTCGGGCCCTTCTACGGTTGCTACATCGTCCGCCCCAAGGAGCGCCTCGGGTACGAGGAGCATCCCGACCGCGACGTCTACCTGGAGCAGGTGATCACCGCCCTCGGCGGCGAGGTCGTCGAGTACGACGGCGCCCGCAAATGCTGCGGCTTCCCGGTCATCACGATGAACCGCGAGACCTCGCTGCGGCAGTCCGGCACCCACGTCGGCGACGCGATCGACGCCGGCGCCGACTGCCTCGTCACCCCCTGCCCACTCTGCCACCTCAACCTCGACATGCAGCAGCCCGAGGCGGCCAAGGTCGTCAACCGCGACCTCGGCCTCGCGGTCCTGCACCTGCCGCAGCTGGTCGGCCTGGCGCTCGGCGCCGAGCCGAGGGAGCTGGGAATGAGCAAGCACATCGCCTCGACCGGCTGGGTCGAGGAGCGCCTCGCTGCCGGCGTCGCGGCTTAGCCGGCATCACCTAGCACGGCGCTGTGGCGCCTAGTTCTTCGTCGCGATCTCGACGATCGCGACCATCCAGATCGCGATCGCCGGTATCCAGGCGATCGCCACGATGATCCTGTTCCGCGCTTCGAACGAGCGGAGCTCGAGCCTCTCGATTCGAGCCTCGAGCCGACGCTCCACCTCACCTATCCGAGCTTCGAGTCGATCGACTTGCGCCTCGCGCCAGTCCTTCGTTTCAAATGCCATGCCGCGAGGATAGGAGACAAAACATTTCTTCCGCTGCCACAAGTGCAACGAAAGTGTGACTTTTCCGCGCAACCCCGATTCCACCGCGAACCGCATCAAATTTCAGTCCCAGTAGAACGACAACTTGATGCAGTTCGGGCCGGCGACCTGCCGGCACGCCCGCGAGCACTCCGATAGCCTGAATCCAGGTGCGCCGGGAAGACTGGTCGGCAACGTTCGTCGTCGACCCCGAAAGGCCCGAATGGCTGTAGCAGTAGGCACCTTCCTGATCGCCCTGGCAATCATCGCCAGCGAGAAGATGCACCGGACCAACGTTGCTCTGCTCGGCGCCGCGATCGTCGTCCTCTTCGTCGGCGACTTCTCCCAGGAGCAGGCGATCGAGGCGGTCGACTTCAACACGATCGGGCTCCTCGTCGGGATGATGGTCCTCGTCTACCTGACCCAGCAGACCGGCGTCTACGACTTCGTCGCGATTCGAGCCGGCCAGATCTCGGGCGGCCGCCCGTTCGCGGTGACGATGGCCCTGGCGGGGACGACGGCACTGCTCTCCGCCTTCCTCGACAACCTGACGACGATCCTGCTGATCGCGCCGATCACCTTCCTGCTCGCCGACGCGCTCGACATCGAGGCGGTGCCGCTGCTGATCATCGAGGTGATCGCCTCCAACATCGGCGGCACCGCGACGCTGATCGGCGACCCACCCAACATCATCATCGCCGGCGCCACCGGCCTCAGCTTCAACGCCTTCATCGTCAACCTGGCGCCGATCGTGATCGTCACCTTCGCCGTCGTCATCCCCCTGCTCTACCTCTTCTTCCGCGGCCGGCTCCAGGTCGAGGAGAAGAACCGGGCGGCCGTGATGGGGCTGAACGCGGCCGCCTCGATCCGCGACGCGGCCGAGCTGCGCCGCACCGGCCCCGTGCTCGTCCTCACCGTGCTCGCCTTCTTCGCCCACCAGGCACTGCACGTCGAGCCGGCGACGGTGGCCCTGACCGGCGCCGCGATCGGCCTGCTGGTGACCAGGATCGACCTCGAGGACGCCCTCTCCCACATCGAGTGGACGACCCTGTTCTTCTTCGTCGCCCTGTTCGTGATGGTCGGCGCGCTGGAGGCGACCGGGGCGATCGGCCACGTCGCCGACGCGGTCAAGGACGCCACCGGTGGGGAGCGGACCGCGGAGCTGTTCGGAATCGCCTGGGTCGCCGCGATCGGCTCGGCCGTCGTCGACAACATCCCCTTCACCACGGCGATGATCCCCGTCGTGCAGGAGCTGCAGCAGGAGGCAGGGACGACCGGCGACGACGCCTACTGGTGGGCGCTGGCGCTGGGCGCCTGCTTCGGTGGCAACGCGACGATGATCGCGGCGGCCGCCAACGTCGCCGCCGCCGGCATGGCGGAGCGAGCCGGGACCCCGATCGGCTTCGTCGCCTTCCTCCGCGTCGGCCTGCCTGCGACGATCCTCTCGATCGCGCTCGCCACCGCCTACATCGCAATCCGATACGTCCTGATCTGAGGAGCTGACCATGCCCGACTCGATCGTCAAGCAGACCCTCCGCGAGATCGACCCGCTCGGCGCCGACGAGAAGATCGGCCCGGCCGCCCGCAGGGTCATCGAGTCCGGCCTGCCCGGCCTGCCCGCGGTGGAGGCGGACGGGAGCTTCGCCGGCATCTTCGGCGAGCGCGAGTTCATGGCCGCCCTTTTCCCCGGCTACGTCGGCGAGCTGGGCTCGGCGGCGATGGTCTCGCGCTCCGTCGACGAGACGATCGAGCGCCGCAGCGAGTGCAGCGAGGAGTCGATCCGCCGCTACCTCACCACCGACCACGTCCTGGTCGAGGATGACTACTCGGACACCCAGCTGGCCGAGCTCTTCCTCCACCACCGGGTGCTGATCATCCCGATCGCGACCAAGGGCCGGGTCCACGCGGTGATCACCCGGCGCGACTTCTTCACGGAGCTGGTCGGCCGCTTCGGCGTCATCGCCGAGGACCTCGGGGACTAGAGCTCAGCGCGAGCCGAGGAGCCCGCGCTCGACCAGCAGCTCCGCGACCTGGACAGCATTGGTGGCCGCGCCCTTGCGCAGGTTGTCGCCGGCCACCCAGAGGTTGAGGCAGCGCTCCCGGTCGGGGTCGCGGCGGATCCGCCCGACCAGGACCTCGTCACGCCCGGCGGCGTCGATCGCCAGCGGGTACTCCCCGGCACCAGGGTTGTCGACGACGAGCACGCCCGGTGCCTCGGCCAGCAGGGCGCGGCAGTCCTCCGGGGAGAGGTCCTCGCGAGTTTCGACGTTGACCGACTCCGAGTGACCAGAGAAGACCGGGACGCGGGCGCAGGTCGCCGAGATGCCGACCTCGTCGCCGATGCCGAGGATCTTGCGAGTCTCCGCCATCACCTTGCGCTCCTCGGTGGTGTAGTCGTCTCCGTCCTTGAAGGTCTCCACCTGCGGCAGGACGTTGAAGGCGATCCGGTGCGGATAGACCTCCGGCGGCGCCGGCTCTTCACCCGCGAGCACCGCCCGCGACTGCGCCCGCAGCTCCTCGATCGCCCGCTGTCCGGTGCCGGAGACCGCCTGGTAGCTGGAGAGGACGAGCCGCTCGAGACCGACCGCACGGTGGATCGGCGCCAGCGCCATCATCGCCACCATCGTCGTGCAGTTGGGGTTGGCGACGATGCCGCGGTGCCCCTCCGCCGCCTCGGGGTTGACCCCGGCGACGACGAGCGGCACGTCCTCGTGCATCCGCCAGTAGCTCGTGTTGTCGACGACGACGGCGCCGGCCTCGACCAGGCGCGGCGCCCACTCCGAGCTGACCGCCCCTCCCGCCGAGGAGAGCACGATGTCCAGGCCCTGGATCGTCTCGTCGCTCAGCGCCCGGCACTCGAGCATCGACCCACTCCACTCCAGCTGCCTGCCGGCCGAGCGCTCGGAGGCGAAGGGAACGACCTCGGAGGCAGGGAAGTCGCGTTCGGCGAGCACCCGGAGGATGGTCGAACCGACCGCTCCGGTGGCGCCGAGGACCCCGACTCTGTAACCGTCGCCTGCCATCGCCGAAGTATGACCGCGCTCAGCCGGCGACCGTGGGCCGGTGACCGGGACCCGTCAGGTCCTCGGGCCGGATCGCTTCGTCGCCCAGCTCGAAGGCCTCGTGCAGCGCGTTGACCGCGTCAGGGACCCGGTCGGCGGAGATGACGCACGAGATCTTGATCGGGGAGGTGGAGATCATCTCGATGTTGATCCGTTCCGCGCCGAGCACCTCGAAGACCTTCGCGGCGACGCCGGGGTGCGAGCGCATGCCGGCGCCGACGATGGAGACCTTGCCGATCCGCTCGTCGGTGCGGACGCCACTGGAGACCTCGCCGAGACCCGAGATCACGTCTGTCGCCGTCCCCAGGTCGGCGCGGTCGACGGTGAAGGAGAGGTCGGCGAGCTGGTCGCCCCCGACCGGCTCGTTCTGGATGATCACGTCGACGTTGACGTGGGCATCGGCCAGCGCCTTGAAGATGCGGCCGGCGACGCCGGGCTCGTTGCGGACGCCGGTCAGCGTCACGCGGGCCTCCGCGTCGGAGTGGGTCACGGCGGTTACGAAGGGTTGCTCCACGGTCTCGTCCTCTGCCACGACGAGGGTACCGGGGCCGTCGTCGAAGCTGCTGCGGCAGTGGATGCGGACGTTGTGGTTGCGCGCGTACTCGACCGAGCGCAGCTGCAGAACCTTGGCCCCCGAAGCCGACATCTCCAGCATCTCCTCGAAGGAGACCATGGGCAGCTTGCGGGCGTCGGAGACGATGCGCGGGTCGGCGCTGTAGACGCCGGAGACGTCGGTGTAGATCTCGCAGACGCTGGCTCGCAGCGCCGCCGCGAGCGCGACCGCGGTCGTGTCGGAGCCGCCGCGGCCGAGGGTGGTGACGTCGCGGCTGTCGGTCGAGACCCCCTGGAAGCCGGCGACGAGGACGATCCGGTCCTGTTCCAGCGCCTGGCTGATCCGGTCGGCGCGGACGTCGATGATCCGCGCCTTCGTGTGGGAGGAGTCGGTGACGATCCCGGCCTGGGAGCCGGTCAGCGAGATCGCCTCGTGCCCCATGTCGTGGATCGCCATCGCGCAGAGCGCGCAGGAGATCCGCTCCCCGGTCGAGAGCAGCATGTCCATCTCCCGCGCCACCGGGCGCTCGGAGATCTCCTGCGCCTGGGCGACCAGTTCGTCGGTCGTCTTGCCCCGCGCCGAGAGCACCGCGACGACCCTGTTGCCGGCCTCGCGGGCGGCGACGATCCGGCCGGCGGCGCGCTTGATCTGCTCGGCGCCGGCGACCGAGGTGCCGCCGAACTTCATCACGACGATGTCCGATCCCGCTCCGCTCATGAGGGGCTGAGGATAGTCGGCGACTAAAGCAACGCACCGGTGAGCCGATTAATCCGTGCGTGGAGCCGAAAACGAGCAGCATGCCGGTGGCGAGCGTGATCGAGGACCCCTCCGTGCAGGCGGGCCGCCTGCTCGTCGCCAGCCGCCTCGCCACCAGCCTCTCCCGGGCCCACACGGTCGAGGACGTCGCCGGCTCGGCCGTGCGGCTCCTGCACGAGTCCTTCGATTACTACCTCGCGGTCGTCCAGCGCCTCGACGGCGACGGCTACCTGCGGGTCGTCACGGGGGCGGGCCCGCTGGCCGAGGAGGTCACCGACTTCCTCGCCCAGGAGCAGCCGATCGAGGTCGGGGTCAACGGCCGGGTCGCCCGCAGCGGCCGGCCGGCGATGGTCAACGACACCAGGCTCGACTCCGACTACCTGACCCGCAACCCGCGCACCGACCCCGGCTCGGAGCTGTCGCTGCCGATCACGGTCTCCGGCTCGATCTGGGGCGTGATGAACCTCGAGCAGGAGGAGCCCGGCGCCTTCGCCGAGGAGGACCTGCTGCTCGCCCACATCGTCGCCAGCCAGGTGGGGGCGGCGATCCACCGCTGCCAGCTGGTGACCGAACTCGAGGGAGCCTTCCTCACAACGGTCGGAGTCCTCGCCGACGCGGTCGAGCTGCAGGACGCCTACACCGCCGACCACGCCAACGAGGTCGCCGAACTGGCGGTGGCGGTCGGCCTGCGGCTCGGATTCACCGGATCCGAGCTGGAGCGGCTTCGCTACGGCGCCCTGCTCCACGACGTCGGCAAGATCGGCGTCCCCGGAGAGCTGCTGCGAAAGCCCGGGCCGCTGACCCCGGAGGAGCGCGGGCGGATGGACGAGCACACCGCGATCGGCGCCCGCATGCTGGAACGGATCCCCTTCCTCGCCCCGGTCGCGCCGCTGGTCCGCTCCGCGCACGAGCGCTACGACGGCGGCGGCTATCCGGACGGGCTCAGCGGCGCCGGGATCCCCCGCGGAGCGACGGTGATCGCCGCCTGCGACGCCTTCCACGCGATGACCTCCGACCGCAGCTACCGCCGTGCGATGGACCGCAGCGAAGCGATCGCGGAGCTGGAAGCGCACGCCGGGACCCAGTTCGACCCAAACGTGGTCGAGGCGCTGATCGCCGAGCTGGGCTGACCAGCCCACATCGGTGTTCCTTTTGGCCCCTATGCGGACGAAAGGAACACCGGAACGCTAGGAGCCGCCGCCCAGGTTTCCGAGCATCGCCTGTTCGGCCATCCGGATCAGGCCGAGGCCGCTGTGGGGGCGCATGTCGCTGCTGCGCACCCTGACGTGGGAGCCGTGCGGGCCCACCACCTCGACGATCGTGCAGACGTCGCCGATTTCGCAGTCGTCCCCGTAGTCGCCTTCGATCGCCTCCATCTGCTCGGCCACGACCCGGCCGATCTTGCTCTGGTCGAGCCCCATCTGCGCTCCCTTCCTTGATTTGCCGGCTACGCCGCTTCCTTGAGCCGCTCGGAGAGCCGAGGGACGGGGGTGAAGGAATACCTCCGCCCCACCCGATGCTCCTCCAGAAGCCCCTTCTCGACAAGATGCCGCAAATCGCTGCGCGCCGTCTCGTGCGTGACATTGTGACTCGACGCATGGGAGTTGAAGGAGTAGGAGGCGTCAGGCTCGCGGACTGCGTTGCCGAGCAGAGCCAGCTGGCGGTGGTTGAACTGTGCCGATCCTTTGATCAGCTTCTCGACGTCGCGCACTTCCTGCACCTTCCTGCGCAGGTAGACGTAGAGCTCGTCAACGGCCCGCTGGATGACCTCGAGCTGGTAGATCAGGAAGTAGGTCGTGTCCCGCGAATCGGTCTCGGTGTAGAGGAACGATCTGGTGTATTGCGCTGGCGCCTTCCGCAGAATGCTCGAGATCGACAGGTACTCGACCAGCCAGTACCCGTGGGTCCGCATGTACCAGTAGAAGAGCGCTCGCGCCGTCCTGCCGTTGCCGTCTTCGAACGGATGGTCGTAGCCAAGCCAGAAGTGCAAGAGGATCGCCCGAATCACCGGGTGCACGAACCCGTTCTGCCCCTCGTCATTGGCGAAGTCACACAGCGCCAGGAGTCGCTCTTCCAGCTGCTCCGCCGGAGGAGGCGTGTAGAGCAGGCCCCCATCGTCGCGGTCGAAGACGGCGACCCTCTCCTCGCCGGGGCGCTGCAACCTACCGGCCGCATCCGGGTTGGCAAGCGTGCCCTCGGTGAGGATGCGTTGAAGCTCCAGCACCGCCTCGGGGGTCAGCCTGTCGCCAATCTCTTCGCGCATGAACTGCAGCGCCCGGTAGTTGTTGATGATCATGCGCTCGCTGCGATCGCTGGGGGCGCGTCCGGACCGCAGCAGTGCCTTGGCCGCTTGCCGGGAGGTGGTCGCGCCCTCGAGCTGGCTCGACCGGATCGCCTCCTCCATCAGCGAGTTGACCAGGTATTGCTGGCGCGCCTGCTCGTCGGCGGTGACGACATCGGCCATCACGATCTCGCCGCTGCAGCGCTGGTCCACGTAGTGGAGCGCCTGGAAGACCCGATCGGGGATGGCATAGACGAACTTGTTGCCCTCGGGATCGCGCAAGGGCAGTTCTCGATACCGCGGCCGACGGTGATACTTGATGCCCAGCCACCACTCGCGGCGGCTGAGATCTCCCGGCGGCTGCAGATGCCGCAGCTTGTCCCAGTGGAGGTAGTCCTCGTCTGCGATGTCCGCTTCGATGACCGCCATCAGCCGGTGCGCGGGAATCTCCGCAGGCACTTTGAATTCCGGGGCTGGCTCAACGTACATCGGGTCTTGTCCAAGTTATTCCAAATCTATCCAAGGACTTGGAATTGTAGCGATATTCCAAATGCTTGGACAGATTTGGATTTCCTTTGGATTGCCGAAGGTGAACTCTGTGCGCAGCATCACACTTAAAGATATATCTGTTCGATATATAGTGCAGACATGGAGTCGCTCAGCGCCACCGCCTACGTGATCCTGGGGATGGTCAGCAAAGAACCCCGGTCCGGCTATGAGATCAAGGCCATGGTCGACGGCTCGACGCGGTTCTTCTGGGCGGCCAGCTACGGACAGATCTATCCCGAGCTGAAACGCCTCTCCGAGGCGGGCCTGGTGGCCGGCCTCGACGCCCCCACCGGAGGCCGGCGGCGGACCGTCTACGAGATCACCGCCGACGGTGAGGAGGAGCTGAAGGCCTGGCTGCGGCAGCCGCCCGCCACCTACGAGATGCGCGAGGAAGGCCTGCTGAAGCTGTTCTTCGCGGGTGCCCTGCCGCAGCAGGAGGCGGTCGAGATCGTGCGCGCGATGCGCGCCCACCGGCTCGCCGCCAACGAGCAGCTTCGCGCCATGGAGCCGATGGCGCAGGAGAAGGGGGACCCATTCCCGCTGCTCGTGCTGCGGGGCGGCATCGAGTTCACCGAGTGGTTCGCCGACTGGTGCGAGCGGATGGAGGCCCAGATCCTCGACTCCGCTCCCGAGAAAAGGAGCAGCTGATGTTCGACTCCCTGGCCCGCCTCGCCGACGGCGGCGCCCGCCGCGTCGGCCTCCTCGCGATCGCCTTCTTCCTCGTCGCCGGCGCGGTCGGCGGCTCGGTCGCCAGCCGCCTCGACCCCTACGGCGCCGACGATCCGGCGACCGAGACCGTAAAGGCCAAGGAACGGCTCCAGGACGCCGGCCTGCGGGCGCCGGCGGTGATCGCCGTGGTCGAGGACGCCCCGGTCGACCGGCCCGCCAGCCGGGCGCGGGTGGAAGCGCTCGAGGACGAAGTCCGCGAACGCTCCGACGTCGCCGCCGTCAGCGGCTACTACGACACCCGCTCGCGTGCCTTCGTCTCCCGCGACGGCGATTCCACCTACTTCGCCGTCTCGCTCAAGGCGACCGGTGACAAGGAGGTGCAGGATGCCGGGGCCGACATCGCCGCGCAGCTCACCAGCCACCCGGGTGTGTTGGTCGGCGGCCCCGCGGTCGCCCAGGAGCAGGTCAACAAGCAGGTCGAGGAGGACCTGCGGACGGCGGAGATCATCGCCTTCCCGCTGCTCTTCCTGCTCTCCCTCCTCTTCTTCCGCAGTCTCGTCGCCTCGGTGCTGCCGCTGATGATCGGCGCGCTGGCGATCGTCGGCACCTTCCTGATCCTGCGGATCGCCAGCGAATTCGGCTCGATCTCGATCTTCGCCCTCAACCTGACCACGGCGCTGGGACTGGGGCTGGCGATCGACTACAGCCTCTTCATCGTCTCCCGCTACCGCGAGGAGATCGCCAAGGACGGGCCCGGGCTGGCGGCGATGCGGCGGGTCCTCGCCACCGCCGGGCGCACCGTCCTCTTCTCCGCGCTGACCGTGGCGGCGGCGCTCGCCTCGCTGCTGGTCTTTCCCCAGCGCTTCCTCTACTCGATGGGCCTGGGCGGCTCGCTGGTGGCGCTGTTCGCGGCGCTGATCTCGCTGACCGTGCTGCCGGCGGTGCTGACGCTGCTGGGATCTCGGGTCAACGCCGGCGCCCCCCGCTTCCTGCAGCGGCGGGCCGAGGCGGACGCGAAGCCGGCGGGGGACGGCTTCTGGTACCGCCTCTCCCGCTTCGTGATGCGGCGCCCGATCCCGGTCGCCACGCTCAGCGCCCTCTTCCTGATCGTCCTCGGCCTGCCCTTCCTCGGAATCAAGTTCAACACCGTCGACCCGACGGTGCTGCCGGAGTCGGCCAGCGCGCGACAGGCCTACGACACGGTCAGCACCGAGTTCCCGCCCTACCGCGAGACGCCGATCTGGATCGACGTCGAAGGCGGCGGGCCGAAGGCGGCGGCGCAGGTGGCCACCGCGGTGAGACGGGTCGACGGAGTCGCCGAAGTGGCGCGACCGCAGCCGCTCAGCGGCGGCGTCACCGCGATCCAGGCGATCTCGGCCAGCCCGTTCGCCTCCGACGCCAGCGAGGCGACCGTGAAGGCGATCCGGGCGATCGAGCCGCCGGCGGGGACCGAGGTGCTGGTCGGCGGCGCCAGCGCCGACTTCGTCGACTTCCAGTCGAGCCTCGCCGACCACCTGCCGATCGCGCTGGCGATCGTCGTCCTCGCGACCCTGGTCATCCTCTTCCTGATGACCGGCTCGGTGGTCCTGCCGATCAAGTCGCTGATCATGAACTTCCTCAACCTCAGCGCCGTCTTCGGGCTGCTGGTGCTGATCTTCCAGGACGGGCGCCTGGAGGGGTTCCTCGACTACACGAGCCCGGGGGCGATCGAGCAGACGATGCCGATCCTGCTCTTCGCCGTCGCCTTCGGCCTCTCCACCGACTACGCCGTGTTCCTGCTCTCGCGGATCAAGGAGGCGCGCGACAACGGCGCCTCGGATTCGGAGTGCGTGGCGATCGGGCTGGAGCGGACCGGGCGGATCGTCACCGCGGCGGCGCTCCTGTTCGCGGTCGCGATGGGGGCCTTCGCCACCTCGCAGATCATCTTCATCAAGGAGAACGGCGTCGGCACGGCGCTGGCGGTGCTGATCGACGCCAGCATCATCCGAGCGCTGCTCGTCCCCTCGCTGATGGAGCTGCTCGGCAAGTGGAACTGGTGGGCGCCGGCGCCGCTGCGGCGGCTGCACGAGCGCTGGGGGATCAGCGAGGGCGGGGTCGCCGCGCCCGCTGCGGTTTCCAGGGAGGTGGAGGCATGATCTACAGGGCGATCGTCAAGCGCAAGGCCCGCGGCATCTTCGCCGCCCTCAGTCGCGGCGATTGGCGGGAAACGACCGCCGACATGGCCGACGACGTCCATCCAGTTCCAGGAGCACCAGAAATTGATGCAGTTCGGGTAGATCGCGGGCGCGGGGTCATCATTGGCAGTGATGACGCGGGATCCGAACCAACCGGTCAAGCCCCTCGCCGAGGCGGTCGACGCGACCCGGCGCACCTACCTGGCCAGCGAGCGGACCCAGCTCGCCTGGTGGCGGACCGGCCTGACCGCGCTGGCGGTCGCGCTCGGCGTCGGCCGCGTCGTACCGGAGCTCGACCCGAGCGCCACGAGGTGGCCCTACGCCGTCGCCGGGGTCGGCTTCGCACTGTGGGGAATCCTGGCGATCGCCTACGGCACGGCCCACCGCGCGGCGATGGAGAGGGCGCTCGCCGAGGGGCGCTTCCTCGATCCGGCCCCGTGGCCGCTGCGGATCCTGTCCGTCGGCGGCGTCGCGCTGGGACTCCTCACCGCCCTCCTGATCCTTTTCGACTGAGGGGTCTACCGCTTCAGGTCGCCCTGGGCGGAGCCGGCGTCTTCGGCCCCCTTGGCGCGCTCGTCGCTGGCCAGGCCGGCGAGGGTCAGGGTGCCGTCTTCCTCGATCGTGGCGGTGGCGAGGACGGAGTCGCCCAGCTTCAGGCCGCTCGTCTTGAAGCGCTCGGGAGCGGCGAGCACGACGTCGGCTTCGCTCTCGCGGAGGTCGTCGGCGGAGAGCAGCAGCTGCCCGGTCGCCGGGCAGATCGCGCTGACGATGCCGGCCAGGTCGACGTAGGTCGTCGGCTCCGGTTCGGACTTGACCTGGCGCTGCACGACGGTCTTCGCCGGGCGCGGCGGCTGCGGCAGGGTGGGATCGGGCGGGCAGGCGCTCGCGGGTTCGACGGGCGGCTGTCCGGGTGAGGCCGCCGGGTCGGTCGGGGCGGGCTCCGGCGGCGTCGCCTTCTCGATCCGCACGGCGGCGGTCACGTAGGCGCCGAGGACGGGCAGCTGCGGGGTGGGCGCCGGTGCGACGTGGACCAGGATCGAGGAGCCGCGGCCCGAGACCGTGTAGGCGGGGTCGGCGGGACCGGGGTCGACGAAGGTGACGACGCCGTTGAAGGTGGCGCGGGCCGCCGCGCCGGAGCGCGCGCGCTCGGCCTCGGCGAAGGTGTTGTTGGCGAGCGGGCTGCCTTCGACCGTCAGCTTGGTGCCGGCGAGGGGCAGCTTCGGAGCGTGGATCGATACCAGTTCCCCGCCCGGGATCGCCATCGTGTAGCTGCCGGCCGCCGGGTTGGCGTGGACCACGGTCCCCTGCAGCCGCTGCGTTTCGGCTTCTTCTTCCACTTCTTCTTCAGGCGCCGGTTCGCTGGCCGGTTCCTCCGCTTCTTCTTCGGGGGCTGGTTCGGAGACCAGCGGTTCCGGGGCGAATTCGGTTTCGGGCGTCGATTCGATCGGGATCGATTCTTCGCCGGATTCTTCTCCCGTTCCCGCCGAGGCGATCGGCTCCGAGCCGCCGCCGCCTTCGTCCCCCCCGCCGTCGTCGGCGGCGAGACCGGGCACTTCGATGATCTGCTGGGCGCCGGTTGCCAGGCTGCCGGTCGCGCCCGGGCCGATCGCGATCCCGAGGAAGAGGCCGAAGCCGAGCGCCATCGCGCTCAGCGGCGCCGCCCAGCGGCGGTCGGTGACGACCAGGGAGACGGCCCGCAGGACGCGGTCGCGGAACTCCCTCATGGCTGCGGCGGCGGGGTCGCCGGAGTCACGGGCGGCGGTGCCGGCGAGGTGGCGGTCGGCGGCGGGGTCGCCGGGGTTTGCGGCATCAGGTCCCTGCCGCACTGCCAGCAGAAGACCGAGCCGCGCGCGTAGAGAGCCCCGCAGTTGCCGCAGGCCCCGGCGGCGCCGGCCTGGTCGAGCCGGAGGATCCGCTCGACCTCGGCCAGCTCGGCGTCGATCTGCTGCAGCTTCGCCGCCTGGCGGTTCAGCACGTCGAGCCGGAAGTGGTCGCGGATCGCCATCTCGTAGGCGATGCCGCCAAGGTCCCACTGCAGTTGCACCAGTTGCTCGGCGAGCCGGTCGCGCCGGGCCTGTAGGTCGGCGATGGAATGCTGGGTGCTCATTCGATCGTCGTCCCCCCGCTGCCGCCCCCGGGAGCCTTGTCGTCGGTCGGCGGCGCCTTGCCGGGCGTAGCGATTTCGTCGGGCAGTTTCGCGCTTGAGTCCTGGTATTCCTCGGGACTCTGTTCCTGCAGTTCCTTGAGGTCGTCTTCGCTGGCGACCGCGGCATCGCCGGCCCCACCCGAGTTGCCGGCGGCCAGGTTCGAGCCCTTGCCGGAGCTCTTCCCGCTCGCCCGCCTCTCGCCCTGGGATTCCTGCCGGGAATCGCCGGCCGTCTGCGAGTCGTCGGCTTCGGCGCCGACCGTGACCACCTGCGGCGCCGGAGTCGCCGTCGTCGTGGCGCCGGTCCCGCGGCCGATCAGGACGCCGATCAGCAGCATCACGCCGAGCACCGCGATCCCTCCCGCCGCCGCCAGCGGCGCGTAGTCACGCTGGCGCTTCTCCTCCCCAGCGGCCAGCGCGGCGGCTGGGCTTGGGGCTTTCGCCTGCGGCTCGCCGGCGGGAGGGGCCGCGGCCGTAGCGTGCCCGTTCAGGTGGCGACGATAGTCGTCGACCCTGGGCCCGCCGCGCCGCTCGCCGCAGTTGAGGCAGTAGCGCTGATCGGCGGCGAGCGCCGCGCCGCAGCTGCGGCAGGGCTCTCCGGGGCTTCCCAGCGGCGGCGTGGTCTGTTGCGGCTCGGTCATTCCTGCTCGAACCCCGGCAGCGTCGGGAAGAGGGTGACGCTGACGTCGGCTTTCCTGGGATCGCCGATGAAGTAGACGTTGTACGGGAGCGGCTTCGGCTCGGGCTTGAGCTTTTCGATCGCCCCGCGACCGGCGGCGACGACCTCGTCGCCGTCGAGGGCGACGGCGTAGAGCAGCAGCCGCCCCTGCAGCTCGCCGGTCTCGTTGACGACGTTGCCGCCGGCGACGATGCCGGAGAAGGGGTCGCCTTCCAGCTTCGGCTCGGTGGCGGTGATCTCCGGCAGCTCTCCCGTGAAGGGGGCGCCCCCGGCTCCGACCGTCACCTTCACGGTCTCCGGCTTGCCGATCGCGAGGACCTGGTCGTTGACCCAGTAGACGTCGCCGCCGGCCTCGATGTAGGGGATCTGGGTCAGCGCCGGCTCGAGCCCGGGAATGTCGTTCCTGTAGACGCTGCGGCCCTTGGCGTCGCGGACGTCGATCGCGATCGGGACGTTGACCAGGTTGCGGTCGGAGTCGTTGTGGACCTGGACCACGACCGCGCTGCCGGCCGCATCGCTCAGCAGCGTGCTGGAGACGACCTTGACGTCCTTGCTGCGGGCGCTGATCTTCAGACCCTTCTCCTCTTTCACCGGCCCCAGTTCGGCGGCGATCTTGGCGCTCTTGTCCTGGGTCGATTCGCAGCCGGTCGTGACCAGAGCGACACCGGCGAGGGCGATCGCGAGGGGGAAGGGACGCAGGGGGATCATCCGAAGGCACCGCCGACGTACTCGCGGGTGCGCTGCTCGCGGGGGGCGCCGAAGACCTGCTCCGCCGGCCCGTACTCGACCAGCTGCCCGAGGTACATGAAGCCGACGTGGTCGGCGATCCGCAGCGCCTGCTGCATGTTGTGGGTGACGATCACCACAGCGACCTCCTCGCGGAGGCGCAGGATCAGGTCCTCGATCACCTGGGTCGAGCGCGGGTCGAGCGCCGAGCAGGGCTCGTCGAGCAGCAGCACCTCGGGCCGGGCGGCGAGGGCGCGGGCGATGCAGAGTCGCTGCTGCTGGCCGCCGGAGAGACGCAGCGCCGGGTGGTCGAGCGTGGCCCCGACCTCGTCCCAGAGGCCGGCGCGAACGAGAGCGTCGGCGACCGGCTCGCTGAGGGCATCCCTGCGCGGGCGCCGCGAGCCCTGTTCGCGCAGGGCGTAGGCGACGTTGTCGAAGACGCTCATCGGGAACGGGTTTGGCTGCTGGAAGACCATGCTGACCCGGCGCCGCAGCGAGGTCACCTCCATGCGGTCGACGTCCTCGCCGTCGAGCGAGATGCGGCCGGCCCGCACCGCCGTCGGGGTGATCTCGACGAGGCGGTTGAAGGAGCGCAGCAGGGTCGTCTTGCCGCAGCCGGAGGGGCCGATCAGCGCCAGCACCTCGCCCTGGCGGACGGGGATCGTCACTTCGTTGACCGCCAGCTTCTCGCCGTAGGCGATCGAGACCCCGTCGGCCCGCATCCGTTCGACCTTCGGGCCCGGGCTCGGCTCGGCCCGGCGCACGGGCGCGGCCGCGACGCCGATCGCGCCGTTGCCGGCGCCGGGCGGGGCCGACCCATTGCCGGGGGGCGGCTGCACGATCGTGGGCCCCTGGTCGACGAGGATCCGGCGCACCGGGGGCGGCGGCGCAAGCAGGTCCTCGTCGCGGCGGCTGGCCGGGATCAGCGGGTCCATTCCGGGCCCTTTCCCCGCGCCAGGCGGGTGACGACGAAGTTGAGGAAGATCACCAGCGCCATCAGCACAAAGGCGGCGAAATACGCTTTCTCCGGCGCCAGCCCCTCGCCGGCGGGGGAGTTGAGGTAGACGTAGCTGGTCAGGGTGCTGCCGGTGCCGCGAAAGAGGCCGAAGGGGCTGCCGCCGGCGCCGTTGAGGATCTGCAGCGTCGAGCCGAGCAGGACGACGACGATCGCCGTGTCCCCGGCCACCCGGCCCATGCCAAGCGCGGTGCCGGTGCCGATACCGGGGCGGGCCGCCGGCAGCAGCACGCGGCGGATCGTCGCCGCCTTGGTCTTGCCGAGCGCGTAGGAGGCCTCGCGGACGTGGCCGGGGATCGAGTTCAGCGCCTCCCGCGTCGCCCCCACGACCAGCGGCAGGGCGATCAGCGACATCATCGAGGAGGCGGCAATGAAGGAGCGACCGAGGACGGCGCCGCCTTCAGCGTCGAAGGTGAGGAAGCCGAGCCATTCCTGGAAGAGGATGAGGCCGAACATCGCCAGCACGATGCTCGGGGTGCCGGCGACGATCTCTACGGCCGATTCGACCGCACGGGCGAGGCCGGTGGGACGGCCGTACTCGGTCAGCCAGACCGCGATCGCGACCCCGAGCGGGGCGGCGATCAGCGTCGACATCACCAGCAGCATCGCGGTCCCGATCAGCGGGTCCTTGAACCCCCCGCTGGCCGCCTGGTTGAGCGCGGAGCTGGGGCTCTCGAGGAAGAGGGCGGGATCGAAGTACTGGGCGCCCCGCACCGCCATGTAGATGACGATCGCGGCGGCGATCGCGATCAGCGCCAGGCCGGCGCCCCAGGCCGCGACGTAGCCGACCTTGTCGCGCAGCGGCCAGCTGCGGACGCGGTCGCGCGGCGCGGTCGCGATCACGGCCGCACCCCGTACTTCCGCAGCGGCTGCCGGGCGAGGAAGCCGGCCAGCGAGAGGAACATGCTGGAGACCAGGAGCACCGCCGCGAAGGCGAACAGCGTCTGCCCGAAGGGCACCACCGAGAGGCCTTCGACGTTCTCGACCAGGGCCGAGGCGAGCGGCCGGGTCGGCTCGAAGAGGAAGGTGATGCCGTCGATCGGGTTCGGCGCGAAGCTGGCCGAGCCGGAGACCATCGAGAGCATGATCGCCTCGCCCAGCGCCCGGGCGGTGGCGAGGACGGCGGCGGCGATCACAGCCGGGCGCGCCGTGCGGACCGCGATCGTCCAGACCACCCGCCAGCGGTTGACGCCCAGCGCCGCCGCCCCTTCGGTCCAGCTGCGCGGCACCGCCCTCAGAGCGTCGACGACGATCGCGATCATGATCGGCACGATCATCACGGTGAGGATGAAGATGCCGACGCCGATGCTGGCGCCGTCGAGCTGGACCACGTTGGAGACCGATTCCTTGCGCTCGAGGCTGATCAGGTGCTCACCCACCCAGGGCACGATCACGAGGATCCCGATCAGCCCGTAGACGACCGACGGCACCGCCGCCAGCAGCCGCACCACCGGCTCCAGCACCCGGTTGAGCCGGGCCGGCGCGAACTCGACGATGAAGATCGCCGCGAAGAGGGCGAAGACGACCCCGATCACCACCGCGCCGGCGGTGACCACGAAGGTGCCCCAGATCAGCGGCCAGGCCCGCAGCGTGTAGACGTAGCCGTCGGGGTTGGCCGGCGAGTTGAAGATGTCCTCGAGCTGGCGGTCGAGGTCCCCGCCGGAGCCGAACCAGGCGAGTCCGTTGTGGGCAAAGGACGGCCATGCCTTCGTGAAGACGAAGACGACCATGCCGATGATCAGCAGCAGGACCAGACAGGCAACCGCGCCGAGGATCTTCTCGACGCGGCTGTCCGACCAGAAGCTGGTGTCGCCGCTCACTAGCGCAGCGGCACCCAGTTGCTGGCGACGATCGCCTGCGCAGCCTGGCTGCGGGCGAAGGTGATGAAGGACTTGGCCACGCCCTTCGCCGCGCCGCGGCTGACGAGGTAGAAGTTACGACCACCGGCGTACTGCCCCGACTTGGCGTTGCGCAGGGTGCACGGCACCCCCTGGTAGGGCACGCTGTGGAGGCCGCCGGTGAAGGCGAAGGACGCGTAGCCGATCGCGTTCGGGTCCGATTTGATCGTCTGCGCCTGCAGGCCGTTCGAGGATTTCGTCGTGGCGCTGCCGGCGACGCGCAGGGTCTGCCCCATGAAGATGTTCTGGAAGGCGTCCTGGGTACCGGAGGCGGCCGTACGGACCACGAGGTCGATCGGCCCGCTCGCGCTCGCTCCCGGCACCTGGCTCCAGCTGCGGACCCGGCCGGAGAAGATGTCCTGGATCTGCTGCTGGCTCAGCGTCGGGATCCGGTTGGAGGCGTTGGCCACCACACAGACCGCGTCGCGGGCGATTTTGTTGAAGACGATGCCGCCCGGGTCCGCCGGTTTGGGGTCGCGGGAGGACATCCCCAGAGTCACCCGGCCGCGGGAGACGTCGGTGATGCCGATGTCGGACCCGCCCTGCAGGATCACGACCTTGTTGCCCTTGCCCTGGGGCGTATTGACGAAGGCCTTGGCCAGCTTGGTGGCCAGCGGCGCGATCGAGGTCGAGCCGCTCATCGTGATCGTTGCGGCGTGAACTGCGGAGGCCGTGACGAGCGGTGCGCCCACAACAAGCGCAGCCGCTGCGGCCAGAAGACGCGTGCGTTTCATCTGCTGTCGCTCCTTGGTGGCGGTTTCTATGACTTCCTGACGGCCAGTCTCGGACCGGGACCGCCCCCCGTAAGTGAACGCCGCGTAACTGTCTGGATAAAAACTGGTGAACGAGTAACCAAATCTTCTCCAGATCGACACGACTTGTTCACCGGGCATACAGAGGCCCAAGACAGGCTGGCCACCGTGCCGCCGACCTCCCAGTCCCCGCAGAGGGCCCGTCGCATCGCCAACCTGGAAATCCGCCAGGCCGAGCTTCAGGTCCTGGTCGACGGCCGGCGCGCAGGGCTCACCGTGCGTGAGTTCCAGCTCTTCCTCATGCTCGCCGAGCGGGTCGACAGCGTCGTCCAGCGCCCCGAGATCTACGCGCTGATGTGGGGCGGCACGATGCAGCGCCGCGACCGCTCCGTCGACGTCCTGGTGCGCAAGATCCGGCGCAAGCTGGAGCTCGTCGCGCCGGACTGGCGCTACATCCACACGCACTTCGGGATCGGGTACCGGTTCAGCCCGGAACGGGTCGGCCAGCCCGTCGGCTAGGGGTCATCTTCGAAACGGGCGCGCGCCAGGGGCCTTACCCCCCCCCCCCCCGGAACTGCATCAACTTGTCTATCTGCCGGGTGGAGAAGTTGATGCAGTTTCCTGGGGCGTAGCTGAAGCTGGCGGGGCGCGTCCGCTGGCGGGGTCCGGTCGCCCTCCGGGCGAACGTGGCCGCAGGCGGCGGGATTCTCGGACGCTGCTGGTGGGCCTATCCCGGTAGGGGTGGAGCGTCTTGTACTTTTTCGGCGCGGCGGATCGCGGCCAGCCGGACCCGATGTCGAAAAAGTTAAGCGGAACCCCTCCCGGGATAGGCCCATATCTGCCGTCATTTGAGCTCCCCCGCCCGACCCTGGGTGAAGTTGAAGGCGCAGCGGAAGTTCTCCGGCTGCCCGACCGGCCTGCCGCCCGCGAAGCCGCCGTGGTTGCCGTTGTCGTAGACCGTTATGTACTGGAGGGTTTCCGGCGAGGGGTCGGCGGGCAGCGGGATCGGGTCCGGCTCGCCGGCCTTGGGGTCGCCGCGGGAGACGTCGCTGACGCCCATCGAGCCCGCCGCCCGGCCGCCGGAGGCGGTCGTGGTCAGCGTGGCGCTCATCTCGCGCCGGTCCTTGAGGCCGTCGGTCGGATCGATGTCGGTCGAGGCGGTGACCTCGTTGTCGTCGACCCTGCCCGCGAGCTTGACCCGCCTGGCGGCGCCGATCAGCTGCGCGGCGGTCGGCAGGTAGCCGCCGAGGCTGGCGCACTTCTGGGTCGCGAAGAAGTAGTCGTTCTTGCCGATCTCGTCCTTTTCGAGCGGGTAGGGATTAGTCATCATGCAGACGGTCCCGATCTTCACCGTCTCCGGCGAGCAGTTGGCGAAGACGCTCTCGGGCAGGACGCTGGCGGGGAATCTCTTCTTGCCGTTGAGGCGCAGGATTCCGAACTTCTTCGGCTTCAGGCTCGGTCCCGGCAGGCGCTTGGCGGCGCCGGACTCGGCGACGCCGGAGAGCACGAAGGCGCCGACGGCGAGGACCAGTGCAGACCAGGCGATCAGTCCGTTCATGCGTGGGTTCGTCATCTTCGTCTCCTTTGGTTTCCGGCCGATGGGCCTATTTGTCGCCCCGGGGGCGACATTTCGTCCCGTCGGCCGACGAGGCTCGGGGCAGCGCATCGACGGGCCCCCGGCCCGCCCCGCACCGAAGCTCCGGCGAGGGCGAGGATCAGCACGAGCCCGAGCAGGTAGGGCGGGACGGTGAGGCCGCCGTCGCTGGATTCGTAGCGGGAGAAGGCCTGCGATTCCTCGATCGCCGCCTCCTCCTCGCGCTTTTCCTCGACCTGGTAGGTGCGAGCGGGGGCGCCGCCCGGGGGCAGCGGTCGCACGATCGGCGGCGGCGGGGGGGGCACGATCGCCGGCACGGCCGCGATCCCCAGCCCGGCGGCGAGCGGGACGAAGGGCTCGACCGGAATCGGTGCCGGCGTCGGCGTCGGGTTCGGCGGTGCCGACGCCGGAGTCGTCGGGGTGAGGGCGGGCGGGCTGAAGTTGAGCGGCGGGCTCCCCGCGGGCGTGGCGGGCGGCGGGGGCGGCGCCGGCGGCGTGGACCCCGGCGTGTCGCGGGTGAAGCGGTCGGGCCGCAGCGGCCGCGTGCCGCAGGGCTGCTGCACGCTCCCCGCCTGGACCCTGACGCTTTCGGAGTAGGAGTAGCCGCCGGAGCTGACGGTGACCGTCGTCGTCCCCGCGTTGAACGGGCAGAGCAGGCCCGAGGAGCTATCGGTGACGACCTTGCCGTTCGCGTCCTGGTAGGGCTTGCGCAGGTTGCTCGAGGCCGGGTCCTGCTTGACGAAGTCGGCGATGTCGGGGTCCGACGAGGTGAAGCTGAACTCGGGCGCGAGCCGCGCCGCGCAGCCGGCCACCAGGCACTGGTTGGGCGGGAACACGGTGTAGGGGTCGCCGCCGGAGGGGTTGGGGTTGCCGGAGCCGGCGGACGCCTGGCCCCAGCGGTCGCCGCCGCGCGGCCGGCGGCCGAGGCCGCGGAAGAGGGCCGGGCGCGAGCGCCGCAGCAGGGTGCCGTCGGTCGCCTCCAGCGAGAGGTCCTCGATCACCGGGATCAGCCGCACCCCGACCGGGGCCCGGTTGGTGGCGGGGTCGCGCTGGACGGCGTCGAGCTCGAGGATCAGCACGCCGCTGTCGCCGAAGAGGGAGTCGGCGGCTTCGATGCCGACCGCGCCGGCGAGCTGCGAGCGATAGCCGAGGGTCCCGATCCCGTAGCTGGGGATGGTCTCCGCCGCCCCCGCGGGGATCCGCATCGCCCGGTTCTCCTCGGGGCGGTCGAAGAGGTAGGCGGAGGCGCCGCCGGCGACGAGGGCCTGGGCCACCTGGGCGCCGTCGGAGGCGACGTTGAGCTTCGGCGTGAAGCTGGTGTTGAGGCTGCGGTTGCCCATCACGATCGTCGGGACTCCCTTAGCGCGGGCGTCGGCGAGCACCGCTTCCAGCCACGGCAGCTGCGGCTCGGCCGGGTTCTGGTGGGGGTCGCTGGCGGCCAGGGAGCCGAGCGAGTTGTCGATCACCACCACCCGCACCGTGCCGCCGGCGCCGCCGGTGTCGAAGGCGTAGTGGGTGCGGGCCCCCGGCCCCGGCGCGGCGCCCGGGATCCCGGCGGTGGAGACGCCGGCCGGGTTGGCGCCCGCCCCGAACGGCCCCTGGAAGGAGGCGAAGGCCGACTGGAAGGCGCCGGCGCCGAGCCCGTTGGCGGCGTCGTTGGAGCCGAGCGCCGGATAGACGGGAACGCCCGGGGCCGAGCCGAGCAGGGCCGCGTAGCGGGCGGCGTCGCCTTCGGAGAGGCCGCCCTTGACGCGGTTGCCGGTGTAGAGGAGTGCGCGCGGGCCGTTGGCGCCGCCCATCGCGGCGACGGTCTGAAGCGCGGCGAGGAGGCCGCGGTCCGGCCCGATCCCCTGCAGCGCCAGGTCGGAGCAGGCCGAGTCGCACTCGGCGTGGCCGGTCACCGCCAGCCGCACCGGCCCGGCCGGCATCGGCACCGCCTGCATCCCGGCGGCCGGTGGCGCCGCGGCCCCCGACCCGTAACGGAACACGGCGCCGGTCCGCACCCGTTCCCTGATCGCGCGGCCGCCGCCGTTGCGGGCGGAGCTGCCGCGCCCGGCCGAGTCGGCGTCGCCGCTCCACCCTCCCACCGCCCAGCCGTTGCCGGCGGAGTCGAGCAGCAGCGAGAGGACCGGGTCGCTCTTCAGCGGGGTGTCGTTGCTGGAGGTGGCGAAGGAGGTGCGCTGCTCGTCGACCCAGCCGGCGGCGGTCTCGCGCAGCAGGTAGCCGTCGCCGGGCAGGCCGAAGGGCGGCAGGATCGGTGGCGGCACGTTCGGGTCGGGTTCGGGAAGGTCGTCCGCCTGCGGATAGGCGAGCCGCGGGACGACCGAGACGATCGCCCGCACCGAGCCGCCGTCGCGGACCGCGGCGGCGGCGATCGCGGTCGAGCCGGGGATCGGCTGGTCGGAGAAGCGCCAGGGCACGCCCGCCCCGTCGCGCTCGATGACGATGTCGCGGCCGGCGGCGACCGCGCCCCCGTCGGGCAGCGCCGCGACGGCGAAGAGGTACGGGCTGCCGGCGCGAACGGTGTCGAGCAGGGCCTTGGCCGAGGCGTCCAGCCGCCAGCCGCCACCGTCGTCGACCAGCAGGTCGCCGCCGGCCGCGACGATCGCCTGGCTGCCGGCGAAGGCGATCGAGGTCAGGTCGGCGCCCCCGTAGCCGGCCGGCAGCGCCTCCTGCTCCCAGCTCTTGCCGTAGGAGAGCAGCACCCCCTCCTTACCGACGGCGTAGCCGCGGTCGGGGTTGGCGGGGTCGAAGGCGACGTCCATCAGGTTGCCCTCGAAGCCGATCGGGATGCCGGGGTCCGCGACCCAGAGGTCGTCGGACGCGTTCCACATCCACATCGCCCCGAGGTCGCCGACCGCGTGGGCCCGGCCCGGCTCGGGCCAGGCGACGCCCCGCAGGGTCGCCCTGTTGACGCTGCCGCTGGAGGAGAGCAGGAACTCCCGCTGCCAGCCGCGGCCGGGCTCGTAGCGCAGGACGGCCCCGTCGGCGCCGACCGCGAGGGCGCCCGCGTCCGTCGACCCGGCGCTCGCCCCGGGAGCACCGGCGACGTCGGCGAGCGGGGCGCGCACCGAGATCGGCCAGGCCTTGAGCTTGTCGGGGGCGACCTTGGCCGAGATCTCCACCGGCCCCTTCAGCCAGCCACTGTCGGGAGAGGAGAAGGCGCCGCTGGCGCGGAAGTTGCCGCCCGCTCCCGGCATCCTCACGAAGGCGCCGTCGGAGAAGCGCAGGTAGGTGCCGCGGTTGGTCGACTCGGCCCCGCCCGGGTCGAGCGGGTTGGTGATCACGCGGGAGCCGAATTCGCCGCCGGGCCAGGCGAAGCTGCGGTAGCCGCCCTGGCGCGAGAGTTTGACCCCGAGGCCACCGCCGCAGACCGAGGCGTCGCACCAGCTGCCGGTGACGGCGTCGGAGCCGGAGTCGAAGAACAGCGTGACGTCACGGTCCCCCCCTTCGATCTGCGCGGTGAGGTCGATCCAGGCGCCGTCCTCGGTGACGGTCAGCGGCTGCGCGGCGCCGCCGATCGGACCGGCGCCGGCGATCCCCGCTCCCGGGTCGTCGCGATCGGCGAACGGCGTGCCGGCGAGGGGCCTTTCGACCCAGAGCGGCCCGCCCGGGGTCGAGGTGCGCTCGAGGAGGACGGCCGAGCGGTCCTGGACCTCGTCGGCTTCGGCGATCGCCCAGGCGTTGCCGAGCCCGGTCGCGTCGATCGCGCGGATGTGGAAGCTCCCCGTCAGGCCCACCGGCAGCTCGACCGGCTCGCGTTTCCATTCGCCGCCGTCGTAGTGGACGATCGCGTCGGCGACCGAGCGGCCCTGCGGCGCGAACAGCAGGCCGGTCGCCCCGGCCTCGTCGAAGGCGGCGACGGCGACCGCGCCCAGGCCCTGTTCGCCGGCCAGCGCCTCGGCCGGCGCTTCCCCTTCGGCCGGCAGCAGCACTTCGGGCGGCGGGTCGGCGAGCTCGCGCCAGGGGCCGCCGGGCTCGTGGTGGAGGACGACGACCTGTTCTCCGGCCGGGCGACTGGTGTCGCGACCGACCAGGACGCCGCCGCCGCTGCGCGTGATCCGGGCCGAGAGGCGGTTGGGGAACGGGCCCCGATACGGGTTCCCTTCGGCGTCGCGTGGGGTGTCGAACACCTGCCAGCCGTTGGCGTCGGTGTGGCGGACGAAGACCAGCTGCTGATCGGGGACCGCGGGGTTCGCCGGAGGGCCGAGCTCGAGCTGGCGGGTCCCGACCCGCACCGTCCCGACGGACAGCGGCAGCGACCGGTAACCCCAGGCCTCACCGGACTCGCCCCCCGGAGCGGCTCCCATCAGTTCCATTTCGGGGTCGGCGGGGCCGAGCAGCGGCAGCGCCGCCGTGCCCGCCGGCGCCGGGTCGCCGCTGCCGGGGGAGGCGAGGACCGCCAGCACGGCGAGCACCGTCGCGAAGATGGCCAGGTTGCGGCGGTTGCGCCGCACCCGCCTCGCTCCCGCGCTCACTTGCGCTTCACCTCCGAGATCCGGAAGGCGAGGCTGGTCGGGTAGTTCTCGCGGCCGAGGCGGAGGGCGAGCTGGTGGCGCCCGGGGCCGAAGGTGATGCGCTTGGTCCGCGCCACCGTGCGTCCTCCCCGCTTCGCGAGCAGCGCCACCCTGGCCTTCCTCGTGACCGTGAAGGAAACGGTCAGCGTCAGCCCCCGCAGCTTCGACCGGACCTTGCGCAGCAGCGCCGGCAGGCGCCTCACCTTCGCCGGCGGCGGTTCGGCGGTCGGGTCCTGTTCGAGCTCGGGCGGCGCGAAGAGCTGCGAGTCGTCGACCGGCGGCGTGTCGGGGATGAACTGTTCGGCCGACTCGTTGGGGCGGAACTCGATCGTCCCCTGGAAGGCCGGCTCGGTGTCCAGCGGCGGCGGCGTGCCGTCGCTGTAGTGGAAGAGCCAGCCGGCCCTGGTCACCATCCAGCATTCCTCGGGCGCCGGGCAGGCGATGCGGGCCGCGCTCCCTCGCCCCGCCCCGGCCGCGGGCAGGCGGGTCGTGGTCGTCGCGCCGCCGGGGCCGATCCGGGCCACGGTCGCCTTGCTGTTGGTGCTGGCCCGCTCGGCGAACGGGACCACGGTCGCCATCGCGTCTTCCGATCCGGGGATCGCCGCGACGTCGCCGAGGCGATCCGTCGGCCCGAACACCGCGCCGCTCAGAGTCAGCTCCTGGAAGGCGCCGCCGACCAGGCGCGCGGCGAGCGGCGGGCGCCCGACCGCACCGCCGACGGGCGCGGAGGTCCCGGACGCGGCACCGCCACCGACCGCCCAGAGGTCGCTGCCGTCGCTGTCCATCGCCAGCAGCTCGGTGCCATCGGAGGGGACTTCGAACTGCGGCGCCGGCTCGAAGGGGTCGTTGGAGAAGCCGCCGTCGGCATCGATCTCGTGGATCAGGCGCGGGACGGCCTCCGGTTCTGCCAGGTCGACCGGGTCGGTGCGGTTCTCCGGCGAGCGGCCGACCAGGGTGCTCTCGTACAGCCCTCCCTCGTGGAACTGCATGTCGGAGACGCTCCGCCCCTGAGGGCCGTAGACCGTCTCCAGGTCGGTCCCGTCCCAGTGGATGTGGAAGGCCCCGATCCGCTCGCCGAGCGCGTCCTGGGAGCCGACGCCCCCGAACCAGCAGTCGCTGGCCCCGTTGCAGGTCGCGGACATCATCTGGCGGAAGGGGTCGGCGGCGTCGACCCGGGTGCTCCAGGAGCCGACCACCTGGCCGTCCCTGAAGCGGCAGAGGGCGAGGCCCGAGCCGCGCCGCGGCAGGCTCGGTTCGCTGACGACCCAGAACTCGGTCGGCCCCGCCCAGGCGATCCGGGCGGTGTCGGCCGGTCCGCCGCAGACCGTCGCCAGCTGGTGCCAGCTCTGCCCGTTCCAGCTGTAGATCCCGCGGCGGATGGTGGCGTTGCCCTCGACGGTGAGCAGGCCGCGGTTGGGCGCCCAGAACTTGAGGTCCCCGGGCGCGCCGAGCGGGACTTTGAACGGGGCGCCCTCCGGCGGGGCCGGCTGCTCCAGGCGCCAGATCGACTCGGCGGCGGCGGCGGCGGCGAGGGTCAGAGCGCTGCAGACCGCGATCAACCCGGCAAGCGTCGCTGTCAGCCGTCTACTCACCTTCCTCCTGCGGCTGGCGCTCCGGCTCCGGCGACGGCGGGGTGGAGTGCTGCTCCCCGAGGTCGAGCAGGGTCCCCTCGACCGTCGAGAGGACCGCGTCGAGCGCGACCCCGGAGAGGGTCTCCTGCTCGATCAGCGCGTTAGCGGTCTCATAGACCGCGGTCCAGTTGCGATGGAGGATCTCCTCGGCGCGCTCCACCGAGGAGCCGACGATCCGCTCCACCTCGCGGTCGATCAGCTCCAGCGTCGCCGGCCCGACCGAGCCCAGCTCCTGCAGCGAGGCGCCGAGGAAGACCTCGCCCGCCTTCTCGCCGATCGTCACCGGCCCGAGCGCCTCGGACATCCCGTAGGAGGTGACCATCTGGCGCGCCAGCCCGGTGGCCGCGTGGAGGTCGTCGTGGACTCCCGAGGAGACGACGCCGAACTCGATCTTCTCGGCCGCGAAGCCGGCGACGATCGCGATCAGGTGGCGGCGCAGGTCCGGTTCCTGCATCACCACCGCGTCGCGGTCGGCGAGCATGTTCGCGGCCGTCCCGAGCTGGCGGCCGCGGGCGACTATCGAGAGCTTCTGCGCGGATACGCGCTGGCCGATCGAGCGGGTGACGACGGCATGGGCGGCCTCGTGGATCGAGATCACCCAGCGCTCCTCGGCGCTGAGGACGTGGCTCTTGCGCGCCGGCCCGGCGACGACGCGGTCGATCGCCTCCTCGAGCGTCGGCTGGTCCATCTCCGCCCGGCCTTCGCGAACGGTGAGCAGGGCCGCCTCGTTGATCACGTTGGCCAGCTCGGCGCCGCTGAAGCCGGGGGTCAGTTTGGCGATCTCCTCGAGCGAGGTGCCCGGCGCGAGCGGCCGGTTGGCGCAGTGCAGGGTGAGGATGTCGAGCCGGCCGTGGACGTCGGGGACGTCGACGGTGACCTGGCGGTCGAAGCGGCCCGGCCGCAGCAGCGCCGGGTCGAGGATGTCGGGCCGGTTGGTGGCGGCGAGGACGACGATGCCGGAGTCGCCGCCGAAGCCGTCCATCTCGACCAGCAGCGCGTTCAGAGTCTGCTCGCGCTCGTCGTTGCCCTGCCCGACGCCGGCGCCGCGCTTGCGACCGGCGGCGTCGAGCTCGTCGATGAAGACCAGCGCCGGCGCCAGCTTGCGGGCCTTGGCGAAGAGGTCGCGGACGCGGGCCGCCCCGACCCCGACCAGGGACTCGACGAAGTCCGAGCCCGAGAGCGAGAAGAAGGCGGCGTTCGCCTCGCCGGCGGTCGCCTTCGCCAGCAGCGTCTTGCCGGTGCCCGGCGGGCCGACCAGCAGCACTCCCTTCGGGGCGCGCGCGCCCACCGAGGCGTATTTGCCGGGGTTGGCGAGGTAGTCGCGGATCTCACGCAGCTCGGCCACCGCTTCGCCGGCTCCGGCGACGTCGTCGAAGGTGGTGCGGTCGGGAGCGTCGTCGCTGCCCTTGCGCCCCTTGCCGGTGAACTTCGAGAAGCCGGCGAAGGCGCCGGCGCCACCGTCCTCTCCGAGCCTGGTGAAGAGCACGAAGAGGCAGACCAGCAGCAGGATCGGGATCAGGAACTGCACCATGATCTGCTTCGAAGGCTTGTCGGACTGCTGGTTGATAGTGACGATCGCGCCGCTTTCGTTCAGCGCTCTGACCAGCGAGTTGGTCTGCGCGTCCGAGCTCGGATAGGCGGCGTAGACGGTGCGGCCGTTGACGGTGTCGACGACCACCCGGGCGTCCTGGTCGAGCAGGGTCGCGACCTCGACCTGCTCGTCTTCGGTCAGCTGGAAGACCCTGCTCAATGGCACCTTTTCGCCGGCCGAGCTGGGCTGGATCTGGCCGAGCAGGATGAAGAAGGTGGCGGTGAGGGCGATCGAGGCGACGATCAGCAGCGTGTTCAGCGGGTCCTTCAGGAACCAACGGCCCAGCGCCGCGAGGCGCTCTCCGACGGCCTGCGCGACGTCGCGGCCGGCCGCGGGCGACGGTCTCTTTGGCAGGCGGGGAAGCCTCCCGGTTCGCTGCTCACTCTCTGGCATATGCCTCCTTCTTCTGACGACTCGTGTTGGCCGACCCCCTCACCGGCACGGCGCCCGGAACTCGCTCGGAGTCCGGGCGCCGCATTGCGCCGGCGAATCGGGTGGCTCGCCTACTTCAGCTTCAGCGTCACCGCACTGTTGGACGCCTTGGCGCTGCCGCCGCTGGGCGTGAAGGTGAGCTTGAGCGCCACCTTCAGCGATCCCTTGGCCTTCAGCGCCTTCTTCGCCGCGCCGCTCGGCTTCAGAGTCAGTTTGAACGTGCCCGCCTTGTTGGCGTTGAGCACGACCTGGCCGACCTTGATGGTCTTCTTGCCGGACTTCGCGGTGCCGACCATGACCAGCTTGCCGGCGCCCGGGAGCTTGACCGAGATGGTCGCCTGCCCGGTTTTCGACGAGATCGCTTTCTTCAGCAGCGAGAACTGGTTGCTGGGCGGGGTCACCACCGGGGGGGTCACTTTCGGCGTGTCGACCGGCGGGTTTTTGATCCCTTCTTCGCCGCTGCCGCCCTGCCACTCGACCGATTCGACGCCCGCCTTGGCGATCGTCAGGATGCCGGCCGGCAGCGGTGCGTAGTCGTTCGGGAACAGTGCCGCCTGCGCCGGGAGCGAGACGATGTTTTCCCAGTAGTCCTTGACCGTGCGGGCCTTCGCCTCCTCGACCGGGCTGCCGCCCCAGACGTCGGCGCTGTCGTCGAAGACCAGGCCGTAGGTCAGGGTGCAGATGCCGTAGCCGACCTGGGAGGTCACCCCGGTCGCCTGCGACCAGTCACCGAGCGTGCTCGCGGGCAGGTTTTCGAATTCGGTCGCCTGGCAGTTGGCACCCTTCGGACCGTCGGTGCGGAACCCGTTCGGGCTCGAGGTCGGCTCGGTGAACGTGTTCGCGCCGTTTTCGATCTGGGTCCAGTAGGTGTCGTTGTCGTTGCCCTCCGGCGTGATCGCCAGGCTGGGGCTGTTGCTCCGCGCCGTGGAGATGTCGGAGTAGCCGACCGAGCCGTCGGTGGCGACCAGCTTGGCGACAAGCGAGCCGTTGCCGTTCGAGCAACCGCTGGTCAGCTGGTCGATCGCATCTTCCTGCGAGCCGGGCCCGGTCGGTGAGCCGGCACAGTCGGCGCGGGCGCCGAGGACGGCGTTCGGCCATTCGCGGGTTTTGCCCCCGGTCCCGTAGAGACTCAGCCAGCCTTCGGCCCCGTCGATCGAGTTGAGGTAGTCCTTGAAGGCGAACGAGGTACCCGAATCGTCGAAGCGGACGACCCGGATGATCGGTTTGCTGCAGTCGGCGTCGGCTTCGAGCGCGGGGAAGACCTCGTCCCATTCATCCGAGGCGGCGCTTTTGGCCCAGACGTTCTCGAACTGGGACTTGGTGAACCGCACGCGGATCACGTCGTCGGGAGTGCCGTCGCCGTCGAGGTTCTGTTCGGCGGTTTTGGCGCCGGCGGGCAGCAGGTTGACGTCGCAGTTGTCGGGGAAGTTGACCAGCGGCGCCACCGCACCGACGGCCGCGGGAATGACGTGGATCTGGCCGTTGTCGCCTTCGTTGGTGTCGGTTCCGGCGGGTTCATTGCCGGTGCCGGCGTTCATCTGCGCGACTTCGGCCACCGTCGGCGGCTCGTCGCTCATGCCGAAGCGGGGGCCGCCGGTTTCGCGGACCTTCATCGAGAGCCGGCCCGCACCGCTGCCGAGCGCTTCGTAGGTGACGCCGGCCAGGGCCGCGGTCCCGGAGCAGTAGATCGGCTGGAAGTTGTTGATGAACACGTTGTGCGCATCGCGGGCGAACGAGGCGCCGCGGCCGACGATGTCGGACCCGGCACATTTGCCCGTCGTGAAGGCAGCGTCCGCCCGGGGGGCGAGACAGACCGCCGCGAGCGCCGAGAGGAGCAGGGCGACGGCCCCGACCACAGCGGCGCTCAAGCCCCGCCGGGGGGCATTGAGGGTGCGGCTCATGAGAGTCATTCCTTTCATCGACATAACTTTGCGGCGGCAGGATCATCGGCCGGATATGGCTCTGTCAAGCGGCTTCACAGGACTTCTACGCCTCCGTTACATCTCGTTATCACGGCCTTCACCAGATCGTCACCAGTCGATGACCGGGAGTTCACGCCCCGCCCCTGGACGACCCGCCGCAGGCTGCTGGAGGAAGACGATCTGCCGCGTCGTCGAGGCGCGCCGCCCGCCCCGGGAGGCCACGTAGGTGACGACGGCGCGGCCGCGCAGGCTGCCCCGCTCGCGCAGCTCGGCCCGGTAGCGCTCGACCGGCCTCAGGAGGAGCTTGACCGTGCTTCGGACCGTCCCCCTCGCGCGTCCCGTCGCGGTCGCCAGGGTGCGCTGCTTGCGCGGCTGCCCGGCCGCGCCCCTGGCCACCGCCCTCACCCCGCCGGCCGCGGGGACCGAGACGGTGAGGACGACTACGCCGCCCGGCTTCGTCTTCGCCCTGGCGGAGATCCGCGGGCCGCCGAGGTCTTCGATCGTCCCGTCGGGACCGCCCGCACCAGGCGCTGGGGGCGGTTGCTCGGTCCCCACTTCCGGCTGGTGTTCGGCGACGAAGGCGTCGGCCGTCTGGTTGCCGTCGCCGAAGAAGAGGCTGCCCGCGAAGGAGGCGAAGGCGACCCGGGACCCGTCGGCTGAGATGGTGGCGCCGTTGAGGACGTCGGCTTCGATGTCACCGCCGAAATAGGCGCGGGCGACACGGTCGAGCGTGCGGTCCTGGAGGTCGACCACGTAGAGCTCGCGCGGGCCGGGCGCCTGGCGGGGCTCGCCGAGCAGCTGCAGCGCCGGCAGCACGAAGTCGGTGCGCACGGTCGTGATCGCCAGGTAGCGGCCGCCGGCCGACATCGACACGCTTCCCAGCGGGGAGGCCGTCGCGGTGTCGGTGCCGACGGTGTCGCGGGTCAGCTCGATCGTCGCCTGCTTGCGGGTCAGGCCGGCGTCCATCCGGGTGACGAAGAGATCGAGCCCCGGGCCGGTGAAGGCGAGTGGCCGCGGCCCGGCGCCGGTCAGGAAGGCGACGGTGTTGCCGTCGCCGCTGAGCGCCGGGAGCTGCCCCGTGATGCTGGTGCGATTCGCCTCCTGGTCGGTCAGCGGCCCGAAGCAGGGCCCGGTCGAGGACTGGTCGAAGTTGGTGAGCGATTCGGCCGGGCAGGCCGGGTCGTCGGGGTCGGCGAGCCCCGTGATCCGCCTGGTCGGGGCACTGGGGTCGGCGCCGACGCGGCGCCAGAGGTAGTAGAGGAAGCTCGGTTCGGGGTTCTCGCCGCCGAGGAAGCGGGCCTGCGCCCCGGCGTTGCCGCCGCTCCAGGCAACGGTGCTGCCGTCGGCGCTGAGGGCGGCGCCGACGGCTCCGCCGGCGGGCAGAGCGGTCATCGCACCGCTTTCGGCGTCGCGCTGGGCGGTGACCAGCGTGGTCGTGCCGGCCACGCGGTCCCGCAGGAAGACCTGGCCGGCGGGGACGTCGACGGCGCCGCTCGCCGGCAGGTCGGTGGCGACGTCGGTGCGGAAGGCGACCCTCTGCCCGTCGGCGCTGATCGCGACGCCGCGCGACACTTCGCTGCCCGGTTCGCTGCCGGGGAGCGGGAAGGACGGCGCGCCGTAGGAGGCCGGCACGTCGCCGCCGTCGCGGGCGGAGACGAGGTCGTAGGCGCCGGCGCCGCCGACCGGGACGGTCATGTCGCGCACGTAGACGTCGACGTGGTCGTTGGCGTCGGCCGGGACCAGCGGCTCGGCGGTGGCGAAGGCGACGTAGCGGCCCTCGGATGAGATCGACGGGTTGGAGGCGCCGCGGCGCACGAAGGCGTTCGTCGCTTCGTCGAAGAGGTCCCCGTCCGCCACTTTCTCCAGCTCCTTCGTCGCCAGGTCGAAGCGGAAGATTCCGCCCGCCCGGTACTGGCCGGGCGGGTCCGGGTCGTCGTCGGCGAAGAAGTTGCGGGCGCGGGTCTGGATCGCGACGTAGCGGCCGTCGGCCGATATCGCCGCGAACACGGTCGCGGCGTCGCCCTGCTCGAGGCGGTCGAAGTCGGCGGAGACGATCTGTGCGCCGTTGCCGTAGAAGGCCCCGGCGGGCGTCACCGCGAGCAATGCGAATGCAGCGGCGAGCGCCGAGCAGAGCACCAGGCATGGGACCCCCAGGGCCAGCCGCGCGGTCGAGCGCAAGCGCTTCCGACTTTTTCCACACCAGGGTGTGGTGAAAGTCCTCATCGCACTCGCACCACCCTGGACCACTTCGTCCGGTTGCCGGCCTTGTCGCGGGCTCGAACCTGAATCCGGTAGCGGCCGGCGCTCGCGTAGAGGTGGCGCTCGCTGACCGTCGGCGCCTTCGCCTTCTTCTTGGCCTTCCCCGCCCGGCGGCCAGGTGCTCGCCGGCGCTTCGCCTCGCCGCGCATGCTCGAAGCGGACGCCGACGCCGACGCGCCCCGCGCCCCGAAGGAGACCCGCACCGACCCCTTGCGCAGGGTCGACGCCCTTCCCTTCCTGCCGTCGGTGACGACGACCGTGACCCGGCGCCCGCGGCGGCGCAGCTCCACCCGAGGTGCCCTGCGGTCGACGAGCAGCTTGCCGACGCGGCTGCCGGTTTCCTGGCCCACCGCGTCGGTGGCGAAGATCTGGATGCGGTGGCGGCCGTCATCGACGTCGTCGCGCTTGAGGCGAGCGTGCAGGGTCCGCAGGCTCTCGCGCACCGGCTCGTCGTCGACGCTGACCGAGTAGCGCACGGCGCTGATCGCGTTGGGACTCTCGTCCCAGGCGATGCGGACCTTCTTCCCGCGCTGCCAGCCGCTCGGCAGCAGCACCAGGAAGGGGTCGGGCGGAGCGTCGACGACGGCGGCGGCGATCTGGGAGTTGGCGCCGCCGCCCTGCTTCCAGGCGACGATCGCGTCGCCGCGCCCGGAGCCGCCCATCGTCATCCGCCCGACGGCGCCGCCGCGCGGAGCGCTCAGGTCGGTCGGCTCGACGACGCCGTCGGCGCGGCGCTCCTGCACGCCGACCAGGCCGGCGTTGCCACGCAGCTCGCGCCAGGCGGCGACGGCCGCCCCGGTCTCGGAGAGGTCGACCAGGGGATCGCCGCCAACGCTGCTGCCGCCCTCGTCGACGCGCTCGACCCGCTCGGCCGCCGCTTCGTCGCCCGAGCCGAGCAGCGTCGCCGCCTCGGAGCCGAAGCCGGTCACGTAGAGGCTGCGGGGATCGGTGGCGACGCTCGGCGCCCCGAGCCCGGCGCGGGCGTCGCCGTCGGCCAGGTGGGCGCCGGCGAACGCCCCCGCCGATTCGGAGAAGACGTCGGGCATCTCGTTGACCATCACCCGCGGCGCCGTCAGCTTGCTCGCCTGCCCGGGCTGCTGGCGGAAGGCGACGGCGGCCTGGCCGAAGCCGGCGACGTCGAGTGAGAAGGCGTCGGCGGGGCCGCGCAGCGGCAGCCCTTCCCAGCTCTGCGGGCTGGCCAGGATCGGGATGCCGACGCTGGTCCCGAACAGGCGCCGCACCCAGATCCTGTCGACGAACTCGTCGTCGGGCTCCTGCCAGGCGACCACGCCCTGGCCCTGGACGTCGCTCCCGACCTCCGGCGCGTTCTCCGCGGTCGGCGCCCGCACCGGGGTGACGATGCTGCGGTCGATCGGCGTGCCGAGCACCGACCAGAGGCGGGAGTTGTAGCGGGCGACGCGGGTGTCGGCGCCGATGTAGCCGGCCGGGTTGGAGGGGCTGAGGTCGGTGACGACGCGGTAGACGAGGTAGGCCTGCCCACCGCGGCTCATCGCCAGGTCCGGGTAGGTGGACGTCGCCTCGCCGACGTTGAAGTCGACCGGGACCGGGGCCTGGAAGGAGGTCGCTCCCGGGTCGAGCGTGGCCGAGAACATGCGGTCGCTTTCGACCCCGAACTCCTGCACCCAGGTGACGAGCAGGCGGCCGCCGTCGCCGGCGCCGATCCGCGCCCAGCTCGAGTCGAATTCCTGGCCGACGTCGACCCGCTGCGGTGCCCGCCAGGCGCCGTCGCGGAACTGGGTGGCAAAGACGTGGGTGCGATCGCCGACCTGCTTCAGGTAGACGATGCCGCCGCTGCCGTCCTCGGACATCGCCGCGTCGCCGACGTCGACGATCTCGGCGCTGGGACCGTCGATCGGCTGCACGTCGAAGACGACGGCGCCCGCCGTCCCGGGGGCGAATAGCAGCGCGGCGCAGGCGACGACCGGGAGCAGGGCGCCCAGTCGGAGGCGCTGCGGGGGCGATTCGCGCATACCCGGGGCACGTTCCCGCCCAGGCGTGTCAGAGATGTAATGAAGGCGATACCAACTGGTTAAACGCGAACTGCATCAACTTTCCTATCCAGCAGATAGAGAACTTGATGCAGAACCGTTTACGCGAAGGCCTGGGCGGCGCGGCGGCGCAGGTCCGCGTTGAGCATCCCGGTGACCTGGCTCGGCGCGTCCCCGGCCGAGGGCACGGCGGCGCCGATCAGGCCGCTGGCGCGGAAGCCGTAGAGCGGTGCGACGAAGCCCAGCTCGCGGATCTTGCGGACCAGCTTGACCGCGCCGGGGGTGTCGGCGCCGGGGCCGCAGAGGACGATCGCGGTCGGGTCGAGGGCGCCGAGCGCGCGCTCGAGCCGCTCGTCGCCGAGCTCGTTGGAGAGGACGAGGACGCGGAAGCCGGCGCGGCGCAGGGCGAGGTCGAGGGCCTGGGTGTGGACCTCCTCGGCGTCCTGCCCGTGGCTTGAGTCGAGCAGCAGGATCCCGGCCGGGCGGGAGGCGGCGGAGGCGAGGCGGCGGGCGCCGTGCAGCCAGCCCGTGGCCCAGCGCACGGCGAACTCCAGCTCGGCCTCGCGCTCGGGATCGGCGGCGAGCTTGTCGACCGCCGGCAGCAGCATCTCCTCGACCGTGCGCTCCAGCGGCCGCAGCGCCAGGCTTTCCTCGATCGCGCGGTCCGCGGCGCTCTCGTCGAAGCTCTCGAGCGCCGCCAGCAGGCTGCCGTCGCTGGCCGGCGCCGCCTGGCGCTGCCGCGCCAGCTCGATCGCCGAGGAGATGTTGCCGGTCTGCGCCAGCGCGTCGCGCAGCGTCTGCAGCTCGACCAGCTCGTAGTTGCGGTGGTTGCCGACCGTCCGCTTCGGCGTCGGGTAGCCGTAGCGGCGCTCCCAACTGCGAAGCGTGTTGGGGCTGACGCCGAGCACTTCGGCAGCTGCGTTGGTTCGGATTCCGGCCATCTGAGGAGGGGGGTCGTTGCGCGATCCATTCGGCGCGCGTTCGAATTCTCCCACCGAGAATCCGGGTTTACATCAGTTATGGACAGATTTCCGGAATCTGTCAGCGATCTTGCACGGGTTCCAGGGCGCCGACGCCCACCGGCTGGCCGACCGCGCGGGCCCGCCACAGCGCCGCGTCGGCCTTGTGCAGCAGCTGGTCGGCGTCGGCGCCGTGGTCCGGGCAGGCGACGACGCCGGCCGCGACCGCGATCCGCAGCCCCCCCGCCCGCTCCAGCTCGTCGAGCTTCCCCAGCAGGCGCTCGGCCATCTGCACCCCTTCGACCGTGCGCAGGTTGGGCGCCAGCACGCAGATCGCGTCCTCCTCGAGCCGGAATGCTTCATCGACGACGCGGATGCTGTCGCGCAGCGCCGCACCGAGGATCGAGAGGACAGTTTCCTGGCCGCCCCCGGCGTCCCCGTCCCGAGTTCCCGGCCCGGAGGCGTCGAACACGGCCACCCCGAACGGGTGCCCGTAGCGCCGGTTGGTCTCGACCAGCTGCTCGAGGCGGCGGCGCATGTGACCGGGCCGGTGGAGGCTGGGGAGCTCGTGCTGCTCCTCGGCGGAGGCTGGTTGCCGCGGCGGTCCCTCGGCGGGCTCCACTACCTTCTCCCGCTCCGCCGCTACCCCCTTATAGAAAGCATCGACGGCGCTGGCCGTCACCGCTCCGAAGTCCTCGGCCAGGCGTTGGGCCGCCGCGGCGAACGACTCGGCGTCACCCCCACCCATCTCCTCGCGCAGCTTGCGCAGCAACGACGCGTGCTGGGAGGACACCTCCCGCGCCAAACGGCCCGCGGGAGAACCGCCCCCCGGCCCTCCTGAAGAGTACGACTCGCCCGCCACGTAGTGACCTTGGCGGAAGTGGCGGACGCCGGTCCTCCGAAAAGCCGCTATTTGCGCCTCGAAGATCGTCCAGGACGGATGTCCGACCGGCAATAGATTGACAAACGTGATTCCGATGGATAGACATACATAGATATATGTCGATCTTTAACCAGAGGAGCTGCCAAAAATGACCGACCAGGCGACCAGGAACGAGGAGATCCACAAGGCAGTGCGCGCCCGCTACGCCGCGGCGGCCGAGAGCGTCGGCGCGTCGACGGGACCCGGCGCCTCCTGCTGCGGCCCCACCGAGGCCGAGCCGAGCTCCTGCTGCGGCTCCTCCGACACCGCGCTTACGAACGATCAGGCGCAGGTGTTCGGCGCCTCCCTCTATGACGAGACGGCGCAGGGCGAGCTGCCCGACAGCGCGAAGCTGGCGTCCCTGGGCTGCGGCAACCCGACCGCGGTCG
The DNA here is from genome assembly GCA_040900615.1 of Solirubrobacterales bacterium. GTDB lineage: Bacteria > Actinomycetota > Thermoleophilia > Solirubrobacterales > 70-9 > VAYN01. The sequence continues at coordinate 5,887 of JBBDYP010000006.1, read as the reverse complement.
CCGAGCTACACCCCGGCGAGACCGTGCTCGACCTCGGCTCCGGCGGTGGGATCGACGTGCTGCTCTCCGCGAGGCGGGTCGGCCCCAGCGGCAAGGCCTACGGGCTCGACATGACCGACGAGATGCTCGCCCTGGCGCGCGAGAACCAGCGCAAGGCGGGGGTCGAGAACGTCGAGTGGCTGCGCGGCGAGATCGAGGCGATCCCGCTTCCCGCCGAGACCGTCGACGTCGTCATCTCCAACTGCGTGATCAACCTCTCCGGTGACAAGCCGAGGGTCCTGGCCGAGGCGGCCAGGGTGCTGAAGCCCGGCGGGCGCTTCGCCGTCTCCGACGTGATCGCCGACGAGAACATGGACGACGCCACCCGCGCCGACATGGCCGAGTGGACCGGCTGCATCGCCGGGGCCTTGACGCGGGGCGAGTTCGAAGATGCCCTCGAGGCCGCCGGCCTCGTCGAGGTCGAGGTGGTCGAGACCCACCGGGTCCACGACCAGGCCGCCTCGGCGATCATCCGGGCGCGGAAGCCATCCGCCTGAGCGGCGCCCTGCCCGGCAGTAGCAGCGACAGCGCCCCGGCGGCGAGCACGAAGGCGACCGACGCCCAGAGGCAGGCTTCGAGTCCCTGCCACTGGTAGAGCAGGCCCGACAACACCGTGCCGAGCAGCCGGCCGCCGGCGTTGGCCATGTAATAGAAGCCGACGTTCATCGCGACCCTGTCGCTCTCGGCGTAGGCGAGGATCAGGTAGGAGTGGACCGCCGAGTTCATCGCGAAGACGATGCCGAAGGCGATCAGGCCGATGACGAGCACGGCCGTCGGGTCGAGGTCCACCGTCAGCGCCACGGCGATCGCGGCGGGGAAGATCGCCAGCACGAAGGCCAGCCAGGTCGCGGTCCTGCCGTCGGGCTCGCGGCCCTCGCCCGCCTCGCGGCGCCGCACGAACCCCGGCGCCGCCGCCTGGACCGCCCCGTAGCCGATCACCCAGAGCGCCAGGAATCCCCCCACCTCCCAGAAGCTCCAGCCGAGGACCGAGTGGAGGAAGACGGGCAGCCCGACCACGAACCAGACGTCGCGCGAGGCGAAGAGGAAGATGCGGGCGGCGGCGAGGATGTTCACCGCGCGGCTGTTGGAGAACATGTGGTGGAACTTGGCCCTGCTGTCCGGGCGGCCGAGGTGGCCGTGCATCAGCCGCGCCGTCACCAGCAGCGCCACCAGGACCATCCCGATCAGGACCAGCAGCGAGGCCCGGAACCCGACCAGCGTCAGCATCAGCCCGCCGAGGAAGAAGCCGACCCCCTTCAGCGCGTTCTTCGAGCCGGTCAGGATCGCCACCCAGCGGTAGAGCGCGGATTCGTCGCCCGCGGGGACGACCAGCTTCACCGCGCTCTTGGAGCTCATCTTGGTCAGGTCCTTGGCGATCCCCGAGATCGCCTGCGAGGCCATCACGTAGGGAACGACCAGCCACGCCTCCGGTGCGAGGGCGAGCATGCTGAGCGCCAGGATCTGGGTGCCGAGGCCCATGAAGAGCGTCGTCCTCAGCCCGAAGCGCGCCGCCAGCCAGCCGCCGACGAGGTTGGTGACGATGCCGAAGAGCTCGTAGAAGAGGAACAGCGAGGCGACCGTGAACGGCGAGTAGCCGAGTTCGTAGAAGTAGAACAGCACCAGCATCCGGGTCGCGCCGTCGGCCAGCGTCTCGGTCCAGTAGGCGCCGGTGACCAGGAGGTAGTTGCGGAGATCGGCCTGGCCCTGCGCCGGGGTCGACTGGGCGACGGCCATCGCCGCTCAGGCCCCTGCCGGCGAAGCGACCGTCCGCGCCAGCTCGACGAGGCGGTTCGCGTAACCCCACTCGTTGTCGTACCAGGCGAGGACCTTGACCTGGGTCCCGTCGACGACCATGGTCGAGAGGGCGTCGACGATGCCGGAGCGCGGATCGTCGCGGTAGTCGACAGAGACCAGCGGGCGGGTCTCGTAGCCGAGGATCCCCGCCAGCGGCCCTGCGGCCGCGGCCTGAAGCAGGCCGTTGACCTCCTCGACGTCGGTGGGGCGATCGACCTCGAAGACGCAGTCGGTCAGCGAGGCGTTGAGCAGCGGCACGCGCACCGCGAGCCCGTCCAGGCGCCCCTCCAGCTCGGGGAAGATCAGCCCGATCGCGGTCGCCGAGCCGGTCGTGGTCGGGATCAGCGAGAGGCTCGCGGCGCGGGCCCGCCGCAGGTCCTTGTGGGGGGCGTCGACGATCGTCTGGGTGTTGGTCATGTCGTGCAGGGTCGTGATCGACCCGTGGCGGATGCCGAGCCCCTCGTGGATCACCTTCACCACGGGCGCCAGGCAGTTGGTCGTGCAGGAGGCGGCGGTGAGGACGTCGTGGCGGGCGAGCTCGGAGGGGTCGTCGTTGACCCCGACGACGACGTTGAGGGCGCCGTCCTTGACCGGCGCGGCGACGATGACCTTGCGAACGCCCTGCTCGAAGTAGGGCTGGAGCGCCTCCCGGGTGCGGAAGCTGCCGGAGCACTCGAGGACGATCTCGACGCCGGCCTCGCCCCAGGGGACGGCGCCGGGGTCGGTGGCGCCGGTGTAGGCGATGGCCGCCCCGTTGACGGAGAGGGCGCCGTCCCGTCCCTCCGCCTCCTCGGACCACCTGCCGTGGACCGAGTCGAACGTCAGCAGGTGGGCGGCGGTGGCGGCGTCGCCCTTCGGCTCGTTGACGTGGGCGAACTCCAGCTCCGGCCATCCCCACGCCGCGCGCAGGGCCAGCCGCCCCATTCGGCCGAAGCCATTGATTCCAACGCGCGCCGCCATCAGGTGATCTCCGGCCCGAGCCTAATCATTGACAACTGTCTTTTCAATCGATATACGTAGATTGATGGCGGTCGATCTGGAGTTGAGCCCGAAGCAGAAGCGCCCGGCGGGGGAGCCCTGCTGCGAGCCGGTCGTCTACCCCGACATCGAGCGCGCCGAGGCCGAGCGCATGGCAAGGGTGGCGAAGGCCCTCGGCGACCCGATCCGCATGCAGCTCGCCGACGTCCTCAGAAAGCACGCCGGCAAGGTCTGTGTCTGCGAGCTCGTCCCCCTCTTCGATCTCTCCCAGCCCACCGTCTCCCACCACCTCAAGGTGCTGCGCGAAGCCGGCATCGTCGGCTCCGAGCGCAAGGGCCTGTGGGCCTACTACTACGTCAACCCCGAGGCGCTCGAAGAGCTGAGCGCCTGGCTCGGGTAGCCGTCCGGAACGGGCGTTCGGTGAAGAGTTTGCGTGCCGATAGGCACTAAAACTCTTCAGTCCAGGCTGCGGCGGCCGGCCAGGGCCTTGCCCAGCGTCACCTCGTCGGCGTGCTCTAGGTCAGCGCCGACCGGGAGGCCGCTGGCCAGGCGGGTGACCTTGACCTGACCGCGCAGCTGTTCGGCGATGTGGAGGGCCGTTGCCTCACCGGTCGTGGTCGGGTTGGTGGCGAGGACGACCTCGCTGATCCCGCCGCGCTCGACCCGCGTGATCAGCTCGGCGATCTTCAGGTCCTCGGCGTCGACGCCGTCGATCGGCGAGAGGGCTCCTCCGAGCACGTGGTAGAGCCCGCGGTATTCGTGGGTGCGCTCGATCGGGATCACGTCGGCGGGCTCCTCGACGACGCAGATCGTCGTCCGGTCGCGGTTCTGGTCGGCGCAGATCCGGCAGAGCGGGCCCTCGGCGAGGTTGAAGCACTCCTCGCAGAGGCCGACCTTCTCCTTGACTTCGCGGATCGCTTCGCCGAGTGCAAACGCTTCTTCGTCCGGCGCCCGCAGCAGGTGGAAGGCCAGCCGCTGGGCCGTGCGCTGGCCGATGCCCGGCAGTCGCGAGAGCTCGGCGACGAGGCGCGCGAGCGGTGCCGGGCCCTCGGTGCTCAACCCCCGAGCGCCCCCATGCCGCCCGGGCCGCCGAGCCCGCCGGTGATCCCGCCCATTTTCGAGCTGGCCAGCTCCTGCGCGGCGCGCAGGCCCTCGTTGACCGCGGCCTGGACCATCTCGGCCAGCATCTCGGCCTCCTCGGGGTCGATCGCCTCGGGGTCGATGGAGATCTCGCGCAGGGTCAGGTCGCCGCCCATCTTCACCTTGACCATGCCGCCGCCGGCGCTGGCCTCGACCACTTCCTCTTTCAGCTGCTCCTGCGCCTGCAGCATCTGGTTCTGCATCTCCTGCGCCTGTTTCATCAGGGCGTTCACGTCGAAGCCCCCGGGTCCGCCTCCTCGAGCCACTAACTGACCTCCTCCGCGTCGAACTCGCTCTTCAGCCGCTCCAGCAGCTCTTCCTCGTCAAGATCATCATCCTTGGCGGCGGGGGCCTCGGACGCCTCCTGCCCCGGGTCCTCACCGTCGAGCAGGACGTAGGTGGGCTTCAGGCTCTGGCCGGTGACCGCTTGAAGCGCTTCGGCCACGCGCTCCCGGTTCTCCGGCGTCTCCGCCTTGCGTTTGTTGAACGTCGCGCTGGCCGGGAAGCTGACCTCGACGACCATCTCGGCGGCCTCGAAGCCCGCCGGCCGCGCCTCCTCGAAGAAGGCGGCGAGGGCCGGGGCGGTCTTCGCCAGCTGGTCGAGGACCGCCGGCCAGATTCGCTGCAGCTTCTCCAGATCCAGATCCAGATCCGAGCCCGGGCCCGCGGGTCCTCTCGGGGCGGCATCGGTCTCGGGCTCTGCTTCGGGCTGCGGCTCGGCCGGGGGCTCCTCAACCTGCCCCCCCGCCTCCGACCTCCCCGACTCCTCCGGCTCCGCCTCCTCCTCTTCGGCTGCTGGCGGATCGACCTGCGGGGCGGGATCACCCGCGGGTGGCGGTGGGGCGGGGGTCCCCCGCGGCGCGGAGGCGCCCCCGGCGCCGAGCACCGTGGGGGATGCCGCACCGACAGGACCCGCGGGCGGCTCCCCTCCCGAGAGCCGTGCCTCCAGCCGCTCGATGCGGCGCAGCAGTCCCTCGGTCGACGGATCCAAGTCGGGGCGGGCGGCTTTCAAGAGGGCGATCTCGACGGCCATCCTCGCGTCGTCGCCCTCGCGGACGGCGGTCAAGGCCGACGCCAGCTCGTCGATCGTGCGGATGAGCGTCGCGGGGCCGACCGCGGCGGCCTGGGCCTGGAGGCGCGCCTGGTCGGTAGCGGTGACGACGAAGGAGGCCGGCACCTCGCCGGTCGTCTGGGTGACGAGCAGGAGGCGCAGGTGGGCGAGCAGGTCGCGGGCGTACTGCGAAGGGTCGCGGCCGGAGCGGGCCATCCTCTCGACCCCGAGCAGCACCGCCTTCGGGTCTTCGGCGACGACCGCGTCGACCGCTTCGAAGAGCAGGTCGGCGTCGGCGGCGCCGAGCATCTCCAGCACGTCGTCGAGTTCGACGTGGCTGCCGCCGAAGGCGACGAGCTGGTCGAGGGTGCCGAGCGCGTCGCGGAAGCTGCCCGAGGCGGAGCGGGCGATCATCGCCACCGCCCCCTCGTCGACCTCGATCGACTCGGCGGCTGCGACCCGGTTCAGCACCTCGGAGATCTGCTCCAGCGAGGGCCGCTGGAAGTCGAAGCGCTGGCAGCGGTCGGCGATCGTCGCCATCACCTTGTGGGCCTCGGTGGTGGCGAGGACGAAGACGGTTTTCGGCGGCGGCTCCTCCAGCGTCTTCAGGAAGGCGTTCCAGGCCTCCTTGGTCAGCATGTGGGCCTCGTCGAGGATGTAGACCTTCCAGTGGCCGCCGGCGGGGGCGTAGGCGACCCGCTCGCGGAGGTCGCGGACGTCGTCGACGGAGCGGTTGGAGGCGGCGTCCATCTCGATCACGTCGATCGAGGTGCCGGCAGCGATCGTCACGCAGGACTCGCATTCGCCGCAGGGGGTGACGGTCGGCCCGCCGCGCTCGCAGTTGAGCGAGCGGGCGAGGATCTTCGCCATCGAGGTCTTGCCGGT
>JBBDYP010000005.1:0-1412 GCA_040900615.1 Solirubrobacterales bacterium | reverse complement strand
GCCGCGCCCGTAAGGGCGCGCGACTGAATTCGCCCGCAGGGTGACCGGGTCCCCTGCGCCGCCCAGCACCCGACAAATTCGCCCCGCAGGGTGACCGGGTCCCCTGCGCCGCGCGAGGGAGAGTCAGCCCGGCTTGCGGCCGGAGACGAGCAGGTTGTAGAAGAGCTCGGCCGGCAGATGCGGCTCGAGCAGGCGGGTGTCGACCTTCTGCAGGGCGATGTAGCTGCGGAAGGCGAAGCGTCGCCAGCGGAGGGGAACCGACTCGGGCTCGGCGCTGGACTCGACCGTGCGCAGGCCCCACCCCCAGGCGTTGGAGAGCAGCTCCTCACCGCCGACGTGGCGATCCTCGAAGCCGCTGTCGCGGAGCAGGCGGCGCAGGTCGGCGGGGGCGAAGGCGTGGACGTCGACCTCCGACTCGAGGGCGTGGCCGTCGGACTGATCGGCTTCGGCGACGGCGCGACGCCTCGCCCCGGTGAGCCGGCGCCAGGCCGGCGCGACGAGCATTCCCGTCCGCTTCGGCAGCGCCGCCAGGCGGTCGCCGTAGCGCGAGGGCTCGCCGGCGAAGGCGATCATGCCGCCGGGGCGCAGCACCCGGCGGAATTCGGCGAAGGCGCGGTCGAGGTCGGGGATGTGGTGCAGGACCGCGTGGCCGAGGACGAGGTCGAAGCTCTCGTCCTCGAAGGGAAGCTTCTCGGCCTCGGTGGCGACCGTGGTGACGCCCTCCAGTCCGAGGGCCTCGGCCGTGGCCGCGAGCCGCCTCAGCATCCCCGGTGAGATATCGGTTGCGGTGAGCCGCTCGATCACTCCCAGCTGAACCAGGTTGAGGGAGAAGTAGCCGGTGCCCGAGCCGATCTCGAGGGCGTCGCCGAAGCTGCGCCCGTCGAGCCCGCCGAGCGCCTTGACCAGCTTCAGCCGCACCTGGCGCTGGCCGACGTCACCGAAGTCGATGCCCCACTTGGCGTCGTATTCCTCGGCCGCCGCGTCGTGGTAGCGGGTGTTGACGTCCTTGATGTGCTCCGGGGTTGCGGTCGGTGGGGCCGGCATCGGGCGGGAACTCTACGCAGAACGGCGCAATGCACGGAGCGCAGGTCCGCAATACGGTCTCGTCCATAGCGGAGGAGTACCTACAGCTCAATCAGCCCCCCGGGGTGCCGCCGCTGCCCCTGACGGGGGAGCGGACGCTGCCCGACGTGCCGGAGGAGAACTACTGGTACCGGCGGCACCTCGTCGTCTACGAATGGATCGCGGCGCGGGCTGGGGGCCTGCGGGTCGTCGACATGGCCTGCGGCGAGGGCTACGGCTCCGACGTCCTCGCCACGACCGCCGCCAGCGTGGTCGGCGTCGACGCCAACCCGGAGGCGCACGAGCACGCGCGGCTGCGCTACGTGCGCCCGAACCTGCGCTTCGAACGC
>JBBDYP010000004.1:0-1438 GCA_040900615.1 Solirubrobacterales bacterium | reverse complement strand
GTCGGTCGCCTCGGCGGCGAGCCGGTGCGAGCGCTCGGCGAAGCGGTCCATGTCGACGCGGGTGATCTCGACCTCGTTGGAGACCTCGCTCGCCTCGTTGATCATCTGCTTCCCGGTGAAGGGGTTGGTGAGGCCGTCGTGGGTCATCGCGTCGACCGCGCCGACGTCGCCCATGCGGAAGCCGAAGCGGGCGCCGGGGAGCAGGTAGGGAGCGCTGCTCATCGACTCCATGCCGCCGGTCACCGCGACCTCGGTGTCGCCGGCGCGGATCGCCATGTCGGCGATGCCGAGCGAGCGCATGCCCGAGGCGCAGACTTTGTTGATCGTCTCCGACGGGACCTCCTTCGGGATTCCGCCTTTGATCTGGGCCTGACGCGAGGGGATCTGCCCCTGGCCAGCCTGCAGGACCTGCCCGAAGACGACCTGCTGCACCTGCTCGGGATCGACGCCGGAGCGCTCCAGCGCGGCCGTGATCGCGTGGCCGCCGAGGTCGGTCGCGTCGAGTGAGGAGAGGCTGCCACCCATCTTGCCGAAGGGAGTGCGCGCGGTTCCAAGGATTACTGAGGTGGGCATCTACTGCCTTTCTTCTCCGATGTCGTTGGTCCGATCCGGCGGACGCCAGGTCCAGCCGGTGAAGATACCGACCGCTCCGTAGACTCGCGGCCGATGAAGGTTGAGATCAAGCAGATCGAGCTGCCGGCCGTAGAGGCGGAGCTCCCGGTCGTCGGGCTCTACGACGGCGGGGCCCTCCCCTCCGCGATCGCCGACGCGGCGGGCGCCGGCGACGCCAAGGGCGGCTTCAAGAAGCTTTCGATGCTGCACCCGGACACGCCGGGCCGGGTCCTGGTCGTGGGATTGGGCAAGCGCGACGAGGTCGACGCCGAGCGACTTCGCGTCGCCGCCGCGGTGGCGGCGAAGGAGGCGGGGCGGCTGGAGGCGGCATCGCTGGTCTGGGCCCTGCCGGACTCCGATGACGACGGCGCCGCGGCCGAGGCGATCGTCACCGGCACGATCCTCGGCTCCTACCGCTTCGACCGCTTCAAGAGAAACGATCCCGAGGACCCCCCCGCGCCCCGGCTCGAGTCCCTGACCCTGCTCGGGCCGGCGGAGCTCGCCGCGGCGGCCGAGACGGCCCGCGTCTGCGCCGAGGCGCAGAACCGCGCCCGCGACCTGCAGAGCACGCCCGCCAACTTCGCCACCCCGGCCTTCCTGGCCGCGCGGGCCGAGGAGATCGCCGCCGGCGCCGACGAGATCACGGTCGAAGTGCTCGGCCGCGACGAGATGACTGCCAACGGCATGGGCGGCATGGTCGCGGTCAGCCAGGGCTCCGCGCAGGAGCCGCGCCTGATCGTCCTGCGCTACTCGGGCGGCGGCGCCGGCAACGGCCCGACGCTCGGCCTGGTCGGCAAGGGGGTCACCTTCGACACCGGCGGCATCT
>JBBDYP010000003.1:0-9521 GCA_040900615.1 Solirubrobacterales bacterium | reverse complement strand
CATAGGCGGGCAGCAACATCGGGAGCCGCGCCCGTAAGGGCGCGCGACTGAATTCCCGCGGAGGGGCATCGGCTCCCCTCGCCCGCCGCCGCCAGGCCGTGCGACCCTCAATTCCCGCGGAGGGCCATCGGCTTCCCTCGCGCGCACCTCGTCCCGGGGGCATCGGCTCCCCTCGCAGGCGCTTCGCAGGGCAGTGCATCGCCCCCGGCCACGCCCCCTAAGCGCGCCGCGCTATTCGCCGGAGGGCGCTTCGGCGCCGGCTTCCGGCGCAGCGCCTTCCGGAAGGGTCAGTTCTTCTTCGCCCGCTTCTTTGAGATTTTCCGGGCGCGACCGCTGGGGAAGGCGTTCCCCCTGCGGTTTGAGGATCGTGGTGCTGCCCGGCAGCGCCGGGGCGAGCTGAGCGACCGGAGCCGGGCATTCCGCGGGCGGGCCGGCTTTCGGATTCGCTTCGTAACAGGCCGGCGGAGCGCTGGCGGGATGGCCGGAGCCGACGTAGTTGGCGCACCGTTCGGTGACGAAGCCCGAGGCACAGAAGGTCCGCGACTGCCACTTGCTCTGGTACCCGGAGACGAATTCGGAGAAGAATTCCTGCTGCGCCTGCTGCGTCAGCTGGCTGCTGACCTGCGAGCGGACTTCGCCCAGAGTCTGGGCTTTTTCCGGGTTGAGTTTCACGACTTCGACGAGGGTGTAGTTGCCCTGGTATTTGACCGGCCCGATCAGTTCGCCCGTGGCGGCCTCGAAGATCTCGGCTTTGAGCGGTTCCGGGAGGATTTCTTCGCTGAGCCCTGCCTGCAGACCGCCTTTGCTTTTGGTCGACGGGTCTTCGGAGTATTTCGCGGCGACTTTCTTCCAGCCAGCGGGCGAGGAGTCGGCTTCGAGCTGCTCCTTCGCCTTTTCGACGTCCGCTTTGTCTTTGCTCGTGACGATGCGGATGTCGCGGGTCGGTTTGGTCGTGAACTGGCTGGCCTTGGCCGCCTCGTAGTAGTCGGCGATCTCAGAATTCGAGGCCGGCGGCGCTTTGCTGCTGATGACTTCCTGGATCTGCGTGCTCAGCAGCTGCAGCTTCACCCGCTTGTCGACGTCCTCCTGGGTGAAGTGCGACGTCTCGAGGAATTCTTCGTAGGCCTTGTCGGTCGGGAAGTTCTGTTTCTTGATCTGCTCCAGTTCGGTGGCGATCTGTTTGTCCGTGACCGAGATGCCCAGTTCCTCGGCCTCTCCCTGGATCCAGATCGTGTCCAGGAGTTCGCCCAGCGCCGCCGTCTTCAGTTCTTCGTATTTGTCGCTGCCCGGCTTGGGCGCTTTTTTCACGCCGCCCTGACTGGCCTGCTGCAGGATCGCGCGTTTCATTTCCGTCTCGCTGACGCTGCCGATGTCGTCGGGAACGGACTCGACGATCGCCACGTCGCCGGAGGGAACGCTTGGCTGGCCGATCCCCTGGGCGATCGCGAAGCCGAGGAAGAGGACGACGAGCAGCGCGCCGAAGAGGACCAGCCCAAGGCGCTGGATTCCCCCCGACTTCCTGGTCTGCCCCGATTTCGCTCCCACGAAGCGGGCAGCATAGTCAAAATGCTTCGCGCGGGAGGCCCACGAGGCGGTTCAAGCGGCGGCGCCCTGGACCGTGCGCCGTGCCTCCCGCAGGCCGTCGGCCATCGCAAGTACCGCGACCAGGCGCTCCTCGGGATCGCCCGGGACCCGCACAGCCGCGGTCTGCTCGCGCCATTCGTAGAGCGCGCCCTCGACCTGCTCCGACAGCACCCCCGCCTGCTCGGAGTCCAGTTCCACCCCGGTGACGCTGAGCCGGCCGCCGCGGAACTCGACGCTGCGGGCCCCGGCGAGGCCGAGCTCGATCCGTGCCCGCTGCAGCTTCAGCAGGTTCTCCGCCTGCGCGGGCAGCGGCCCGAAGCGATCGTCCAGCTCGTCGCGGATCGCCCGCAGCTGGCCGGGCTCGCGGGCGGCGACGATGCGGCGGTGGATGTCGATCTTCGCCGCCTCGAAGGGGACGAAGGTGGCCGGCAGGTAGGCGTCGACGGGGACGTCGAGGCGGACGGGCTCCGGGGCCTCCTCGCGCTCGCCGTCCCCACCCCCGGCGGCCTCGGCGACCGCCTCGTCGATCATCTGGCAGTAGAGCTCGAAGCCGACCGCGGCAACGTGGCCCGACTGCTCGTCGCCGAGCAGGTTGCCGGCGCCGCGGATGTCGAGGTCGCGCATCGCGATCCGGAAGCCGGAGCCGAGCTCGGTGTGGTCGGCGAGGGTCGAGAGCCGCGCGGCGGCGTCCTCGCTCAGCGCCTCCGCCGAGGGGTAGAGCAGGTAGGCGAAGGCGCGCTCCTTGGAGCGCCCGACCCGGCCGCGGATCTGGTAGGCCTGGGAGAGGCCGAGCTGGTCGGCGCGCTCGACGATCAGGGTGTTGGCGGTGGGGATGTCGAGGCCGGACTCGATGATCGTCGTCGTCACCAGGCAGTCGGCATCGCCGCGCAGGAAGCCGAGCATCGTCTCCTCCAGCGTGTGCTCGTCCATCTGGCCGTGGGCTTCCGCGAAACGGGCCTTGGGCAGGAGCCCGCGCAGCCGTTCGGTCACGTCCGCCAGCGAATCGATCCGGTTGTGGAGGAAGAAGGCCTGCCCGCCGCGCTCCACCTCGCGCTCGATCGAGCGCCGCACCAGGTCCTCGTCGTAGGGCCCGACGTAGGTGCGGACCGGGCGCCGGCCCTCGGGCGGCGTCTCGATCACGGAGATGTCGCGCAACCCGGCCAGGCTCATCTGCAGGGTGCGGGGGATCGGCGTCGCCGAGAGCGCCAGCACGTCGACCTTCAGCTTCAGCTGCCGCAGCAGCTCCTTCTGCTTGACCCCGAAGCGCTGCTCCTCGTCGACCACGACCAGGCCGAGGTCCTTGGCGCGGACGTCGCGCGAGAGCAGTCGGTGGGTGCCGATCAGGACATCGACCTTGCCGGCCTCGAAGTCCTTCAGCACCGCCTTGACCTCGGCCGGCGGCCGCAGCCGGGACACGCCCTCGACCCGGAAGGGAAGGTCGGCGAAGCGCTCGCGGAAGGTGCCGAAGTGCTGCTGGGCGAGGATCGTCGTCGGCACCAGGACCATCACCTGCTTGCCGTCCGAGGCCGCCTTCACCGCCGCCCGCAGGGCGACCTCGGTCTTGCCGAAGCCGACGTCGCCGCAGACCAACCGGTCCATCGGCCGCTCCGACTCCATGTCCCCCTTGACCGCCTCGATCGCTTCCAGCTGATCGGCGGTCTCGCGGTAGGGAAACGCCGTCTCCAGCGCGATCTGCCATTCGCTGTCGGGCGGGTAGGCATGGCCCCTGCGCGTGCGGCGCTCGGCGTAGAGGTTGAGCAGCTCGCCGGCCAGGGCGCCGGCGGCCTTGCGCGCCCGTGCCTTCATGTTCTGCCAGCGTTTGCCGCCCAGCGCCGAGAGCGTCGGTTCGCCGCCGGCGCCGACGTAGCGGCTCAGCTTCGCCAGCTGGTCGGTGGGGACGTAGACGCGGTCCTCGCCCTTGTATTCGAGGTAGAGGTAGTCGCGGGTGACGCCGCCGACCTCGCGCGTCTCGAAGCCGGCGAAGCGGGCGACGCCGTGGTCCTCGTGGACGACGTAATCACCGACCCGCAGTTCGCTGAAGGCGAGGCGGCCGCGCCCCACCCCGGCGGTCGGCTCCTCGGTCCGGCGGCGGCGGTGGACGAGGCGGCGGAATGGATAGACCGCCAGTTTCAGCTCCGGGCTGACGAAGCCCTCGCGCAGCCGCGCCTCGGCGAAGGCGAGCCCCGGCTCGGGCGAGATCCGGCCGCCCTCGAGCAGGCGCGCGTCGAGCCGGTCGAGGCCGTAGCGGGTCCGCTCCGCCTCGCCCCGGTTGTCGAAGGCGACGACGGTGCGGTAGCCGGAGCGGACGAGTTTCTCCAGCTCGCCCTCCGCCTCCTTGACGCTGCGGGCCGGGGACTCGGCGCGGGCCGCCCGGAAGGCGTCCTCGTCGTCCTCGCCGGCGACCGTCAGCGAGAGGGCGGCGCGCTCGGCCAGCGGCGCGGCGACGTCGACATAGAGGCGCTGGGCGTCCTCGGCGTGCATCGCCGTCGTCGCGTCCTCCCAGTGGTCGCGCAGGGCCGGCTCGATCTCCTCGGCCGCGGCGAGGACGACGGCGGCGCCGGCCGGGACGAGGTCGAGGGGTGCGCGGAAGCGGTCCAGCGGCAACAGCTCGGCCAGGTTGGAGGGCCGCTCGCCCTCCTCGGCCGCCTCCATCGCCGCCAGCTCGGCCAGCTCGCGGTGCTCGGCGTCGAGCTCGGCCGCCGGCGCCAGCTCGACCCGCTCCGCCTCGCCCAGCGAACGCTGGGTGAAGGTCGAGAACCAGCGCATCGACTCGACCTCGTCGCCGAACAGCTCGATCCGCACCGCCCGCTCCTCGGTCGCCGGGTAGACGTCGAGGATGCCGCCCCGGACCGCGAACTGGCCGCGCTCCTCGACCTGCTCGACCCGTTCGTAGCCGGCGGCGACGAGGTCCTCGGCGACGGCGCCGAGCTCGACCTCCTCGCCCTTGGAGATGACCGAGCCGGCGGGGCGCAGCGAGGCGTCCGGAACCGCCTCGGCCAGGGCCGTGGCGCTGGCGACGACGACGGCGTCCGCCTCGGCACTGAGCGCGTCGAGGGCGTCGATCCGCAGGCCGACCAGATGCGGCGGCGGCGTCACGTGGGACGCGTAGCCGGTGCCCCGCGAGGGATAGAAGCGGACCCGGCGCGGTGCCAGGTAGGCGCGGAGGTCGGAGGCGAGGTCGCGGGCGGAGCGGTCGTCGGCGCTGACCAGCAGCGCCGGTCGTCCCGCCAACCCCCGGTCGTCCTCCAGCAGCGCCGCCAGCAGCAGCGGCCGCAGCATCGCCGAGGCCCGCACCGTCACCGCCTCCCCGCCGCCGGCCGCCTCGCGCACGCGGCCGCAGAGCGCGTGGACGCGCTCGTTCTCGGCGGCGATCTCGATCAGGGGACGCAGGCTCATGGCAGGCAAAGCGCCCGGAACGGCGCCCGGACGGGTCGATCGATTCTAGGGAGCCGAGAACGACGGGCTCAGTCGCCGCCGCGCTGCGCCTCGCAGGCGGCCCGCAGGCGTTCCGCGTCGCCGGCCCGTTCGGACGCGGAGACGGTGCCGTCCGGGGAGAGCCGCGCCCAGCGCGTCGGCGCCCATGGGCACCTGAAGCGGACTTGCGCTCCCGGCGAGCTGGGACTCGACTCGGCGCTGTCGCAGCCCCTGACGCAGGTCCTCCCCCACTTGCCGCTCCAGCCGGCCCACTCGCCGGCGAGTGGCAGCGCCGTGTCGGTCGGGTGGCCGACCTCCGGCAGCGGCCTGACGCACTCGCTGAGGGCGCAGGCGGCGTCCCCGTTGCCGCCCCAGGCGACGTCGCCATCGTGCCCCTCCTCCGGCAGTCGGAAGCCGACCAGGGTCCCGAACTGCTCGCAGTGCTCCTCGGCGCACCTGAACGGATACGACGCGTGGGTGCCGTCGGCGACGAAGACCAACGGATGGCCGCCGGAACGAGGGAGTGCCGCCGCTTCCACCAGGACCCGATCCTTGTGGGCCGCGTAGATCGCCCCCAGAATCTCCGGAGTCAGCGAGGGCGTGGTGATGACCGTCATCCCCTCCCAGTCGCCCTCGTGGTCGGCGCAGTAGTAGTCGCAGTCATTGAAGTGACCGCTGTAGTCGTTGAAGCGGAGGAACCACCAGTAGTCCCAGTACCAGCGTCCTTCGTGCGTGGTTCGCCGGTAGTAGATGACCGCCTGCGCACCGTCGTTGCAGTCGACCGCCGGCGCGCTGCGGCAGCTGCCCTGGGGCGATTCGAAGTCGCCACCCCCCTTTGCCTCGCCCAGGATGTCGATGTAGTCGGGAGCGTCCGGCCCTCTCCGCAGCTGCTCCAGCCCGGCGGCGGGCTCGCAGCGCGCCTCCGCCCCTTCCCAGCAGACCTGCTGGACGCCCCTTCTGTGGAACCGCTCCGCGAGGAAGCCGCCGACCTCCAGCGGCCGCCATCGCTCCTCGCTATCGAAACGCAGCCGCGGCCGCAACTCGGTCGCCAGCCTTCGCTCGACCGCGGTCCCGTGGCCCCCCAGCCTCGCCTCGGCGACCTTCGCGATCGCGCTCTCCCCCGGGGGCGCGGGGCAGCTGAACGTCGAGGCGATGTCGCCGTATTCGATCTTCGTCACCTGGCTGGACGGGATGGAGACGACGCCGGCCTCCTTGCCGAAGTGCTGCTCGAGCAGGACCTGGCCTCCGCCTTCGCCGATCAGCTTCCCTTTGACGGGCGCCTCGCTGCCGGAGACGCAGGCCTGCGCCTGCTCGAGGGAGAGGGAGGCGGCGAACATGACCGCCGGCGTGAGCGTGACGGCCGCGGCGATCCCGCCCGCCGCGCAGAGCTTGGCGGCCGGCGACCAGGCGCCACCGGCAACCGACCGCAGCTCGTACCAGCCGGCGTAGGCGGCCGCGAAGGTCGTGAGGATGCCGATCACGCTCGAGAGGAGGGAGAGGGTCGGGCCATTCGTCAGCAGGGCGTGGACGATCGCCGGCGCGACGAGGGCCGCGGTGACGCCGACCAGGAACACGATCGTGCCGAGGCCGACCCGACCGCTGGCCGGCTTTCGGAGCGGGACGCGCCAGACGCCGGTGACGAACGCCGCGAGCAGACCGAAGCTCAGCCCCAGCGCCGCCGCGGGCAGCAGGACGTCGAGCATCGCGGTGCTGATCACCAGCTCTCGCGGCAACTGGCCGACGATCGTGACCACCGAGTTGAGGGTGAAGGAATCGAAGAACATGCGCAGGGCGATCACCAGCCCGCCCAGCACGTAGACCGAGGCGACGATGCCGGCCAGCAGGCCGACGGCGGCGGTCGCGGTCTTCAGCGGTTCGCTCTTCTGAGGTTCGGTATTCACGATGTCCCGAGTGCCGTCCGCGCCATCCGCATCGCGTTCCCCGAGAGGATCGCCTCGCCGGCCTTGAGCGCTCCCGCGCGCAGCTTCTCCAGCCACCCGGGCCGCCGCGAGACCCTCGTCATCGCCTCCACGGTGAGCTTGGGCGTTCCCGCAAGCGGCCGCGTCGGCGCTTGCGCGGCCACGTGCATCGGGTAGTGGCAGTGCATGTCGGCGAGCATCGCCGGCAGCCTGCCTCACTGGCTCAGGAAATCAAGTTCACTCGAGTTCTTTGAGGGCGGCCGCGTGGCCGCCGGCGCCGGCTAGGCCGAGTACGACAGGCCGGGGCCGCTGCGCTGCCACTCGACCTGGCCCTCGCCCTCGACGGCCGAGCGGCCCTCGACGTCGTCCCACTCGTGCAGCATCCGCTTCAGGCGGGCCACCGCCTCGGGTGGGTGGGCGGCGACGCCGGCGGCCAGCTCCAGGGCCGATTGCTCGGTCGCGGCGGCGGGGGCTACGCGGCTGACGAGCCCGATGCGCAGGGCCTCATCGGCGCCGACGGTGCGCGAGGAGAGCAGCAGGTACTTGGCGGCGGCGAGGCCGCAGAGGGTGACCAGCCGGGCGGGGCCGACGGGCACCCCCAGGGCCGCGCCGGGGAAGCGCATCCGCAGGTTCGAGCCGCCGACCCGCATGTCGCAGGCGACGGCGATCTCCGCCCCGCCGCCGACCACGTCGCCGTGGCAGGCCGCGATCGTCGGCTTGGGGAAGGCGACGACCGCGTCGTAGAGGTCGGCGAAGAGCTGCATCCGGTTGACCTTGCCGTCCTCGTCGAGCTCCTCGCGGACGTCCGCCCCGGCGGAGAGGCCGAGGTGGTCGGTGGAGCTGAAGACGAGGACGCGCACCTCCTCGTCGGCGCGCGCGACCGCCAGGTGCTCGAGCAGCTCGGCCAGCATCTGGGTGTTGAGCGCGTTGCGGGCCTTGGGCCGTTCGAGGCGGATCAGGGCGACGCCCTGCTCGTCGACGACGTAGCTGGTCAGCTGGCTCTCGGGGCTCACGGCTCGGAACCTAGCCGTTCGACGAGCCGCTCCGCCTCGCGGGCGGCGTCGGCGACCAGCGCCTCCACCTCGGCGCGCGGCTCGCGAAAGCGCCCGAGCACATAGGAGGAGACGATCTCGGGATCGGTCGAGTCCGGCCGCCCCACCCCCACCCGCACCCGCCAGAACTCGGCGTCGCCGAAACCGCGTTTGAGGCTCTTGAGGCCGTTGTGGCCAGCGAGGCCGCCGCCGAGGCGAGCCTGGATCTCGCCGAACGGGAGGTCGATCTCGTCGTGGAGGGCGATCACCCGGTCGAGCGGCACCTTCAACGAGCCGCGGGCCGGGCCGGCCGAGTCGCCGCAGGCGTTCATGAAGGTCAAGGGCTGCAGCACCGCCACCCGCGGGCCGCCCGGGCCCGCCCTGCCTTCGGCGATGCGGCCGCGGAACTTGTCCCGTGCCCGTCCCAGGTCCCAGCGCCGCGCCAGCTCCGCGGCGACCTCGAAGCCGACGTTGTGACGGGTGCCGGAGTACTCGGGTCCGGGATTGCCCAGCCCGACGATGAGGATGCGGTCGCCCTGCTCGCCGCTCTCTCCGTGACGGCGGCGGAACAGCGACAGGAGCTACTCGCCCTCGGCCTCGCCCGACTCGCCCTCGGCGGCCTCTTCCGCGCCCTCGGCCTCGCCGACCAGCGCGGCCTCCTCCTCGACCTCGGGTTCGGCCACTTCTTCGACCCGCGGCGGCGAGAGGGTGACGATCGTGACCTCCTCGGGATCGTCGGCGACGAAGGTGACGCCGCTGGGCGGGGTGACGACGGAGAGCTGAAGCGTGTCGTTGATCTCCATCGCCGAGACGTCGACGACGATCCGGTCGGGGATGTCGGTCGGCAGCGCTTCGACGGTGATCTCACGGGTGACGTGCTCGAGCACGCCGCCGCCCTTGACGCCGGGTGCGGTCTCGGTGCCCTCCAGCTCGATCATCACCTCGGCCTGGATCGCCTCGTCGAGCTTCACCGCCTGCAGGTCGATGTGCTGGAGGCTGCCGCGGACGGGGTGCAGCTGCTGCTCCTTGACGACGACCGGGACGGCTTTGCCGCCGTCGATCTCGAGGTCGAAGAGCGCGGCGCCCTCGCTGATCACGGAGCGCACCTCGCGTTCGGAGACCTGGAACGGGGTCGCCTCCGAGCCGCCGGAGTAGACGACGCCCGGCACCAGCCCCTCGCCGCGCATGCGACGCGAGGCGCGCGAGCCGAACGCGGCGCGGGGGGCGACCTTCAGGGTTGAACGAGCGCTTGCCATCGGACGGGAGAGAATAGAGAACCCGCCGCGAAACAGATCCTGTGGCAACCTTCGAGCGTGGCTGACAACTCGAAGATCCCCAAGGGACGGGTTCGCCGCTCGGCAAAGCTGGGATCGATAGTCGGAGTCCAGGGAGCCCGTTATGCGGGGACCAAGGCCACCAATGTCGGCCGCTCCGAGGAGGGCGGCAAGGAGCGGCTGGAGCAGCGCCACCTGGAGACGGCGATGAAGATGGTCGGCGCTCTCGGCGAGATGAAGGGCGCGGCGATGAAGCTCGGGCAGTTCGCCTCCTTCATCGACACCGAGTTCATCCCCGA
>JBBDYP010000002.1:0-9995 GCA_040900615.1 Solirubrobacterales bacterium | reverse complement strand
GGCGCACGAGCACGCGCGGCTGCGCTACGTGCGCCCGAACCTGCGCTTCGAACGCGACCTCGTCGAAGGGTTCTCGGAGCCCTGCGACGCCGTCGTCTTCCTGCAGACGATCGAGCACGTCCAGGACGCGGGGGCGATCCTCGAGCACTTCAAGTCGATGCTGGCGCCGGGCGGTGTCGCCTTCGTGTCGACGCCGAACCTGCTCACCCTGGCTCCCGCGGGGGCGGAGAAGTCCGACAACCCCTGGCACGTCCACGAGTACCGCGCCGCAGAGTTCCGCCAGCTCTGCGAGGCGCACTTCCCGCGGGTCGAGGTGCTCGGGCTCCACCACACCCGCAAGCTGCGGGCGCATGAGCTGGCGGTCAGGCTCGGATGGGACGCGGTGCACAAGCGGCTGGGGCTGACCAAACGCTTCTACGAGTGGTTTACGCCGGCCATCGCCGCCTCGGACTTCCGCTTGCGCGACGGCGATCTCGACCGTGCGCTCGACTTCCTCGCGGTCTGCCATACGGCATGAACCGTGAGGAGACCGTCGGCGACCTGGCGATCGTCCTCCACTCGCACATGCCCTACGTGGAGGGGTTCGGGACCTATCCGTTCGGCGAGGAGTGGCTGTTCGACGCGGTGATCCGTTCCTACCTGCCGGTGCTGGAGGTGGCGCGTGACCTGACGATGACGGTGACGCCCGTCCTCGCCGACCAGCTCGAGGACGCGGGGACGAGCGAGCGGCTGCGGGAGTTCCTGGTCCAGTGGAGGATCGGGGCGGCCGAGGCCGACATCGGGGAGGTCCCGGAGGAGTGCCGGCCGGCCTGCGAGGCCGAGCTGGCGCGCTACCGGCGGGCGCTGGAGCTTCTCGACGCGGCCGGCGGGGACCCGCTGGCGCCGTTCCAGCGGGCGGCGGCAGAGGGCCGGGTGGCGCTGGCGGCCTCCTCGGCGACCCACGCGGTGCTGCCGCTGCTGGCAACCAGGGAGGGGCTGCGGCTGCAGCTCGAGGCCGGGATCCGCTCGCACAGGCGGCGGTTCGGCTGGGATGGCGGGCTCTGGCTGCCCGAGTGCGCCTACTCGCCGGGGCTCGAGTGGCGCCTGGCCGAGGAGGGTGTGCGCTGGTTCTGCGTCGACCAGAGCGCCCACGAGGCGCCGATGGAGGCGCTGGCGCCGGTGCGGACCGAGTCCGGCGCGGTGGCGCTGCCGATCGACTGGGAGGCGATCGGCTGGCTCTGGTCGCTCGACGGCTACCCGTCCGACCCCGCGCACGCGCAGTTCGACGGCAAATCGCTGCGGGGCATCCGGCTCTGGAAGGTCGGCGGCGGCGCCTACGACCCCGCCGCTGCGGCGGCTGCGGCGCGCCGCCAGGCGGGGGAGTTCCTCACCGCCGTCGCGAAGCGCATGCGTGACTTCACGGCCCGCCGCGGCCGCCGCGGGTTGCTGGTCTTCGCGATCGACACCGAGCTGCTGGGCCACTGGTGGTCGGAGGGACCGATCTGGCTGCGCGCGGTGCTGGAGGGAGCTGAGCGAGCGGGGGTGAGGCCGGTGACGGTGCCGGAGGCGTTGATCACCCATGAGCCGGTCGAGCGCCCCCTCGCCGCCTCGACCTGGGGGGAGGGGAAGGACTTCCGGACCTGGGACTCGCATCCCGTCGCCGACCTCGCCTGGGGCGCCCGGCGGCTGGAGCTGCGGCTGCTGCGGGCGCTCTCGGAGGGGCTGAGGGGCGACCGGGCCCTGCGCGCCGCTCGCGAGCTGCTCGCCGCCCAGGCCAGCGACTGGGCTTTCCTCGACAGCCGCGGTCAGGCGGGCGACTACGCTTACCAGCGGGCGACCGATCACGCGCGGGCGATGTTGGAGGCCATAGACTCCAACCCTGACACCGATCCGCGTATGCGTTCGCTCGCCCCGGACCTCAGCATCGCTCCCCTCCTGGAGCCCTGACAACGCCACCAATGACCCGCGCTCTGATCCTCTCCTGGGAGTACCCGCCCCTCATCGAGGGTGGCCTGGCCCGGCACGTGCGCAAGCTCTCCGAGGCCCTGGTCGAGCGCGCCGTCGAGGTCCACGTGCTCACCCGGGGCGGTGAGGAGTCACCGGCGGAGGAGCGCCGCGGGGGAGTCGTGATCCACCGCATCCGCGAGCCCAAGCGCCCGACCGACCTGGGCGAGTTCGTCGCCTGGGTCGAGCGGATGAATTCGGACATGCTCGCGGCCGGGGTCGAGCTCGGGGACCGCTACAGCTTCGACCTCGTGCACGGGCACGACTGGTTGGTCGCCAACGCCTGCGACCACCTCGCCAAGCGCTTCGGGGCGCCGCTGGTGACGACGATCCACGCGACCGAGTACGGCCGCCACCAGGGCTGGGTCGACAAGCATCCCCAGTCCTACATCCACGAGGTCGAGCGCTGGATCACCAATCGCTCCAAGCGGGTGATCGCCTGCTCCCACTACATGCGCGAGCAGATTGCCGACATCTTTGGCGTCGAGGAGGAGCGGATCAGCGTCATCCCCAACGGGATCGACCCAGACGACCTGCCGGCGCAGGATCCGGCCGAGCTGGCCCGGCTGCGCGCTGAGTTCGCCGAGCCGGACCAGAGGCTGGTCCTGCTGATCGGCCGGCTGGTCTACGAGAAGGGCTTCCAGCTGGCGCTGGAGGCGATGCCGACGGTGATCGAGGCGGCGCCGGGGACCCGCTTCCTGGTCGCCGGCTCCGGCACCCACGAGGCCGAGCTGCACCGCCAGGCCGAGGAGCTGGGGCTGATGGAGCACGGCACCTTCCTCGGCTGGATCGGCGACGACGTCCTGCACTCGCTCTACCGGATCGCCGACCTCACCGTGGTGCCCTCGATCTATGAGCCGTTCGGGCTGGTGGCGCTGGAGGCGATGGCCTCGGGCTGCCCCTGCATCGTCGCCGACACCGGCGGCCTGCGCGAGGTCGTCCCCCACGAGGAGGCCGGCCTGCGCTTCCGCGCCCACGACCCCGACGCCCTCGCCGAGGTCGCCGTCCGCGTCCTCTCCGACGACGAGCTCGGTCGCCGCCTCGTCGCCGAAGCCTACGAGCACGTCCGCCGCTTCGATTGGGGCGACGTCGCCGAGCAGACGGCGGCGGTCTACGCCGACCTGGTCGGCGAGGCCAGCCCGGCTTAACTCTGGCCGCGGCGCCGCGGCGGTGGCGGCGGCTCGGAGATGCTGAACTGGCCGCTGCTGGTATCGCCGGCATTCCAATGGATGCCGTCCAGCAGCTCGCTGGGCGGGATCGACATCGCCCCCGCGAGCTGGACCAGCGTGTCGACCCGGGCGATCCGCCGGCCGTGCTCCAGCAGGCCGATCTCGGTCCGGTGTAGGGAGGAGCGGACTCCCAGCTCCTCCTGAGAGAGGGCGGCGCGCCGGCGGGCGCGGAGCAGGTTCTGCCCGAACTTCACCGCGACCGCCTCCGTCCGGGTCTTTCGGTCTGACGGGCGCACGCGGCCAGGTTTTCCACAGCAATGATTTGTCTGGCTGACAACACATTTCATTCCTGCTACGATTCTTGCAGAATCAAAGAGCCATGGTGGAATCGATCTAGAATTCCACCATGGCGTTGAACATCAAGGACCCTGAGGCGGAGAAGTTGGCGACGGAAGTGGCGGAGATGACCGGAGATACCAAGACCGGCGCGGTGCGCGAGGCGCTGCGCGAACGGCGCGACCGGTTGGAGCTGAGGTCGGGCGGCAAGGGGAAGGGTCGGCTCAGCATGCAGGAGTGGCTGGAAACCGAGGTCTGGCCGCAGATCCCGGTGGAGGAGCGCGGCAAACCGCCGCTCACGAAGGCTGAGGTGGAAGAGATCCTCGGTTTCGGACCGGAGGGGTATTGATCCTCGACAGCTCCGCAGTCGTGTCTGTGCTTCGCGAGGAGGTGGGCCACAAGCGCCTACACGGAGCGCTGGAACGTGCCGACGCTCTCGCGATCGGCGCCCCGACGCTTTTCGAGACCGGAATGGTCGCGATCGGCAGGTTCGGTGAGCATGGGCGGGCGCTCGTAGCGCAGTTCCTTGAATATTGGGATGTCGAGGTGGCGCCCTTCGACGGGCGCCACTGGCGCGTTGCCACCGACGCCTTCGTTCGTTACGGCAAGGGCCGGCACCCGGCCGCCCTCAACTACGGGGACTGCATGACCTATGCGACGGCCCGGCTCGCGGACCTGCCGCTGCTATTCACCGGCGACGACTTCGCGCAGACCGACCTCGCAGCGGCTTGAGGCGCGCTCATACGCTCCGCTGGTAGGTACGGAACGCCCGGATCGCGAAGAGGTAGGCCCCGAAAGTCTTCAGCGAGCCTCTGCCGGCGGCTGCAGCGTCGTCTCCGCCCGAGGGTCCGGCTCGACCGGGTGCGGCCAGCGCAGCTCGGTCGGTGCCTCCCGCATGCGGATGATCCGCGCCGGGATGCCGGCCACGACCGCGTTGGCGGGGACGTCCTTGGTGACGACGGAGTTGGTGCCGACGATCGAGTTGTCGCCGACGCGGACGCCGCGCAGGACGCAGGCGCCGTAGCCGAGCCAGACGTTGGAGCCGACCTCGACGTCGCGCTTGTAGATGCCCTGGACGCGGATCGGGCGCTCGACTTCGACCACGCCGTGGTCGAAGTCGATGAACATCGCCCGGTCGGCGATCACGCACTGCTCGCCGATCCGCACCCGCTGGTAGGCGGAGATCGTGCACTCCTGGCCGATCACGGTTTTCTGCCCGATCTCGACCACTCCCTCGTGGCAGCGGATCTTCGAGCGGTCGCCGATCCAGACGAAGCGGCCGAAGCGGATCTCGCCGCTGCGGCCGATCTCCAGTTCGAGCCCCCGGCCGAAGAAGACGAGGCCGTCGGTGCGCCAGCGCCGCCCGGCCGAGGTCAGCAGCCGCCGCCACAGGTAGCGCCAGGCGAGGCGCCCGTAGCGGTGGTTGAGCATTCCGTTGCGGGTCAGGAAGCGGATCACGGCGGGGCAACTCTAGACTGGCCCGGCGATGGCTGACGCCGCCAAGACCGCCCCACTGGCCGAGCGTCTCGTCGCCGGCGACAAGCGGGCGCTGGCGCGGGCGATAACGCTGATCGAGTCCGACGACCCGGCCGGCTGGAGCCTGGTACGGGAGGTCTACCCGCGCACCGGCAAGGCGCGGATCATCGGCTTCACCGGCCCCCCCGGAGTCGGCAAGAGCACCCTGATCGGGGCCCTGACCGCCGAGCTGCGCAAGGCCGATCGGGAGGTCGCGGTGCTCTCGATCGATCCGTCCAGCCCGTTCACCCGCGGCGCCCTGCTGGGCGACCGCATCCGCCTCTCCGACCACTTCCTCGACCCGGGCGTCTTCATTCGCTCGATGGCCTCCCGCGGCGCCCTCGGCGGGCTCTCGGAGGCGGCGCTCCAAGTGGCGCTGGTGATGGACGCGGCCGGCAAAGACGACGTCCTGATCGAGACCGTCGGCGTCGGCCAGGGGGAGATCGACATCGTCGACCACGCGGACACGATCGTGCTGGCGCTGATGCCCGGCTCCGGCGACTCGATCCAGGCCCTGAAGGCGGGGGTGATGGAGATCCCCGACGTGATCGTCGTCAACAAGGCCGACCACCCGATGACCGACACGATGGTGCGCGAGGTCCGCAGCGTGCTCGCGCTCTCGCAGGACCCCGCCGGCTGGAAGGTGCCGATCCTGCGTACCGAGGCGGCCCGCGGCGAGGGCATCGAGGAGCTGGCGGCGAAGATCGACGAGCACCGGGCCTTCATCGAGGAGGCGGGGACGCTGGCCGAGCGCCGGGCCCGCAACCTGCGCAGCGAGGTGCTTGGAATCGCCACTGCCAGGATGCGCCGCCGCCTCGAGCAGGCCGTCGCCGCAGACCCTGATACGGCCGAGCTGCTGGACAGGGTGGTGCGGCGGGAGCTCGACCCCGCCTCCGCCGCCGGCGAGCTGCTGGAGAAGCACGTCGATGTCTGATGCGGCGGCGATGCCTTCGCTGGCCGAGGCGATGGGCTGGGTCGGCGCCGAGCTGGCGGACTTCGGCGGCTCCGGCGTCGGTCAGGTGCAGGGCATCTTCGTCGACAGCGCCACGGGCGACCCAGCCTGGCTGATCGCGCGGCTGGGCAGGCGCCGCGGCGCGCGGGTCGTGGCAGTCCCCCTGCGGGGCTGTGCCGGGGCGCCGTTCGGGGTCTGGGCGGCCTATGAAGGAGAGGCGATTCGCAGCGCCCCCGTCGTCGATGCGACCCGCCCCCTGCGTCGGGAGCACGAGCTGACGATCTGCTCCCACTTCGGGATCGGCGAGGCGGTTGGCCGTGCCGCCGAAGTTGCGGGGCGCAGCGAGGGCGACCTCACGGCGACGCCGCCGGCGGGCTGAGCCCCGCCTCGGCCTGGCGATCTCCCGGGCCATGGTCGAGGCCCGCGGGGACAGGCCCCGTCGGCTCGGAGCTCAGAGCTGCAGGCTCTTGACCTGCAGCAGCTCCTCGAGCCCGTAGCGCCCGTTCTCGCGCCCGTGGCCGGACTGGCCGTAGCCGCCGAACGGGGCCAGCGGGTTGAAGGCGCCGCCGTTGATCTCGATCTGGCCGCTGCGGATCCGGCGGGCGACCGCGATCGCCCGCGTCTGGTCGGCCGACCAGACGCCGCCGGCCAGCCCGTAGTCGCTGTCGTTGGCGATCCGCACCGCGTCGTCCTCATCCTCGTAGGGCTGGATCGCCAGCACCGGGCCGAAGATCTCCTCGCGGGCGATCGTCATCTCCGGCGTCACCTCGGAGAAGACGGTGGGGCGGACGAAGTAGCCGCGGTCGAGGCCCTCGGGCGGCTCGGCGCCGCCGGTCAGGAGCCTCGCGCCCTCCGCCTCGCCCTTCTCGATGTAGCCGCGGACGCGCTGGCGCTGGACGTCGGAGACGAGCGGTCCGAGCCGCGTCCCCTCCGCGAAGGGATCGCCGGGGGTGAAGGCCTCCGCAGCGGCGGCCGCAAGCTGCTCGGCCTCGGCCAGCTTCTCGCGGGGGACCAGCATCCGGGTCAGCGCGCTGCAGGTCTGGCCGGA
Source organism: Solirubrobacterales bacterium (assembly GCA_040900615.1). Lineage (GTDB taxonomy): Bacteria > Actinomycetota > Thermoleophilia > Solirubrobacterales > 70-9 > VAYN01. The sequence continues at coordinate 2,992 of JBBDYP010000002.1, read as the reverse complement.
GTTGAGGAAGCACTTGCCGACGCCGTCGGGGACGGCGCGGGAGAGGTCGGCGTCGTCGAGGATCACGTTGGGCGACTTGCCACCAAGCTCCATCGCCACGGGCTTCACGGTGGCGGAGGCCAGCTCACTGACCCGGCGACCGGCGCGGGTCGAGCCGGTGAAGGAGATCATGTCGACCCCAGGATGCCCGGCGACCGCCTCGCCGACGACCGGACCGGTGCCGGTGACCAGGTTGAAGACGCCGGCGGGGAGGCCGGCCGCCTCGATCACCTCGGCGAGCAGGAACGCGTTCAGGGGAGTCACCTCGCTCGGCTTGAGGACGACGGTGCAGCCGGCGGCGAGCGCCGGGGCGACCTTGGCCGCGATCTGGTTGAGCGGGTAGTTCCAGGGCGTGATCGCGCCGAGTACCCCGACCGGCTCGCGCAGGACCCGGGAGTTGCCGATCTCCTCCTCCCACGCCACTTCCTCCATCAGTTTCGGCATCGCCGCGAACTGGCTGGTCGGCAGGCCGACCTGGATCAGCTGACTCAGCTTCAGCGGCATCCCCAGCTCCTGGGAGATCGTCGCGGCGATCTCCTCGCTGCGCTCGCTCAGCCCGGCGGCGATCGCCGACAGGTAGCCGGCCCGCTCCTCGCGGGAGGTCTGGGACCAGGCGACGAAGGCCTCTCGGGCGGCGCCGACGGCGCGGTCGGCGTCAGCCGGGGCGCAGGCCGGGACGGTGCCCATGACCTCCTCGGTGGTCGAGTTGATCACCTCGATCGACTCCGAACCGCTCGGCTGCACCCACTCGCCGCCGATGAAGACCCTGTCCCGAACCTGAACCTCCGCCGCAGCCGCCATTCCCGTTCCTCCTCCATCCTCGCTCACCCGATTGGCCGTCCAGCCAACGCTAGCGCCTCGCCCGACCCGGCGAACGACGAACTGCATCAACTTTCCTATCCGCCAGATGGAGAAGTTGATGCAGTTCCGGCGAGAGCGCTTTCCAGTCCCGGCCCCGGGACCTGGGTGGCGTCCCGCGCGTGCAGCACCTCGCCGCAGCGTTTGCAGATTCCGCGGTCGGACACCTCGCCGCCGCACTGCTTGTGGACGATCAGCCGCGGCGGGCCCTCCGGGCCGGCCGAGTAGCGGTCGCCCCAGTTCATCAGGGCGATCAGGGCCGGCCAGAGGTCGAGGCCCTTCTCGGTCAGGAAGTACTCGTAGCGGGGTGGGCTCTGCTGGTAGGCGCGGCGTTCGAGGATGTCCTCGTCGATCAGCCGCTGCAGCCGCGCCGAGAGGACGTTGCGGGCGACGCCCAGCGATGCCTGCATCTCGCCGAAACGGCGGTTGCCGTTGAGGATGTCGCGGACGATCAGCAGCGACCAGCGCTCGCCGATCACCGCGAGCGATTTGGCGATCGAGCAGACCTGGCCCGGATAGTCGTGGGGCAACACGGTGTGATCTTCGCACACATGGTTGCATCAAGCAACCGACTGCGGTAGGCTGGCGCCCGTTATCAGTTGCTTGACGAAACTCAGTTCCAGAAAGCTGATTGGAGGCGAAGCATGAGGCTGATACCAAGACACAGACAGGTCCGGCGCGCGAAGGCGCCGCGGATCGCGATCAGCCAGGAGGAGATCACCGCCGATCTGCATTACCCGGTGTCGCGCCGACTCGCCCGGCGTGAGGTCGAGTTCGGCCGGCGAGGATTCACCCGGTGAGCGCCGACGGCGGAACCGCCGTGGAGGCGGCGGAAGCCTTCGCCGCCTCCAGCCCCGAGACCACCCGCAACCGCACGCTGGTCTGGCAGGACCCCGTGTCGACGGCGGCGGCGGGAGCGGCGATGACGGGGATGGAGTACATGCGGGCAATCGTCGCCGGCGAGATTCCGCCGCCGCCGATCGCGGTGACGATGCGGATGCGCCCGGTCGAGCTCGGCGACGGCCGCGCCGTCTTCGAGGGCGAACCGGGGGAGGAGCACTACAACCCGATCGGCATGGTCCACGGCGGCTACGCCGCGACCCTGCTCGACTCCGCTCTCGGCTGCGCCGTCCACACCACGCTGCCCGCCGGCGTGGGCTACACGTCGCTCGGCCTCGAGGCCAAGTTCGTGCGCCCGCTAACCCGCGAGACCGGCCGCGTCCTCTGCGAGGCGAACGTCCTCCACCGAGGCCGGCGCCAGGCGACCTCCGAGGCGACCCTGACCGCCGCCGAGAGCGGCAAGCTGCTCGCCCACGGCACGGCCACCTGCATGATCCTCGGCGGCTGACCGGTGCGCTCGCGCAGGGGCTCAGCCGGCCTGGCGGCGCGCCAGGTCGACCAGCAGCCGCACGCCGAAGCCGCTGGCGTCCTTGCCGGTGTACTCGCGGCCGACGCCCCAGGCGGTGCCGGCGATGTCGACGTGCGCCCAGGGGGTGTCGTCGACGAACTCCTCGAGGAAGGAGGCGGCGGTGATCGTGCCGGCCTCTCGCTTGGAGCCGAGGTTGGAAAGATCGGCGACGGTCCCCTTCATCAGCTCCTTGTACTCGGGGTGGAGGGGCAGGCGCCAGACCAGCTCGCCGCTCTCCTCACCGGCGCGGGAGACCTCGGCGGCCAGCGCGTCGTCGTTGGATATGACCGCCGCGTAGGTCGACCCGAGGGCGATCATCACCGCGCCCGTGAGGGTGGCGAGGTCGACGATCCGTTCGGCTCCCAGCTCGACCGCGTAGGCGAGCGCGTCGGCGAGGATCAGGCGCCCCTCGGCGTCGGTGTTGTTGACCTCGACCGTCACCCCGTTGTACTGGGTGATCACGTCGCCGGGTTTGATCGCCGTCCCGGACGGCATGTTCTCGGTCGAGGGCACGACGGCGACGAGGTCGACGGGAAGCCCCAGCTCGGCTATCGCCGCAACCGCCTCCAGCACCGCCGCGGCGCCGGACATGTCCATCTTCATCTCGTGCATCCCCGCCCCCGGCTTCAGCGAGATGCCGCCGGTGTCGAAGGTGACCCCCTTGCCGACCAGGCCGAGCGTCGGGCC
>JBBDYP010000001.1:0-10002 GCA_040900615.1 Solirubrobacterales bacterium | reverse complement strand
GACGATGTGTTGCGGCGGGGGGATCGGGACGGGGACGCTGATTCAAAGGGTCTGAACGACCTCACACGGCCTGGCCGCCTAGCCAGTAGGCTGCCGACCGATGGACCTGACGCTGTCGCCATCGGAGGAGGAGTTCCGCGACGAGGTTCGCACCTGGCTGCAGGAGAACCATCCGGGTCCCGAGCCCGAGGCCGGGCTCGACGAGGTGATGGCCTTCCGCCGCGAGTGGCAGCAGAAGCTGCACGCCGCCGGCTGGGCCGGGATCTCCTGGCCGAAGGAGTACGGCGGCCGCGGCGCGACGATGATCGAGCAGGCGATCTTCGTCGGCGAGGCCGCGCGCCAGGAGGCGCCGAGCCCCGCCAACGTGCTCGGCCTGGCGATGGGCGGCCCGGTGGTGATCGCCCACGGCACCGACGAGCAGAAGCAGCGCTACCTGGAGCCGATCCTCACCTCTGAGGAGATCTGGTGTCAGGGCTTCTCCGAGCCGGAGTCCGGTTCCGACCTGGCCTCGCTGAAGACCCGCGCGGTCAAGGACGGCGACGAATGGGTCGTCACCGGGCAGAAGGTCTGGACCACGTTCGCCCAGTACGCGAAGTGGTGCATGCTCGTCGCCCGCACCGACCCCGATGCGCCCAAGCACCAGGGCCTCACCTACTTCCTGATGGACATGGAGCAGGACGGAGTCGAAGCCAAGCCGCTGATTCAGATCACCGGCGAGGGCGAGTTCAACGAGGTCTTCATCAACGAGGCGCGGATCCCCGACGAGAACGTCGTCGGTGGTGTCGGCAACGGCTGGGGCGTGGCGATCACGACGCTGATGAACGAGCGCGCCGGCCTCGCCTTCGGCGCCATCGCCCAGGTCCAGAACAGCCTCGGCCGCTTGGCGAAGCTCGCTGCCGAGGTGCGCCTCAACGGCGGCTCGGCAGCCGACGACACCTACTACCGCCAGCGGATCGCCCAGCTCCACATCGAGGCCGAGGCGATGCGTCTCGCCGCCTACCGGGGCCTGACCAAGACGATGCAGTCGGGCATCCCCGGTCCGGAGGGCTCGCTCGGCAAGTGGCAGTGGTCCGACATCAACCAGGGCGTGACCGAGCTGGCGCTGGAGATCGAGGGTGCCTACGCGCCGCTTTCGCGCGGCGCCGAGCAGGCGATCGACAACGGTGCCTGGCAGTACGGCTTCCTGCGCTCGCGCGCCAACTCGATCGAGGGCGGGACGACGGACATCCTCAAGAACATCATCGCCGAGCGAGTTCTCGGCCTGCCGAGGCTGCGCTAGGAATCCCGACCATGTACTTCGACCTCACCGACGAGCAGCAGGCGATCAAGGCGACCGCGCACGACTTCCTCGCCTCGCGTTTCAAATCCGAGCGGATGCGCGAGCTGGCCGCCAGCGACGATGGTTTCGACGCCGATGGCTGGGCGCAGATGGCCGAGCTCGGCTGGCCGGGCCTGGCGCTGCCGGAGGAGTGGGGCGGACAGGGTCTCGGCATCGTCGAGCTGGCCGTCCTCTTCGAGGAGATGGGCTACGCGCTGGCGCCCTCGCCGCTGTTCTCGAACACGGTCGCCGGCCTGGCGCTGAGCCTCTGCGGCTCCGACGACCAGCGCGAGCGCTACCTGCGCCCCCTCGCCGCCGGCGAGCGCCGCGGCACCCCGGCCCTATGGGACGCCGGCTCGCCGGCGACGATCGGCGAGTTCACGATGGAGGCCAAGCCCGACGGCGACGGCGTCGTCCTCGACGGCGTCAAGACGCTGGTCCTCGACGCCGCCAGCGCCGACTTCTTCCTCGTCGCCACCTCCGACGGCCGCCGCCACCTGGTCGAGCGCGACGCAGCGGGCGTGACGGTCACCGCCGAAGAGTCGATCGACCTCACCCGCCGCCTCTCCTCGGTTCGCTTCGACGGCGTCCGCGTCGCCGCCGCCGACACGCTGCCCGGCGCCGCCGAGGACTACTTCCCGGTCTTCTTCCAGATCTGCGTCGCCCTCGCCGCCGAGTCGACGGGGATCGCCCAGCGGACGATGGAGATGGCTGTCGCCTACGCCAAAGACCGCCAGCAGTTCGGGCGCCCGATCGGCGCCTATCAGGCGGTCTCCCACCGCTGCGCGCAGATGCTGCTGGAGACCGAGAACGCCCGCTCGACCGTCTACGGGGCGGCCTGGGCCGCCGACGCCGAGCCCGAGTCGCTGCCGCTGGCCGCCTCGATGGCCAAGGCCTACGCCTCCGACACCGGCTGGCGCGTTCCCAACGCCTCGATCCAGGTCCACGGCGGGATCGGCTTCACCTGGGAGCACGACCTCCACTTCTTTCTCAAGCGCGGCCGCGCCAACGCGGCGATCTTCGGTGACGCCAAGTGGCACCGCGAACGGGTCGCCGATGCGGTGCTCGCGCGCGCGGCCGAGCCCGCGGCGGCCTGAGCGGGTCCCGAGTTGAGCGCGCTCGATCGCATCTCCGTCGCCGCGATCGGCACCTCAGTGGCCGAACTCGAGTCCGAGACCCTGAAGGCCGAGGCGGCCGGCGTCGAGTGCGTCTGGGCCCCGGAGCTGTTCCGCAGCGCCGCCACCCAGGCCGCCTACCTGGCGGCGAAGACGACGAGGATCGACGTCGCCACCGGGATCGTCTGGGCCTTCACCCGCAGCCCCTTCATCCACGCCGTCACCGCGCTCGACATCGACGAGATGTCGGCAGGGCGCTTCCGCCTCGGCATGGGGGCGGGGGTCAAGCGCCTGAACGAAACCTGGCACAACGCCAACTACGGCAAGCCGGCGCCGCACCTGCGCGAGGCGATCGAGGCCACGCGGCTGATCATGCGCCAGGCGAGCGCCGGCGAGCCGATCCGCTACGAGGGCGAGTACTACGACATCGACATCAAGGGCTGGGTGCGGCCGCACCCAGCGGCGCGCGAGTCGGTGCCGATCTACACCGCCGCGGTCCAGGCCGGGATGGCGCGGATGGCCGGGGACGTCGCCGACGGCCTGATCGGCCACCCGATCCAGAGCCTGCGCTGGATCGACGAGGTCGTCGTCGACGCCTTCGAGGAGGGGCTGCGCCGCTCCGGCCGCGATCGCGGCGACTTCGACTACCTGCCGACCGTCTGCTGCGCGATCGACGACGACGAGGGACGGGCGATCGACATGGCCCGCCGCACGATCTCCTTCTACGCGACGGTGAAGACCTACATGCCGCTCTGGGAGCTGCACGGCTTCGCCGACAACGCCGTCGCCGCCGGCGAGGCCTTCCGCCGCGGCGACCTCGCCGCCGTTCCCGCCGCGATCAGCGACGAGATGGTCGAGACCTACTGCGCCGCCGGTCCCCTCGACAAGGTCCGCGCCCGGGTCGAGGCGACCGCCGAGCGCGCCGACGGCCTCTTCCTCACCCCTCCGACCTACTTCATCTCCTCCGAGGAGCTGAGCGAGTTCCAGAACCGCATCATCGACGCCTTCGGCCCGGGCGCCTGAGCGACCCGTCGCAAAGCCGTTTCGACGAAGTGCTCGCCCGGGTGCGCGAGATCCCCGCGGGCTTCGTGCGCACCTACGGCGACGTCTCGCCCGGGGCGCCGCGCTTCGCCGGCCTGGTGCTGTTCGAGGTGGACGAGCCCGACCTGCCCTGGTGGCGGGTGGTGCGCGCCGACGGCACGCTCGCGAAGGGTGAGCGCCAGCGACGGTTGCTGAGGGCGGAGGGTGTGCCGTTCCGCGGCGAGCGGGTCGACATGGCCGCCGCTCGGCTGGGGCTCTGAATGCGCTGACGCAAACAGTAAGGTTTGTTTTGTGACACTTGACTAATAAGGGTCGTATGGGACCATCGCCCGGGTATGGCCGTCGACCGGCTCGAATTCGAACAGTGGATCTTCGGTTCTGAGGAGGAGCGTCGTTTCACTCAGGACTCGCCGGTGTTGCCCGACGTCTGGGTCAGCTTCGCCGCGGATTCGAGCAGCCGCCAGGACCTGCTGCTGACGCCGCACGAGCACAGCAGCGCCGCGAAGTTGATGGGGGCCCTGCAGGAGCGCTTCCCGGCCGAGGATCGGGCCGACCTCGGGATCTCCTACAACGACGGGTACGTCGTCGCTTACCTCGGCTTCCATCAGCTGGTGCGCGAGGTCGTACCGCTGTCGGAGTGGTGGCGGCGGACCTGGCCGCCGAAAGGCGGGGTCGCCTCGCTGCTGAAAGCCAGCAAGGGCACGGCGCGCGCCGCGGACGCCTTCCGCCCCCGTCCCAGCCGCAGCGGCTTCCGGGCCGACTGGCTGGGCTCGTACCTGGAGCTGGTGGGGAGGATCGAGCACGCCGGCGCTGACGCCGACGTCGATCCGCAGGAGCTGCGGCGCCTGGGCGCGGCCGTGCTGAAAGGCGTCAAGCCGCCGGCCGGCAAGGAGACGCTGCCGCTGTGGACGGTCAGCCTCAACCGGGAGGCTCGCACCGCGCTCTGGTGCTCGCGCCTCACGGTCAAGGCCGATGCGGCTCGCCGCGTCTTCACCGATCCGGAGACCCGGTCGGCCGGGTCGCGCCGTGTCGCGGTCAACTCGGTTCGCTGGGCGGTCGTCGACACCGGCGTCGACGCGACGCACCCTGCCTTCCGCAGGCGCAGCGACGAGGGGGAGCTGCTGCCGGCTCCCTCCGCGGGCTCGTGGCAGGGGACGCGGGTGCTCGCGACCTACGACTTCACCAAACTGCGCCCGATCATCTCCGGCCGGATGGGGAACCTCGACGCTGGCGTGCGCGAGGAGCTCGAGCGCCGCATCAAGGACAGGCGCCCGGTCGACTGGGAGGCGCTGGCGCCGCTGCTCGAGGTCGAACATGGCGCCAGGTACGAGGTCCCGAAGGCGACGCACGGAACCCACGTCGCCGGGATCCTCGCCGGCGACTGGCGGGTCGACGACCCGGAGATGCCCGCCCGGAAGGACCTGATCGGGGTCTGCCCGGACGTCGAGCTGTACGACCTGCGGGTCTTCGGCCCCGACGGCAAGGGCGAGGAGTTCGCGATCATGGCTGCGCTGCAGTTCATCCGCCATCTCAACGCCCAGAGCGACCGGATGGTCGTGCACGGCGCCAACCTCAGCCTCTCCCTCGACCATGTGCGCACGAACTACGCGGTGGGCAGGTCGCCGATCTGCGACGAGTGCGAGCGCCTGACGGCGAGCGGCGTGGTCGTCGTGGTCGCCGCCGGCAACGAAGGAAGGGCGCGCTACGTCAGCATCGCCGGGCGGTCCCGCGACGGCGCCCGGACCGTGGCGATCACCGATCCCGGCAACGCCGAGAAGGTGATCACGGTCGGCTCCACGCACCGCGAGGAGCCGCACGCCTACGGCGTCTCCTATTTCTCCAGCCGCGGCCCGACGATGGACGGCCGCCGCAAGCCCGACCTGGTCGCCCCGGGCGAGAAGATCGCGGCCCCCGCGCCCGGCGGCGACTTCCTCGTCAAGGACGGGACCAGCCAGGCGGCCGCCCACGTCTCCGGCGTGGCGGCGCTGCTGCTGGGCCGCAACGCCGAGCTGGTCGCGCGGCCCGAGTTGGTCAAGCAGGCGCTCTGCCGCGCGGCGACGGATCTCGGCAGAGACGCCGACTTCCAGGGAGCGGGTCTGGTCGATGCCCTACGAACGTTGGAGGCGGTATGAGCAAAGTCTTCTCTCTCGAGGCCCTGCGGGCGGAGTTCGGCGACAGCCTGCTGCTGCGCTACGGCCACGCGGCGGACCCGAGGCTGGTGCTGATCGACGGCGGGCCCAGCGGCGTCTACAAGGACGCCCTGGCCCCGCGCCTCGCCGAGCTGGTCGACGCCCGCGGCGGCTCCCTGCCGATCGAGCTCGTGGTGGTCAGCCACGTCGACAAAGACCACGTGCGCGGCATCCTCGACCTCAGCGAAGCGCTGCTCGAAGACGAGGATCTCGAGCAGCAGCTCGAAGTGAAGGGGTTGTGGCACAACGCCTTCGACGACCTGCTCGGCCCGGCGGTCTCGACTGAGCTCGAGACGAGCGACGGGACGCAACCGGCCGAGGTGGAGGCGGTGATCGCGGGTGTCGCGGAAGGCGAAGGCCTGCGCGACAACGCGGACCGGCTGAACTGGACGCTGAACCCGGACTTCGACGAGTTCGTGATGGCCCCGGAAGAGGGCGGCGCCACCGTCGACCTCGGTCCGCTTCGCATCACGGTCGTCGGCCCGCGCCAGGCCGAGATCGAGAAGCTGCGCGTGGAGTGGGCGAAGGAACAGGCGAAGCTGAAGAAAGCGAAAGGCCCGGCGGCGGCGGAGATCGCCTCCAACATCGACAACTCGGTCACCAACCTCTCCTCGATCGTCTGCCTGGCCGAGTGTGGCGGCAAGCGGATGCTGCTGACCGGGGATGCCCGGGGCGACAAGATCCTCGCCGGGCTCGAAGCCGCCGGGATCCTCGAGCCGAAAGACAGCATCGAGCTCGACCTGCTGAAGCTGCCCCACCACGGCAGCTGCCGGAACCTGGACCAGAAGTTCTTCGAACGCCTGCGGGCGCGCCACCTCGTCATCTCCGCTGACGGCGAATACGACAACCCCGACGTCGAGACGCTGGAGATGCTGTCGAAGGCGCGGGACGACGACGAGTTCACGATCCACCTGACCTACAGCGACTTCAAGCGCGACGTCGGGCCGAAGGTCCACGGCTTCTTCGACGCCGAGAAGAAAGCGGGGCGGAAGTACGAGGTCGTCTTCCGCCCCACCGACGATCTCTCGATGCGGATCGATCTGCTCGACCCGCCGGCGTGAGCTAGGGGCACACCACCAGCAGGTGGAAGTCGCCGTCGGCGGCTGCACCTTTCTCGTCCCGAGTGTGCACTTCGACGGCGTTGGCGTTGGCCGCCGACGTGTTGGTCTGGGCGGTGCCGGCGGTGGGGACCGTGGTGCCGGCGTTGTTGCGCTCGGCGACGTTCGCGCAGCCCGCGATGTTCTGCGGGAAGACCACGGTGACGGCGCCGGCGCCCTCGGCCGCGGTGATCCCGGCATCGCTGGCGCGGGCGAGCGTGGCGTTGCCGGCACCGACCGGGTTGTTGACGACGGCCCAGTAGGTGTGCGTGGCGCGGACAGCCGACGGCACCACGCCGAGCTTGTTGGTGTTGATCTGGAAGCCGGTGAGGGTGTTCTCCTTCAGCTTGCCTCCACCGATGGTCTGCTTCTTGATCGCGCCGCCGTTGATCGTCTGGGCGGCGTAGGCGGTTCCGACGAGGGCGACGACGAGGGCGATGACAGCAACGACCATCGCCGGCGACGGGTGCCTCTTCCTGAGCGTGCTCATCTGCACTCCCTTCCGGTTGGGACTCAGTCAGAGCTACCCTCGATGCGGCCCGGTAATCGGCCGCGCCCGTGCTATGCGGGCAGCGCCGCGACGAAGCGCTCGAACGCGGCCAGGTCGGTCACGGCGGGGCCGTGGCCGGGAAGGATCAGCGAGGGCTCGAGCTCGGCGAGCCTGCGGATCGAGCGGCGGTTCTCGGCCGGGTCGTAGGTGAAGATCTCCGGCGGCTCCCTGATCCCCGGCAGGGCGGTGGCGTAGCTCATGTTGCGGATCACGTCGCCGCAGATCGCGACCCGGTCGTGCTCGCGGAAGAAGATCACCTCACCGCGGGCGTGGCCGGGGGCGTGGACGACGCGGAACCCGGCAACCTCGTCACCCTCGGCGAGGATGCGATCCACCTTGTGGGGCGGGCCCTGCCAGATGCTGCGGATCACCCTGTTGACGGGGTTGCGAGGCGCCGCATCCTGCATCGGGCGCTTGCCTTCCATCGCATCGACGTCGTCGGCATGACAGGCGAGCGGGACGCCGCGCGCCTCGCAGACGTCCTTGGCCACCCCCTGGTGATCGGGGTGGGCGTGGGTCAGCGCCAGCATCGAGATCTCCCGGCCCTCCAGCTCGGCGAAGATCCGGCGGCGATCCCAGCGCCGGCCGGCGTCGATCAGGACGTCCTCGGCCAGGTAGACGTTGATCGTCGGCGCCGGGAGCTCCTTCAGCCGCCAGACGCCGGGGGCCAGGTACTTCAATGCTCGATTCCGAGCGTGCCGCGGGGATCGCCGCTGTGCTCGGCGAGGTCTTCGAGGCGGGCGATCTTCCGTTCGCCTTCCAGCCGGGCCGGGTGCTCCGGGGGCAGGGGCGCGATCAGGCGGCGGATCCGGTTGCGGACCTGCAGCGCGAAGTGGGGGGTGGAGGCGCCGGCGAGGGCGCGGATGTCCTCTGCGGTGACCTCGTGCGCCTGGGCGAGCAGCGCCGGGCTCTCGGATTCGCTCACGGTTTGGTGCCGCCGATCTTGGCCAGCTCGGCCAGCTCGTTCACTTCCGCCTGCTGGTTCACGTCAATGGCCTCCTGGTCGCCGATCACCCACACGTGGTTGTAGAAGGCGCGGGTGGGGTTGGTGGTGTAGCCGGGCTTCACGTCGAGGAAGTAGCTGCGCAGTTCCGCCGGCAGGGTAGCGGCGTCGTCGCTGAGCAGCAACGGCCCCCAGGTGCCCGAGGCCGACAGCGCCGCCGCCGCGGCCGCGTCGAGCGGCGAGTCGCTGCGCGCGAGGACGAAGCCGTGGCCGGGATCGTTGACGTTCCAGCCGAAGTCGCCGTCCACGTAGCGGGCGAAGGCGATCGCGTTGGCAACCGGATCCTCGCCGGAGACGCGCTTGACCCGGTCGTCGATCGCCGTGATCTCGTGGACGACGTCGGAGGAGATCGCCGAGGAGGGCCCGAGGACGTAGACCGGCACGTCCGGATGCCGTTTCAGTGCGGCGGCGGTCGCTTTCGGCAGCCGCTCGGCGCCGGTGAACAGGACCGGGTCCCCCGAGCGCGCCGCCCAGGCCGCCGCCGGCATCGCCAGCTCGGGCCGTCCGCTCGGCGCGACGACGACGTGGGCAGGGGGCGAGCCGAAGAGGCGGTCGCGCAACTCGGCGATCGCCGCGGCCTCGGCGGCGGCTGAGCCGGTGCTCACCCCCGTCGCCTGCCGGTCGCCCGGAGGCTCGACGTCGCCGATCGCGAAGACGCTCGCGCCGCCGGTGGACCGGTCGCCGGCCGGGTCGAGTGCGTCCAGCGCTTCGGCGCTCGGGTCTGGCAGCCCGTCGGGGCCGGAGATCAGGACCGGGGCGCGCACCGGCGCCGCCATCAGCACCGAGGCGGAGATTCCTCCTGCCCAGTCGTCTTCGGCGACGAGCGTCACGGCCGCGGGACGCTGGGAGGCGGTGGTGGACGGGAACACGGCCAGCGCCACGGCGGCGGCGTTGGCGGCCGGGTCCGAGCCGCCGACGCGGGTCGTGTTGCCGGTGGCGAAGTCGGGGTAGCCGAGCTCTTCGGCGGTCGGGGAGCTCGGCGTCTCCACCGCCTCCGTGCTGCCAGCCGTCGGCGGCGATGGGGCGGGAGCCGGTCCCTCGCCGGCAGATCCGTCCCCCGAGCCGCCGCTGCCGCCGACCACGGCGACGACGATGAAGACGACCGCCACGATGACCAGCGCGGCGACCAGCTTCAGGGCCGCCGGCACCGGCTGGCGCCGCCTGCGCCCGCGCGGGGGGCGCGGTGGCTCGGGCTCGGCGGTGGGTGGGGGAGGCGCCGGCTTCGCGGACACCGCTCTCGGCTCCGGCTTGGACTCGGTCGCGGCAGGCTCCGGCGTCGGCACGTCGGCGTTGATCGGTCGGTCGGCGCTCACCTCGGGGAACGCTACATGGGTCTTGTTGGCTGGCCGGTCAGATAAAGTGTCGGGGACTGGCTGACTGACCAGTCAATCGGTCCACGGCGAGGAAGGAAGCAATGGATTTCGCATTCAACGACGAGCAGCTCGAGTACAGGGCGCGGTGCCGCAAGTTCGCCGCAGAGGTGATCCGGCCCGCGGCGCGCAAGCACGACGAAGAGGAGAGCATCCCCTGGGAGGTGATCAAGGAGGCCCGCAAGCAGGGATTCGGCGGCCTCGAGGGCATTCAGCGCTCCGCCTCCGACTCCGAGGGCCAGATGCAGGTGATCTCCGCCGAAGAGTTCCACTGGGGCTGCGCCGGCATCGCCCTGGCGATCTCCGGCTCCGGCCTCGC